>JAYEIP010000330.1:0-1109 GCA_034660155.1 Actinomycetota bacterium | reverse complement strand
GGCACAGATCTCTTGCAGCGTCGATGACAACTCGAACGCTCCATGGGTCCGCGCCACCGAGCGGTACGCCGCAGACCTCCTTGTCCCCGGGAGCCGTCTGACTCGGTGGGATCGGTTGGAGCAGGCGGCACAACGCCTCACCGACGAAGTATCGGCGGCGCTCAAGAGAAACCAATGACCGTTGAAGACGCAGGTGGCGGGTGGTACCCTACATCTGTGAAGAAGACAAGCCTGTACCTGGAACCCGATGTTGACGTCGCCCTAACCCGCATCGCACGGAGGCGCGGAATCACCAAAGCAGAGCTGATTCGTCGATCACTGCGCGACGTCGCCGCCACCGAGGAGCGTCCCCTGGTGACTGCCATCGGAATTGGCCACGGCCCGGGTGACGTTTCCGCCGATGTCGACAAACATCTCACAGAGACGGACTTTGGCCGTTGATCATCGTCGACACCTCTGTGATCTACGCCCTCCTCGACGCCAACGACAACAAGCACGAGACGGCATCGGCGTGGTATCTCGACACGCTCCCGGCGTTGACCACAACTCCCCTGATTCTCGCCGAGGTCGACCATCTCGCCGGGGCCCGGGCCGGCGCCGCCGCCCAGAGTGCATTCCGGACCGACCTGGCCAGTGGCGCCTACGAAATTGAGTGGTGGCCCGCAGCCGCCGCACAATGTGTCACCATCGCCGAACGGTATCTCGACCTCGACGTAGGACTATCCGATGCCTCGCTCGTGGCATTGGCCACCCGCCTCGGCATTGTCGACATCGCAACCTTCGATGAGCGCCACTTCCGAGCCATGCGCCCCGAAAGAGGAGGCAACGCCTTCCGGTTGTTGCCCGCCGACCGCTAGGACAAGTCCCAATCCAAGCTTGATTGCACCCCTTGCTCGGCTGAGTGTCGGTGACCGGCTCGCCAACCGCCACGGATGCGACGAGCGTCTGTGGCTCACCCTGGCCAGAGCCAGGGAAGACACCAATCCCCACGAATCGATCCCCATCTACCGCCAAGCCGCACTCCGAGAGATCGAAAAGGTGAACAGGCGCGGATACGAAAACGCCATCGGACACCTCGACCGGATCCATCGCATGGCCCTTCAGATGGG
>JAYEIP010000329.1:0-5686 GCA_034660155.1 Actinomycetota bacterium | reverse complement strand
GTTTTCTCGCGCCTGGGATCGCAAGAAATACTCATGTCAAACCTGTGTCAAACATCGGCCGAGAACAACGCATCAAACGAATGATGCGTATTGTCTCGGACATCGATGAGTTGAAATTGGGTTGATGCATCCACGAAATGGGGAATCCTCAGCCGTCGCTGTTGAAGTCCTCTTTGCCGCCGCTGACTGCCGGTACTGCTCGGCACTCCACGCTAGAGCGATCAGCGGTGCCGTGGCCGCTCCGATCACCTAACCGGCGCGAGGTAGGCCTGCATGAGGTCGATGGTCAACCGACAACCTCACACGAGGAATCTCGCCCTAGCCGGGCTTCTGGTCGGGTTGCCGCACAATGACCTCCGGGGAGGGGAGGGCGATACCGGCCTCGTCGAGCACCCTCTTGACCGCACGGACAACGCCGTCGAGGGTACGACCACCCGAACTCAAGTCCGGATCGTGCCACCACCGAAGAGAGAGGATGTAGGTTCCTGTACCGAAGCCCCTGGCGCGAATGTACGGCGACGGATCGGCGTGCACCCCATCCACCCCGGAGGCCGCCTTCACGAGGAGCCGCGTGGTTTCCGCAATCTCAGCGCCGTACTCGATCTCCAACTCGATCGTCGAGCGGCGCCTCTCGAGCGCCGTAAGGACCGTGATAGCCTCCGACAAGACATCATTATTAGGAATATGTACCATTTTCCAATCGCGGGTCCGGATGACCGTAGTGCGCGCGTTGATCTCGGTGACTTCGCCCCGCACCCCCTCGGTCTCGATCTCGTCGCCGATCCTGAATGAAGGCCGGGTTTCCAGCAACAACCCGCCCGCGAGGTTCTCGATGAGAGGGCGCAGCATGAGCACGGCTAAGACCAAAACCAGAGCCACGGTGACCGTGAACCAGCCGACATTCACGCCGAAGAGGCTCATTGAGATAGCGACGCCGACGATCGACGTGAGGATCTGGGCGCCTCGCTTGGCGAGGTTGAGGGCGTATTCCGGTACGCCCGGTATCCGTCGAATCGCCCGTTTTGTGATCCGACCCACCGCAACCCCCACCGGCCAGGTCAAGACGAGGACCAACACGCCGGCAAAAACGTCCCAGCCGCTAACGCCCGCAGTGTCGACCACTTCCTCGATCTTCTCGAGATCATCGACCGATTGAGCGACAAGATGAGTTGGGATGAAGATGCCCACCATCAGGCAAAGTCACTTTCTATTGATCGGGGAAGCTTCAGTAGTCGGACTCGGCCCGGTCACCGTAGCCGTCACAATCAGCATATGACGCGGCAGGCAACCAGAATAGCGACCTCGGCGAGGGCGACGTCGTCGGTCTCGGGAAACGTGACCTCCCTGGACTCGACGATGGAATCCGACGACCGAACCGCCCTCGTCGTCTTCGCTGCAGCGAAGGCATTCCCGAGCTAGCGGGCAGTTGTCACGCCCACCGCCCGCTCTGAGGAGTAGGCCGCCCCATCTTGACGCGTGGTAACCACTGCGAGGGACCGTCCGGAGTCATTCAGCGGCCCTTCGAGCAAGTCGAATGGCCGGCCGGCGGCCGGAACCACCAGGAGGTCCGTCTTGGTTCCATGCTCGATGATCCACGTATCCCGGTTGGATGGTCCGGGAAGGTGTTCGGCGCTTGGCATCACGCTGAGTCCAACCTCTCTAATGTCCTCGGGGCGGATCGGGCCGATGTAGATCTGGTTGCGCTCGGTGGCGGCTACCGCCTCCGCCAACGACAAGGCGGCTAGCAGTTCGTCACGCTGTCCAGGACTGAGATCACCGTGGTTGGCTACCAACAGTATCCGGTCGAAACTCTGGCGCTGCAGCGCGGCCAGGGCGACGGGACGATCGACTGCCGCCGCGATCTCGTCGAGGGTTCCACCGAGGAGTCGGGTGCGGGCATCACGTCGACCGGGCCAACCCATCAGCACCAGTGAGGCATTCTCCTCTTGGGTCGTTCGCTGCACGCCCCCGGCGATCGAGCGGTCGACACGCAATTGGGGATCCCCCGTGAGACCGAGTCCGCGTAGCTCCTCGCGGAGCCCGTCCGTCTCTAGACGGCGAGCCGCAATGTCGCCGCCATCCTCCGGAACCGTCACGATCAGCGGAATCAGCCGTCCCCCGTCGTATTCCGCTATCTGGCCTGCCAGCCACAGGGAGTCGCTGACGCCCTCTTGCGTGGTTACAGGAACGAGGATGGCCTCCCCGAGGCGCTGCTTCTCCTCGGTCGGCTTTTCAATACGGGGGGCGTAATAGTTCGATCCTAGGGATGACACGAACAGGCTGATGACGATGACCACCATCACTGCGTTGACGACATCGTTCCCATAAAGACCGATCTCGAAGCCAATGATGGTAGAAGCCAAGGTTGCGGCAGCCTGTGCCGAAGACAAGCTGAACATCAAACCGACCTCTGCGACACTGAACCGGTAGATCCGCCCCGTTAACCACGCCGCTGCCGCCTTGCCGATGAGCAAGGCTGCTCCCAACCCGGCGGCGAGGCGCAACGTGCTCGCTGAGAACATCACCTCGGGATCGACCAGGATCCCCACCGACACGAGGAAGGCGGGAATGAACAGAGCGTTCCCAAAGAAATCGGTGCGCGCCATCAGCGCACTCTCATTGGGCACCAGCCGGTTGAGCCCCACGCCAATGAAAAACGCACCGATGAGCGGCTCAATACCCAGGACGTCGGCGACCACCGCCGCTGAAGTCAACCCGACGAGCAGCATCATGAACCGGAGTTCGCGTTCCTTCCCCATGCTTGCGAAGACCCACCGACAGATTTGGGGGTAGACCACCCCGCAATACGCCGCCAGGGCCAGTAGTCCTGCCCCAAGAGTAAGGATCAGAGTAAGGGCGTTACTGTCTCCGGTCTCAGAACCGACAATGAGCGCCAATGCCAACAAACCGATCGTATCGGTGATCGAGCTTGCTCCGACTGTTGCCGACACAGACGGATTACGAGTCAGGCCATAGCGGGTAACGACGCCATAGGACACGAGGGTGAACGAGGCCCAGAATGATCCAATCAAGATGGCGGCTTTGAGGTCGAAGTCTGAAAGCAAGGCAACGACGGTGCCCAGAACCCACGGGATAGTGGCGGTGATGAGACCAAACGATGCCGACACCTTCCGATACTGAGCGAACGTTCTTAGGTCGAGGCCCAGCCCAGCCAGAAAAATCAGATACAGGACACCGATATCACCGACCGACTCGAGTCCGCTGAAATCCGGCAAAACGCTCAGGACGTTCGGACCGATAAGGGCGCCACCGATCAGCAGTCCAATCAGACCTGGCAGGTGCAACTTCTGCGCAATGAACGGCCCGAAGATGATGATGAGGGCGACCACCATGAACCCGAAGGCCGGTTCGGTGCGAACACTCGCGACAAAGATTACAGGGTCCATGGACGCTCCTTTTCCGTCGTTTACGGCTGTTGGTGAGCCACCGGCTAGTGACTTGCCGCGATCCAAACATCAGATCCCACCGGTTTGCAGCTTGACGCTGGGCTTCCCACCGATGAGCTCGGATGGGCGCTCGAATCTGGGTTGATCAAGGATTCGACCTCGAGATCAGTGGAACGCTGCACTGGATCATCCTAGGAAGGGCCCCGTCCGCTGTCGGTGTTCTGACCGCCATCAATGTGCTCGTTGTCAAACCTCCCTTGATACACCTATCCGCCCAAAATGCTACTCCCCCCACACCTCGGGCGCCCCACGCTCCACGGGTAATACACCTCATGAACCAAGCCGCCCTTCGGACCGGACTCGCCGGAGGCTCTTCCGTGAGGGCGCCAATCGTCGCGCCGACCGATGCCAAACTGGCCTTGGGCGGAGTCCTTCCCTCGAAGGGGGTGTCCGCCGTCCCCCGTGAGGTCGCGCACGTCGCCGCCGGTCACGTGACCTACGTCGGACCGGGGACTTCCGGTAGCGTCGGCTACTCGAAGCCGGTGTGCGAACCAGCATTCGTGCGCGGCAGCCTCTCGGACCATCCATGCCGCGGAGGAAGTACCTCGGACTCGCTGCCAAGGTCTTCGGTGATCAGGCCGTCGACGCCATCGTCACTGCAGAGGCGATCAAAAGCCGAAGCGGCACGTGAGGTGGTTGCGGCACTGATCGTGGCAAAAGTAATTGAAGAGGCGGCGGCACAGGATGCCGTGAAAGCCCTAGTCATGGCGGAGCTGAGGTAATTCAGCGTTTGCCGACGCGCTGCTCCGCAAAGCTACTTAAATCGAGTCGTGACTACTCCATTGACAGGCACCCGCGGGACCGTGTTTAGTTCGATGTTGTTCATTGCAATGGGGGCGGCAACGTTCACGGCGGCATCACTCGGCATTCTGGCGACATTCATCATCGACGACCTGGCCATTACCCGTGCCGAACTCGGAGTCGTCATTGCCGTCGTCAACATCGCAGCAGCTGTATTGTCGCCCGTTGCCGGCCGGATCACGGACCGGATCGGCGGTAAGCGGGCGATCATCGCGCTGTTTGCGATTGCCGGTGCGACGTTCCTGTTGCTGGGAACCGCTGTTGGCTACAGCATGCTGCTCTTCGGGGCGCTCGCCGGGGCCTTCTCGCAGTCTCTGGCTAATCCTGCCACGAACAAGTTGATCGCCGAAGATCTGCCTCCGGGTAGACGAGGTTTCATCACTGGGGTGAAGCAGTCCGGCGTTCAGGCCGGGATCTTCCTCGGCGGTCTCGTGGTGCCATCTCTGGCCATCGCGCTGGGATGGCGTGGTGCGTACCTCGTAGTCGCAGCCGTTCCGGTGGTGTTCACGGTACTGGCGATTTGGCTAATCCCGGGCGCCGCGGCGGTGCCGGCGACGCAGCGGGCGGGGGCTGTGGATCGCCTACCTGCGGCGATTTGGTGGCTCGCCGGATACGGGTTGTTGCTTGGCTTCTCGGGTGCGGTGACTTTCCTCGTCCCGCTCTTTGCGGAGGAGGCGCTGGGATTCAGCCCCGTTACCGGCGGGATCGCCGCGGCCGTGATTGCATTCACCGCCGTCCCCGGCCGGATTCTGTGGAGCCGCTTCGCCGAGCATTCCGAGATGTACCGCGGCTCACTCGGCGTCATGGCCGGTCTCTCGGTCGCAGCGGCGACCCTCTTCTATGCCGCGAGCCACGTCGTTGCTTGGCTGGTGTGGCCCGCGGCGGTGTTGATCGCTATCGGGTCGAGTTCATGGAACTCAGTTGGGATGCTCGCGGTGATGGTCGAAGCAGGGATCGGTTCGACAGGGCGGGCTTCCGGAGTCGTGCTTTTCGGATTCCTCACGGGGCTGGGTGTTGCCCCACCAGTCTTTGGCGCCATCATCGACCGCACCGGATCCTACGACTTGATGTGGTTGCTGTCGGCCTTGAGCGCGACTGCGGCGGGCATTCTGATCGCCGCGTGGCGCCGCAGCGCGTCGCCGGCCCCCTGAGCCGTTTAGGAGGTTGTGATCTCCGCGGAAATACGGTCGAGCCGACTCACCGTATGGAACTTGGACTCCGCAACGTCGGATCCCTCATCGCTGATCCCAGCGTGGACCTTGAGTTGTAAAGGCGGTCTCGGATCCGACGACGAACCGCGGGACCTTGCGCGGCGCAGCTCCGCGCTTGACCGAAGACGCTGTGAAGAGACGATGTCGGGAGAATCGGACCCTCGATAGGCGAAGATCGAGTTGGGACAGGCGTTGTGTGGGTCTCTC
>JAYEIP010000328.1:0-5701 GCA_034660155.1 Actinomycetota bacterium | reverse complement strand
GGCAAGACTCGTGAGTACGTTTCGATCGTGCGGACTGCCATTGCCAGACAGGGCCCTCTGGTCCACGAAGGCGCTCACTATCAAATCCCATACACCGGCCCAGACGCTACCGGACTTGGTAAGCCGCTCAAACTGATGACTCATCCAACACATCAGGTTCCCATTTACCTCGCTGCCATCGGACCGAAGAACGTGACGCTCACCGCCGAGATCGCCGATGGATGGCTTCCTATCTTCTACTCGCCGGGACGGGCGAACGAGATCTACGGGCCACTACTCGCGGACGGCTTCGCAAAGGCGGGCGAAGAGGGCAAAGGTGATCGCTTTGATACTGTTGCCTCCCTACAAGCGATCGTGACCGACGACCTGGACGCGGCACGCAACCAGATCAGGCCCATGCTCGCCCTCTATATTGGTGGTATGGGCGCCAAGGGGCGCAATTTCTACAACGACCTCGCCGGCCGGTACGGATATGAAGCCGCTGCCGCGGAGATCCAGGATCTCTATCTGGCAGGTAAGAAGATGGAGGCCATGCGCGCCGTGCCCGATGCGCTTGTCGACGAGCTCAGCCTGATCGGTACCAAAGAGATGATCCGGGATCGGCTCGAGGTTTGGGAAGAGTCGCAGGCGACAACACTGGCGCTGATGCCGACCGACCCGGTGACGTTACGCACGGTCGCGGAGTTGGTGTTATAGGGACGGGGCGAGCGCGTCGCGGAGCACTACGAGCGGGATAGCCAGTGCTCTAGAGCTTCGGACCAGAGGACTACAGCGCCATTGGCTTCGGCTCCGTCGCGGACGGCACGATCGCTGGAGATGACCACGACGTTGTCGAGATCGGCGGCCATGTCGACGATCTCCTCGTCGGCGATACGATCCTTCTCGGCAAAACGGATCTCGACTCCCCCGGCGGATGTTCGAGCACTCCGGTCTCCGGGAAGTGTCGAGTCGTAGACAACGACCATACGGTGCTTCGCCGCCGCACTCGACCGCAACCGTTTGAGGACATCAACTAATCGTCTCCGGGCTGCTCCTGATGTGAAGTCGGCTCGATCGACGTGGAACTGGACGTTGTAGCCGTCGACCAGGACCACAGCCTGTCGGTCGAGCCCAATCAACCATCGGATCGCGTCCGACGAGTCCGGCCTTATGCCGGAGGCAAGCACGAGTCGGGCCTTCTCCACCGGCGGTGGGGCCGTCGGCTCACTCAAGTCCCGGCCCAGTTCATGTGCTTGACGGTCAAGCATCCGCGCCAACTTGACTGGATCAGCCGGGATCGAACGCGAACCACCCACCTGACCGGTCCCCTCGAATTTGCCGCGACGTGCCTTGGCGAAACGGGATCGCAGGGCATCAAACGCCTCTTGTAGCTCGAGATGTTCACTCTCGCGTTGGAGGCGCTGCTGCGTAGCGTGTTCCACTTCGGAGCGAAGCGACGTCGTCTCGGCCACCTCGGTGGAGTACCGGTGCTTGGCCGCTTGCTTCGCCGCTTCTACGGACTCCCTTGCTGTCCGGTTCGCAGCTTCGACGGCTTTCTTGCTCTCTTTGGAACGTTTTACGGCAGCCATCCGCTTCGCTTCGATCTCTTGGACCTTCGTCTCGAGATCGGCGATCCTGGTTTGCCACTCACCAGCGGCGGCAGTCTCCGTCATGGCGACCAGTTCGAGCCACCATTCCCCCGGACGCCTCAGGAACAGATCGGCAGCGTCCCCCTCTTCGCCATCCCACTCGGCGGCGACCTTCTCCCGGAGCCAGTCGTTGCTATCGAGTTCCCGCAACAGACGAACCGCAAGAGGTGGCGGCAAACGCCCGCCCTGGGAGGCGGCCACCTTGTGTAGCGTTGCCGGGATCTCAGGTCCGTCAAGCTCGCGCAGCACGGCGCGGGCCACCGCTATCGCCTCGCTCAAGATCTGTGACCACGCTCCACCAAAACTGCTCATGCCCCCATCATGGCGCGTCGATAGGTTAGGGCAACAACCCGAGGCGGGAGATGGCCCCGAACGACCAGACTTGACACACACCTCACGACTGGCATACTCGCAACCCACAGAAGGCGAAAGACCTCATGAACACCACCACAACCACACTCGTACTTATTGACTAGGCGCAGACGTCGCCAGACGTCACAATGCGCCGAACACCCTCCAGCCGGAGGGTTTTTTCATATACAAACTGAATTCAGGCGGCCCAGGAGACCGACATGAGCAAAACGCTTACCGGAGCACAAGCATTGATCCGAGCCCTCGAGCACGAGGACGTAGACGTCGTCTTCGGGATGCCCGGAGGAGCGATTCTCCCTGCATATGACCCACTGCTCGACAGTCCCATCCGCCACATCCTCGTTCGCCATGAACAGGGATCGGGCCATATGGCCTCGGGATACGCTCATGCCACCGGCCGTGTTGGCGTATGTATTGCTACGTCGGGGCCGGCGGCCACCAATCTCATTACGCCACTCCAGGATGCGTACATGGACTCCATCCCCGTCGTCGCGGTCACCGGTCAAGTGGCCAGTACGTCCATCGGCATGGATGCTTTCCAGGAAGCTCACACCTGGGGAATATCAATGCCGGTCACGAAGCACAATTACCTGATCACCGACGCCGAAGAGATTCCCGATGTCATTCGTGAGGCGTTCCATCTCGCCGCCACGGGTCGCCCCGGCCCTGTTCTGGTCGATATCCCCAAAGACGTGCTCAACGACACGATGGCATGGCACCGACCCGGCGAGATCAACCTCCCCGGCTACAAACCCAGCGTCAAGGGACACCCCAAGCAGGTGCAGGCTGCCATTGACTTGATCCACGCTGCGGAACGCCCGGTTCTGTACGCCGGCGGTGGCATCATCCGGTCCAATGCATCAGATCGGCTCCGCCGCTTCGCGGAGCTGAGCAACTTACCGACGGTGACCACCCTCATGGCCCGCGGCGCAATCCCCGATTCCCACCCTCTAGCGCTCGGAATGCCGGGGATGCACGGCAACTACACCGCCGTCACAGCTATGCAGAAGGCTGATCTGCTCGTGGCTATCGGAGCGAGATTCGACGACCGGGTCACCGGCGATGTCAAGAGGTTCGCCCCGGACGCCAAAGTGGTGCACGTTGACGTAGATCCCGCCGAAATCGGCAAGGTGCGCAACGCCGATGTGCCGATTGTGGGCGACGCCGACGCCGTCTTGGAGCAACTGATCTTTGCTATGGAGCACTTCCTCGGTGCCGACACGGCACCGGCGCGCCAGGATTGGTTGGACACCCTTGCCCACTGGCAACAGGAACACCCGCTCAACTACAACCAGGACCCCGACGGACCGATTCAGCAGCAATATGTGATTGAGCAACTGCACGGGATCACCAAGGGCGAGGCCATCGTCGTTGCCGGGGTAGGTCAACACCAAATGTGGGCTTCCCAGTTCTGGGGTTTCGAAAGGCCCCGCACCTGGATCAACTCCGGCGGGCTGGGAACGATGGGCTACGCCATTCCCGCGGCCATCGGAGCTAAGACCGGCATGCCGGATGAGCTCGTTATCGCCATCGACGGGGATGGATGCTTCCAGATGACCATGCAGGAGTTGACGACGGCCAGCGTCGAGAACATCCCGGTGAAGGTCTTTGTCATGAACAACTCGTGGCTCGGCATGGTCAAACAGTGGCAAAAGCTGTTCTACGAGGAGAGATACAGCGCTACCGACCTGACGAATCACACGCCCAATTTCGTCGGCCTGGCAGAGGCAATGGGTTGTGTCGGGCTCCGCGCCGACCGTCCCGAAGAGGTCGTCCCGATAATCGAGAAAGCTTTGTCTATCAACGATCGTCCGGTAGTTGTCGAATTCACCTGCGATCCGGATGCGATGGTCTTTCCCATGGTGCCGGCCGGCGGTTCGAACGACGACATAGTGATGAGATCCGAGGATCTGACATGACCCACCCATATGACGTCACTCACCACGTGATCACCGTCCTCGTGGAGGACAAGCCGGGGGTCCTGGCTCGCATCTCTTCGATGTTCGCCAGGCGTGGCTTCAATATCCACTCGCTCGCAGTGGGACCGACGGCTGATCCGCGTTTGTCGCGGATGACCGTCGTGGTGGATGGTCCGGAAATGGAACAGATCATCAAGCAGCTCTACAAGCTCGTGCACACCGTCAAGGTGACCGAGCATCGACCCGGCGATGCCGTAGAAAGGGAAATCATGCTCGTCCGGATCAACGCCGACTCGAAGCGGCGTAGCGAGATCCTGGACTCAGCAGGTATCTTTGATGCCCGCGCCGTCGACGTGGGCAAGTCGACAATCACCTTTGAACTGTCAGGCGACCCGGGGCGCCTCGCCGACTTCCTGGAGCTGATGAAGCCGTACGGCATCGTCGACATGGTGAAGTCGGGCCGGATCGCCCTCGCCCGTGACCCCAAGAGCAAGAACGGACGTCAGCCCGAGCTGCGTTCAGCCTGACCAGACCAATCGAGAGGACCGCTATTCAATGAGCGCGACGATGTATTACGACAAGGACGCCAACCCGGGGCTTGTGGCCCGCCGCAAGGTTGCCGTCATCGGGTTTGGTAGCCAGGGTCACGCCCACGCGCTCAACCTCAAAGACTCCGGGGTCGATGTTGCCGTCGGTCTCCGGTCGGGGTCACGACGCGAAGCCACCGCCGCCAACGCCGGGCTGAAGGTCGTCACACCGGCAGAGGCCGCAGATTGGGCTGACTTGATCATGGTGCTGGTGCCCGATCAACACCAACAGGCTCTCTACAACGAGGCAATCGCCCCCAATCTGCATCCCGGCGACGCGCTCTTCTTCGCTCACGGGTTCAACATCCACTACGGATATGTCACTCCTCCGGAGAACGTCGACGTGGCCATGGTCGCGCCCAAGGGTCCCGGCCATTTGGTTCGCCGGCAATACCAGGCGGATAGCGGTGTACCCGCACTGATTGCCATCCACCAGAACGCAACGGGCGGGGCCAAAGACCTCGCCCTCTCCTATGCGCACGGCATCGGCGCCACCCGCGCTGGTGTCATCGAGACAACATTCAAGGACGAAACCGAAACCGATCTGTTTGGTGAGCAAGTCATCCTCTGCGGTGGCGTAGACGAGTTGATCCGAGCCGCGTTCGAAACACTCACCGACGCCGGTTATGAGCCCGAGATGGCCTACTTCGAGGTGCTCCATGAGCTGAAGCTCATCGTGGACTTGCTGTTCGAAGGCGGCCTGTCATGGATGCGTTACTCGGTCTCCGACACAGCCGAATACGGCGACGTGTCTCGTGGGCCTCGTATCGTCACCGAGCAGACGCGGGCCACGATGCGGGAGATCCTCGGCGAGGTGCAATCCGGTGCCTTCGCCAAAGAGTGGATGGCCGAGGTGGCCGCGGGAATCCCAAATCTGCTGGCCGCTCGTCGTGCCGTTGCCGAACACCCGATAGAGCAGGTCGGTGTCGGTCTCCGCGAAATGATGCCCTTCCTCGTTGCCAAGACACCAGAGGATGACCAGTGATGCGGTTCACCCTCCGCTTCCGCCAGGGCCACCTGGGCCTTAGATAGCCGGGGCAACCGCTACGCGGTTGACCCGGCACTCAGGAAGCCGACACCAATCGCATCAAGGAGCCCGACAACATGGCAACAACCCTGTCCGACAAACTGATCATCTTCGACACCACCCTCCGGGATGGAGACAGTGCGATACCGGGCGCCTGCTCTCCATCCC
>JAYEIP010000327.1:0-5737 GCA_034660155.1 Actinomycetota bacterium | reverse complement strand
CGTTCGGGACTCCAGCATCCTTGGTTGGACCCGAACGTTCCAGCCCCGCTGCCGGCAAGCACCCTGGCGTCCTCGAGATCGGCGATTGCCAAATCCAAGTCTCCATTGTCATCGAAGTCGGCCGCTACTACTTCGTGGGAGCTGGGACCCTCGACGAATTCTGTCGACGCACCGAACGTGCCATCCCCCACACCCGGGAAGAACAACCCGCCATTCGTTGTCGTCGGCGGCAGCGGTGGCGGAGGAACATCGGCGCCCCAACCCACTGCCACTATGTCGAGCGTGGTGCCGGCATCGAAGCTGCCAACGGCCACACCGTGGGTACCGATTGGCCCTGCGAAGGTGGTGGGACCCTGGAAGGTGCCGTCACCGTCGCCAAGCACAACTGCGACTGTCTCGCTGTACTCGTTGGCAGCAACGATGTCGAGGTCGGTGTCACCGTTGAGGTCGGCAACTACAAAGTTCTTCGGTCCGTCGCCGTCGACGTCGGCGCCGGTCGACCAACCCTGGACGGCGCCAAATGTGCCGTCGCCATTGCCGAGCAAGATGCCGATTTCCGAGTCGGTCTCGTTGGCCACGGCGATGTCCATATCGCCGTCTTCATCGAAGTCGGCCAACTTGATCGAGTACGGATTGCTGCTGGCACCTGTGGTGTATGTGGTAGGAGCGCTGAAGTTCGTCCCGGTGAGCGGCTCGGACTCGTTGCCGTCGGCATCGGCGGCCTCGACGTGAACTGTGTACGGGGTCCCCGGGGTGAGACCCGTGAGATTGATAGTGAGATTGGCTGTTGTACCGAGCAAAGTGGTGTTGTCGGCGCCGGCGTACACGTTGTACGCGGTCACTCCACCTGCATCGAGAGCAGCCGGCCAACTCAGCGTCGCACCCGTATCGGTGACGTTGGTCACCGTGAGCGAAGCAGTGTCCGGCCATGTCGGACGGGGGCTGTCCCCCGGCGCTGCGTAGCTGGAAGTCGGCACTGCCGCCACCAACGTTGCAACCATCGCAACAACGAGCAATGTACGCATTGATCGTCGTGCCTTTTTGAGTCTGGGTTGACCCATAGTGAACCCCCAATTGAGAGACATTGGCTTAATACCTACCTAAGTCTGCACCTTAACCCTGCATGTTTCCAGGAGTTTCGGCACTAACCGACTATGAGTAGCCATACCGCTACTCTCCGAGATAGTAGTGAGTTCAGCGACGTAAACACGAATGCGCTAGGCAGCCCTAACTGGCCCCCACGATTGCGTGGGTTGGCGCGGGGATGGGGAGAAGTTCACCCCCATCCCCGCATGTCCTTATGTGCCCAACGCCCGATGCAAGAACGCCGCCATCTGACCCCGGTCCACCTGATCCGTCGGACAAAACAGCGTGTTATCAGGCGGGTTGCAACCCCGAGTGATCCCAGCCGCAGCCAACTTGGCAATATCAGCCTCAAAGATCGAACCCCCGACATCAGTGAACGTGTGACCGCCACCATCATCGGTCAGACCAAGAGCCCGCACCAAGAACGCCGCCATCTGATCACGAGTCACATCGTCCTCAGGACAAAACAGAGTGTTATCAGGCGGGTTACAACCCTTAGTGATCCCGGCCGCAGCCAACTTGGCAATATCGTCCTCAAAGATCGAACCCCCGACATCAGTGAACGTGTGACCGCCACCATCATCGGTCAACCCCAAACCACGAACCAAGAACGCCGCCATCTGACCCCGGGTCACATTGTCATCTGGACAGAACCGATCATTCACCGGCGGGTTACAACCCTTAGTGATACCCGAAGCAGCCAACCACTCAATATCAGCCTCAAAGACCGAACCATCAATATCAATGAACGTACCCGTCGGCGGAGGTGGGGTCGTGCCATTGCCAGGAACGAAGCTGCTCGACCATCCCGACCAGGCGCCATCGCCGGTTGCGTTGTAGGCCCGCACCCGGGCCCGGTACGAATCGCCGTTGGTGAGACCCGTGGCCGTGTCCGTGAGGACGTTGCCAACATCCGTGGTGGCCGTGCTGGGCGTCGTCATGTTCTCGAGTTCGACCTTGTAACCGGTGACCGGTGAGCCACCGTCGGATGCAGGAGCCGTCCAGTTGATCTCTGCAAACCCATTGTCGGGTGTTGCCGTCGGCGCTGCCGGCGTGCCGGGCACATTCGCCAGCGTCATGAACGTCGCTGACGGACCACCCTCGCCGAGACCCAGCAGAATGGATACATCATCGGTGCACCATGCCGGGGCCGCAATGTCATTCCAACCGTCACCATTGAAGTCATAAACGACCGCATCGAACACAGCGGTACCGACATTGACCTCACCCCATAGAGCAAAGCTGCCGGTGCCGTCGCCGAGCAGGATCGTCAGTGGATCGCCGCCGGGGACTTCCGGACAGGCGGGATAGTGCCCGCCGGCACTCGCCGCGATGAGGTCGTCGTGATCATCGTTGTTGACGTCACCGACCGAGACACCCTTGGGCTCATCGGCCACGTCGTAGACGGCCTCGTTGTCGTTGAATGCCATAGTGATTGGGGAGAGGCCAAAGAACACGCTGAGGCCGTCGACCAGCTCAGATGCAATTACGAGATCTTCGTCGCCATCCTCGTTGAAGTCCCCCACGGCAATGTCATGAGCCCCACTCCCTTCCATGACAGGAGGACCGTCGTAGATCCCTGGAGGCTGGACAAAGGTGCCGTCACCGTTGCCCTCGAGAGCGGTGGCGCTACTGATCCCATTGGCGGCAACAGCGAGGTCGAGGTTGTCGTCGTTGTCAAGATCAGCTGCCAGAACACCGTGGCCGTGAAGACCAACGTTGAAGTCAATCGGCGGTGCAACGAAGGTGCCGCCGGCACTGCCGGCGTAGTAGGAGGCGTCAACGCCTTCCCAGCCCACCGTGACAAAGTCCGGGTCTCCGTCTTCGTTGAAATCGGCAACCACCACGTCGTGCGTGCCCGCGCTGGTCACGTAAGCAGTCACCGCACCGAAGGTGCCATCACCATTGCCGAGGATGACACCGGCATCGCCGCTGTCCTGGTTGGCGGACACGATGTCGAGATTCTCGTCGCCGTTGAAATCGCCAACCGCGACGTTCTTGGGACCCGAACCATCCATATGGGTCTCGACCGAGAACTGCTGTGCTGTCCCAAACGTGCCATCGCCGTTGCCTAGCAAAATGCCAACACTTGATGTTGTCTTGTTGGCGACCGCAATGTCGATGTCGCCGTCTTCGTTGAAGTCCGCCAGGTCGATGGAATGGGGATTACTCCCATCAGGACCGGTAGCGAAGACCATCGGTACGCTGAACTCCAGGCCGGTGAGGGGCATCGAGGTTTTGCCGTCGTCGTCGACCGCCTCCACGTGAACGGTGTACTCGGTCACAGGATCGAGCCCGGTTAGAACGATCGACGTCGAGGTCGTGCTGCCCAGCAGATTGCTGTTGTCGGCGCCGCCGTAGACGTTGTAGCTGACCACGGTGCCATCATCGAACGCCGCATCCCAGCTCAGCGCCTTCGTTGTCGCTGTTGTCGTACCAGGCGTTATCGACGCGGTGCGCGACCAGGTCGGTCGGGGATTATCTCCAGGTGCGGCGACACCCACTGTCGGTATTGCTGCCACCAACGTTGCCACCATGGCGACAACGAGCAATGTACGCATTGACCGTTGCGCCTTTCCGCGTCCAGGCCGACCCATAACAAACCCCCGTGTCGAGAACTGGTTTCCTACCTACGCCAAAGATAAGCGTGAAGGGTTCTCGATGCATCGCCCCGTAGCCGACTATGAGTAGACGGTGCTGCGCTACCCGATGGCACGACGCAGGAACGCCGCCATCTGACCACGGGTCACGTTGTCTTCCGGACAGAACCGATCGTTGGCCGGCGGGTTACAACCCTGGGTGATCCCCGCAGCGGCGAGTTTCTCGATCTGGGATTCGAAGATGGAGTTGTCATCGTCAATGAAGTCGACGGTTCCCCTATCGGTGAGGTCAAGTGCCCGCACCAGGAACGCCGCCATCTGACCACGCGTCACGTTGTCTTCCGGACAGAACCGATCGTTACCCGGCGGGTTACAGCCGTGGGTGATCCCGGCAGCAGCAAGCTTCTCGATGTCTGACTCAAAGATCGACGAGTCATCGTCGACGAAATCGACCGTGCCCCCATCGGTCAGGTCAAGCGCCCGCACCAAGAACGCCGCCATCTGACCACGGGTCACATTGTCATCAGGACAGAATCGATCGTTACCCGGCGGGTTACAACCGCTGGTGATGCCTTCGGCGGCGAGCCACTCGATGTCTGCCTCAAAGATTGAACTGTCGTCATCAACGAATGTACCCGAAGGCGGAGCGCCATTGGGAACAAACGTTGCCGACCAGGCTGACCACGGACCGTCACCGACCGCATTGGAGGCCCGAACCCGGGCGCGGTACGAGTCGCCGTTGGTGAGGCTATTCACCGACTTGGTCAGTACGAGCCCGACGTCGAATGGAGTAGTGCCGGGGGTCGTGAGGTCTTCGAGCTCGAGGTCGTAGCCAAGCACCGCCGAGCCACCGTCACTTGCCGGCGTGCTCCAATTCACAGTCGCGGTGGCGTCACCTGTGGTCGCTGTCGGAGCGGCAGGAGCGTCGGGAGCGGTGGCTACCCCGCTCTCAGTTGAGAAGGACCCGATCGGGCCACCGGTCCCGAGGTTGAGGTAGATGGAAACGTTGTCGTCACACCACGATGGCGCAGCCAGGTCATTCCAACCATCACCGTTGAAGTCGGCAACCGCCGCGTCAAAAGGAGCCTCGCCCACATTGATCGAACCGCCGGGCGAGAAGTTGCCGTTCCCGTCACCCATCAAGAACGTGAGCGGGTCCTCTGCCCCGCTATCACAGTCCGGGTAGTGCGCTACCACGCTGGTGGCGATCAGATCTCGATGCCCGTCGTTGTTGAGATCACCGACTGCGACTCCCTTTGGTTCTTCGGCTACCGAGTAGGGGGTATAGGTGGAGAAATCGGTTCCCGGGCCACCAAAGAAGACACTCAGTTCGTCAGAGGTCTCGGCAGCGATGACGAGGTCTTCATCTCCGTCCTCGTCGAAGTCGCCCATGGCAATGTCGTGGGCTAGGCCGCCGGATTTCGCTTCGTGGATAACCGGGGCTGCGAAGGTTCCGTTGCCGTTGCCGGCACGGACGATCGCCGCACTGTCACCCTGGGCCGAGGTCGCAAAGTCCAGATTGCCGTCGTTGTCGAAGTGGGCCGCGACAATCCCGTGAGGCGAGGTCCCGGCGGCATGAGTGGTGGGGCTGGAGAATCTTCCGTCCCCGTCACCCAGCCACAGCGTCGCCAGATTCGGTGCGGGTGGGTTCTCCCAGGGTACCGTTATGAAGTCGATTCTGTCATCGTTGTTGAAGTCTCCAACTGCGACGTCGTGGGTGCCGTAGCTGGTGGCATAAGGCGTGTAGGGGCCAAAGGATCCATCACCGTTGCTGATGATGACGCCGGCAGTGCCGTTGTCTTGGTTCGCCGAGACGATGTCGAGGTAGCCGTCGTCGTCGAAGTACTCAAGCGCCAGGTTCTTGGGACCCGTGACACCGACTCCACCGGGCCCACCAGGACCAACCGGGTAACCGGTCACGGTGCCGAAGGTCCCATCGCCGTTGCCGAGCAAGATTGCCGCAGCATTGTCTCCGCGCGCCGCAATCGCCAGATCAAGCGCACCATCGTTGTCCAGGTCGGCGACGTCGATCGAGTGGGGCTGAAGACCGG
>JAYEIP010000326.1:0-23347 GCA_034660155.1 Actinomycetota bacterium | reverse complement strand
GGATGCCGCCAAAGAACTGTCGAAGACCGTCCGCGACGCCAAAATGAAGGTCCAGGTACAGATCCAGGGCGACCAGCTGCGGGTACAAGGCAAAAAGCGCGACGATTTGCAGGCAGTGATCCAGCTCCTGAAAGACCTGGACTACCGCCTCCCGCTCCAATACACCAACTTCCGCGACTAGCCACGCTCCCCATCTCCAAGGCAGAACGTGCGACAAGCGGCGGCTATCAGTCCCCCTGCCTTCGCGCGCTCCCCAGCCGCTAACGCGTATCCAGCCTGACCGGCTTGCGGTAGCGGAGCACTTCCCACAAGGGGACAAAACCCTCGGCCCTATAGAGCGCTTCGGATCCCGGGTTGTCCACCTCGTACATCACCTCGGCCCACTCCATGCCCGATTCCCGCATCAAGCGCATCCCGGCACGCATCAGGGCGCCACCGAGGCGGCGCCGACGATGATCGGGGTGGACGGCAACGGGTTCGAACAGTCCGGTGCGATTGGTTTCGTCCGGCCAGGTCACACAGAAGCCGGCAAGGCTGCCATCGGGAGCTTCGATCAGCAGCTCACGATCTTTGTCGTAGCCGGGTGA
This sequence comes from Actinomycetota bacterium, assembly GCA_034660155.1. Classification (GTDB taxonomy): domain Bacteria; phylum Actinomycetota; class Acidimicrobiia; order Spongiisociales; family UBA5794; genus JAAETI01. The sequence continues at coordinate 22,760 of JAYEIP010000326.1, read as the reverse complement.
TTCCATCACCCGGCGATACAACTGTGGCGTCCAAGACGACCCGAAGCCCGCGGAGTGCAACTCCGAGACCGGGCCAGCTTCCTCGACACCGCGCACGGTTCGGACTTTGTATCCGGAGGGGAGAGCTGGGTCCGGGACATCGTCGAGCGACCGCCTGGTGAGCATCATCCGCTCGGCGGGTTGCGCTATCCAACCGCTGTGCTCAAGCAGTGCCGTTCGCACGGTATCAATCGAGAACGCCTCCGTTTCGATCGCTCTCGCCTCCGAACCGCGCTCCTGCATGATCGTCAGCAACGTCTCCTCAGACCAAATGTCAACCTCTCGTTCCAGCCCTGGCATTGCTCCACGGACGACCGGCGACACCTGAGCGTCGTACCCCGCACCACGTGGGTCGAGCAAGGTCCAGGCCACGACGTCTCCGGAATCGTCCTCCCATATATGGACCAGGTCGTACGGGTTGTCACGGCGAAGCCCATTGAAGATCCGATGCGGGATATCACCCGGATGCATCAAACCCACGCGACTGTGAGATTGAATCAGCCGGGCGTTAGTTGCTTGCAATAGTGCCACGTCCGCTGGGCCGCGGTAGGCACGGCGAGTCATGTGGTGCCGAGCGCGATCGAGGCAGCCTCCAATAGCGAGCTTGCCACCGGAACGTCGAGCGCTTCGAGTTCGGCACGATGGTGGCTGCCCCCATCGTATAGGACACAGGGGACACCCAGGCTCATCGCTGCCAGACCGTCGTCGAGCGCATCACCGATCATCACGGTGTCATCAGTGGCACTCGACACGTCGCGAAGGTGGATCTGGAGCAGACGTTCCTTGGTCTCACCGGCGCTCTTGGTGTTTCCGTCTACCCGGACCATGAATCGGTCGAGACCATGGCGAGCAACCTCAGGCACAAGATCATCGTGCCACCACATCGACAGAATCGACTGTGTCTTGCCGGCGGCGGCCACGATGGCAACGGCCTCTTCAGCATCCGGTGTAAGCGACACCCGGGTCAGTGCGGCGTCGTAGGCTGCATGGAACGTGCCGTCGATCTGGTGCCATTCGTCATCTGTCACTGTCCGCCCCAGGAGGCGATCGTAGAAGACCTGGACCGGACGCGTGTAGTGCTCGCGATAGCCGTCAGAATCGATCGGCCCCTCCCCCAAAACGGACAATGACTCGTTCACCGCCTCGACGACGATCGGAAGGTCATCGACCAGAGTGCCGTTCCAATCCCAGATGACGTGGCGCATGTGCACCGACGCTACTACCGTCTGCAACCCCCGTACCGCCAGCGCCGGATTCCGGGCTCGGCATTCGCACTAACTTGAGGTTCATGAGCAACTATCAGCTCGGCGACAGAAATCTAGATCAACAGCTCGGAAAGCTCGTCAGCGACGCCGTCGCCGACCACGACGAGCACGATCATGACGAGGACATTGTCCGCGAGATGATGGTTTCGGTGCTCAAGATGCACCGCGACGACACCGACCGCGGCGACCTAAAGATCGTCAACAGCGCTCTCAAGGAGCTTCGCTATTCCTTCCTGGTGTTCGCACGTTATCGGGACACACCGAAGGTGACTGTCTACGGGTCGGCCCGTACTGCGCCCGAAGACCCGAACTATCAGCTCGCCGCCCAATTCGCGAATCTCATGGCCGACACCCATCAATGGATGGTCGTCACCGGAGCGGGACCCGGGATCATGGAAGCCGGCAATCTCGGAGCAGGCACCGACTACGGATTTGGTGTCAACATCCGTCTCCCCTTCGAGGCCGACCCCAACCCGTATGTGCATGAGAGCCGGCTTATCAATTTCAAATACTTCTTCACACGCAAGCTGATGTTTGTGAAGGAGTCGGACGCGTTTGTAGTTTTCCCCGGGGGCTTCGGAACTCAGGATGAGACATTCGAGCTGCTCACGCTGATTCAGACCGGCAAATCCGACCTCCACCCCGTTGTGTTGATGGAGGCTGAGGGCACTGACTACTGGGATGAGTGGTTCAAATTCGTGGGTGCGCTGCGGGACCAGGGCATGATCGCCCTCGACGATCTGAGTCTCTTTACGTACACCAATAACGCCGAGGAGGCGGCCGCAGAGATTCGACGCTTCTACGACAATTACCACTCCCAACGGTATGTCGACGGCAAATTGATCCTCCGACTCAAGCATGAAGCTTCCGAATCGCTAGTCGCTCAACTCAACAATGAATTCTCTGACATCATCGTTAGCGGGGTTATCGAGAAGATCGGCGCTACACCTGCAGAAATCGCCACCGATGACAACGTAGACCTACCTAGAATCCGCCTCCATTTCGATCGACGTCACCTCGGACGCCTTCGATTGATGGTTGATCGACTCAACGCCGCTGCACAGGATTCAACGCTCTAAGACGACGGTAAAATACGCCCCCCATGCGCGAAATACTCTCTGACCTCGTAGCTGAAGAGCAGGCCCTCGACCAGTTCCTCCAGCGGATCAATGAACGTCAATGGACGCTGCCTACATCTGCCCCCGGGTGGAGTATCAAAGACACCGTCAGCCACCTCGCCTATACCGAGCGTTTTGCCGCTCAGGTGCTGGCCGAGGGCAGTTCTGCTGTTAAGGCCGCCAAGATTGGCAACATCGATACCTGGACCGCCATCGGTGTCAAGGAGGGCCGCCAGATGCGCTACCAACAGGTCATCGAGTGGTGGCGTAACAGTCGGGCTGACGTCGTCGACGCTTTGTCGCGTATGGAGGGTACCGACCGCGTGCCCTGGATCACCGGCGATATGAGCGCACGGGCTTTCGGCACTCTCCGTCTGATGGAGACCTGGGCCCATGGCCTCGACATCAAGGACGCCATGGAGGGCCTCCTCACCTACGACGAAGAAGAAGAGGACCCGACCGACGACACTTCTCGGATGCGTCACATCGCTTGGCTGGCGCACCGCATGCTCCCCCACGCCTTTTCTGAGGCCGGCGAGGAGTTCCCCAAAGGCGGGATTCGGCTGGAGTTGATGGGTCCCCGCTACGCCCGCTGGGTCTACGGACCTGAAGACGCTGACGATGTCATCAAGGGCATCGCAGGCGAGTGGTGTCGCATCGCGGTCCAACGACTGGACTACGGCCACACGTCGCTGAAGGCAGAGGGCGATAGCGCCGAAGCCGCCCTGCGGATCGTGCGAGCGTACTAGCAACTCGGCGATCGGTTGAGGTGCGCGGATAGGGAGAAATCGCGGCCAATCAGTCCCCGCTTTGGGGGAAAGTGCCGCAGCGGCGAAGCCGTTCGGGTAGGGGGGAACTCGCAGGGTGAGTTCCTTGGGAGTTCGCAAGGCGAACTCCGGGGTCTGAGCAGGTCTTCCAACCGCGAATCTGCGCCAGGGTATTAACACCTCGCCCTATCCGCGCGTCCTTCAGGTACCTGGCACTAGGTCGGTAGAGTCATCGCGATGACGCCTTCGATGACGGTTCCTCTCGAGTACGACCGGCGCACGATTTGGTTTCACTGGGTCAGCGCGGTTCTTCTCATCGCACAGTGGCCCATCGGCAAGATCATGGTCTTGCCTTCTCCCCCTGACCGCTCGGATCTGCTCTACGCTATCCATGTCGCGATCGGACTCCTTGTTGCAGGCATCACTCTGGCCCGTGTGGTGTGGCACTTCCGACGCCCCGCGCCGGGAATTCTCTCGATGCCGAAGATCGAGAGAATCGCTTACCGTGCCAACCACTATCTGCTCTATGGACTGCTCGGCGTTCTGTCATTCACCGGCATCGCCATCCTGCTGGCAGCGAGTGGATTCAGTGCGTTCGAGTTAGTCAAGAACACTGGGCCACACACCCAACATGAGATAGCGTCGACAGTTTTCGCTGGCCTGTTCTTGATGCACTTCACTGGCGCCGTCGTCTATCAGGCTCGAAAGGGCCAAACCCTGCGCCGAATGGGTGTACGGCTACGCTGATTGTTCCGTCAGCTGCTCTGATTTGTGTCCTTGTGGATGTCAAAGCCCGACTTCAGGAGCAAACTGAGAAATGCCGGCGCGGGCTCGCGGAACTGGATCGGGCGGAACGCATCTTCGTGTTCCTCAAAGAACCCCAACATCGTGGTCACGATGTGTCCCAGCGCAACTGTGTTGACATCCGAGTGGCTGCTCCGACCGAAGGCCACCAGCCTGGTACGCACCCTGCCCTCAGCCCGGCCGGGTGCGTTGTGGACGCCATTGCGTTGTAGGCCATCGATTACCTCATCGACGTTGGTGCCGTAAATCCACTCGACCCTCCGCAGCATCGAGTGAAGCACACCATGGTCCTTGATACCGGGGTTGAGTTCCGCCGGGCCTTGTTTGACCTCCCCGACGATGACGTCGATTGTTTCATCTTCCAACTCCAGGACAGGATCGTCGATGATGAGCATCTCGCAATCGGCGCGCTTGTGCGGATCGCCGATGTAGACATCACCCGGGAACCGGATTCCCATGATGTCGATATCGGTGACTGTTTTGAAGCGACCTTTCTTGTCGCGCCGCTGCACCTCAAACTCGCTCAGCGTCATGTAGCCGGTGAGCCGCAGGTAGTTCTCGACCAAATTAACCGCGATGTCCACTTTGTCCTCCGGGGAATCTGTCCGTTCGATTCAAGCCGATCTGGCCCGAAAACCCGATCATCTCCAATAGATTCCACAAGGCGCGTTACGGCTGTTCTCGATCTTGTGCTCCGTATCCTGGTGTATCAGAATGCATATCAAAGTTCTTACACGCGCCAGTGTGCATAAGACGATTTTGTAATTCGTTTGGTGGTCGTACGGAGAGATCTTGAATGGCGTCAAGGTGCTGCGTCATCGGATAGTGCTGTCCCGGAACGTGTATCGAAGTTCTTACGCGCGCCAGTGTGTGTAAGACGATTTTGTAGTTCTCTCCAGGTGTTGGCAGGTCCCCCGCATCTTTGTGTCACCGTCGTCCGGTAGCCTGCGAACGATGGCGTTAGACCGATTCTCTGCAGCAACGATGGCCTGGTTCACAGCTTCTTTCGCCGCGCCCACCCGGGCTCAGGAACTCGGATGGGATGCCATCTCCCGTGGCGACCACACCCTGATCCATGCCCCCACCGGCTCGGGTAAAACCCTGGCCGCATTTCTCTGGGCCATCGACAAGCTGGCTACCGAGCCGACGCCACCGCGGCGGGAGCGTTGCCGGGTTCTGTACGTGTCGCCGATGAAAGCCCTGGCCTATGACATCGAGCGCAATCTGCGAGCACCATTGACCGGGATCCACGTCGCCGCCGAGCAGCTTGACCTGCCGCCGCCCCGGGTCACCACCGGCATGCGCACCGGCGATACGCCGGCAAACGAACGTACCGCCATGCTGCGGAACCCACCCGACATCCTCATTACGACCCCTGAATCGTTGTACTTGATGCTCACCTCGCGGGCTCGCCAGATACTCGCCTCGGTTCAATACGTCATTGTCGACGAGATCCATTCGGTCGCCGGCACCAAACGGGGGAGCCATCTGTCGATCAGCATGGAACGGCTCGCCGCGATCACGGCTACCCCACCGCAGCGCATCGGGCTGTCGGCTACGCAGCGGCCACTCCAGATTATTGCTGAGTTTCTCGGAGGCGGCGAACGTCCCGCACCTGGAGACCCCTGGGTCCCGCGGTCGGTCACGGTGGTCGACGCGCCATCGGAAAAAGAACTCGAAATCCAGATCGTCGTACCGGTCGCCGATATGGTCCGGCCGGAAGAGACGGAACCCGCCGGCGACGCAGACAATCCTGCCCGGAAGTCAATCTGGCCGGCCGTCTACCCGAAGTTGCTCGATCTCGTTCTCGCTCACACCTCCACGTTGCTGTTTGTCAATAGTCGCGGTCTCGCAGAGCGGCTGGCGGCCGAGATCAACCGGCTCGCCGACCGTGAACTGGTCCAGTCGCACCATGGATCGGTCTCACGGGAGCAGCGGGTAGAGATCGAGAGTCGCTTGAAGAGCGGCGAGTTGCGCGGTGTTGTTGCGACGTCCACGCTTGAACTGGGTATCGACATGGCAGCCATCGACCTTGTTGTCCTCGTCGAGTCGCCCGCATCGGTCGCCCGCGGCCTGCAGCGGGTAGGTCGGGCCGGCCATCAGGTAGGCGCGCCGTCCAAGGCCCGGGTATTCCCCAAACACCGCGGCGATCTACTGGAGACCGCGGTCGTGGTCGAGCGCATGTACGCCGGCGCCATCGAGGAGACCGCGGTGCCGCAGAATCCGCTCGATGTACTCGCCCAGCAACTCGTTGCCATGGCCGCTGTTGAGGAGATCGACGTCGATGAATCCTTCGACCTTGTCCGCAGCGCCTTTCCCTATCGTGAACTATCCCGCACGTCTTTCGAGGCGGTGCTCGACATGCTCGCCGGGCGCTACCCCTCGGACGAGTTTTCCGAACTGCGTCCCCGGATCGTCTGGGACCGCATCGAGAACACGATCGCTCCACGGGGTAACGCCAAGATGCTGGCAGTGACCAACCCGGGCACTATCCCCGACCGCGGCTTGTATACCGTGGTGCTGCCGGAGGGTGGACGAATCGGCGAACTCGACGAAGAGATGGTTTACGAAAGCCGGGTCGGCGACACCTTCGTGCTGGGCTCGACGTCGTGGAAGATCACCGACGTCACCCATGACCGAGTAATTGTTGCCCCCGCCCCCGGTGAGCCCGGCGCTAAATTGCCCTTCTGGCACGGTGACGGTCCCGGTCGGCCCATCGAACTCGGAAAAGCCGTCGGTGCCTTCGTCCGCGAAGTTGGCTCCAGGACGGAAGCTGAAGCAATCGCGACGCTGCAAACGGACTATCGGTTGGACCCGTGGGCAGCGGGTAACCTGGCCGGCTTCTTTGCAGAGGAACGCGATGCCGCAGGCGTCCTTCCCTCAGATCGGAACATCGTGGTGCAGCGATTCCGTGACGAGATCGGAGATTGGCGAACTGTGGTCCTCTCCCCGTACGGGGCACGAGTACACGCGCCGTGGGCGCTGGCGGCGCGGCGCCGCTACCGGGAGGCTCATGGGGTCGAGACCGACGTCGTTTGGTCCGACGACGGGATCATCTTTCGCTTCCCCGACGTCGACGACCCACCCCCGACGAACGAGATCATCATCGGCCCCGACGAGATAGATGAACTTGTCCTCGAGGAAACCGGCCACAGTGCGCTGTTTGCTTCCCGCTTCCGGGAGTCCGCTGCACGAGCGCTGTTGCTGCCGCGGAAGAGACCTGGGAGCCGTACGCCATTGTGGCTGCAGCGCCGCCGCGCCTCCGACCTTCTCGATATCGCCCGTCGCTTCCCTTCGTTTCCGATCGTGCTCGAGACATACCGGGAAGTTCTCCAAGACTACTTCGACCTCCCCGCTCTCCGAGGCCTACTGACCGACATCAGCCGTCGTGTCATCCGGGTCAGCGAAGTCGAATTGAGCGGCCCGAGCCCCTTCGCCACATCGCTGATGTTCGACTTCATCGCATCCTTCATGTACGAGTACGACGCACCCCTGGCCGAGAAACGAGCCACCGCCTTGACGCTCGACAGAGGGCTATTGCGCGAATTGCTTGGCGATCCCCAGTTCCGTGATCTGCTTGACCCCGATGTCATCGCTGCGGTGGAACTCGAACTGCAACGGCTCGCCCCGGAACGTCACATCGCCGGATCGGACGCACTCCACGATGGGCTCCGACAACTGGGACCCCTGAGCCGGGATGCGATATCCGCCCGCGTCGACGACCCCGTGGAAGTGGACGCCTGGCTCGACACTCTCAGTACGAGCCGCCGGGCGATCCCGGTACGCATCGGGGGCGTCGATCGCTGGGCCGCAATGGAGGACATTGCCAGGCTCCGCGATGCCCTCGGTGTCCAGCCGCCACCGGGGATACCATCTACGTTGCTCGAGCCGGTCCCGGACCCACTCGGTGACGTCGTCGGTAGGTACGCGAGGACCCACGCTCCCTTCTCAGCGGAACAGGCTGCGACGGACCTTGGTCTGGCGGAGCCAGTCGTTACCGAAGTGCTCAACCGACTCGAACGCGAATCTCGAGTTGGTTCCGGGGCTTACCAGCCGGGGGGCCATGGGACTGAGTGGGTAGACCTCGAGGTGCTGCGTCGCCTGCGGCGGAGATCGCTTGCTGTACTGCGGCGAGAAGTTGAGGCCGTTGACGGCGATCGTATTGGGCTCTTTCTCCCCGCGTGGCATGGCATCGGCAAAAAGAACGCCGGCCTGACTCGCCTACCTGAGGTCGTCCGAAGCTTGCAAGGCCGGGACATCCCGGCGTCGATACTCGAGAGAGACGTCCTCAGTGACCGGATGGCCTACACCCCGGCCGATCTGGATCTGCTGTTGGCGTCGGGTGATGTCGTGTGGGTCGGCAGAGGTTCTTTGGGTATCAATGACGGAAAGGTGGCCCTCTACTTCCGAGATCATGTCCCATTGCTCCACACCTCGACGGAGTCGATCGACACTACCGACAGCGAGATCCATGATCTAGTGAGAGATTATCTCTCGCAGCGTGGGGCCTCGTTCTTCAATGACCTGTACGTGGCCGCAGGTGGTGGCGATCAGCAGACGGTCATCGATGCCTTGTGGGATCTGGTCTGGTCCGGTGAGGTAACCAACGACACCTTCGCCCCGCTGCGCGCCTTTGTCGGTGCGAAAACACGCTCCAAGTCGAGTCGCCCAAATCTGCGCCAGTCCGCGCCCGCGACTGGATCAGGTAGGTGGTACCTGGTTCGCGACCTGTTGGGCGACGAACCGGGCTCACCACCTGAACTACGAGCCAAGGCTCTCGCTGAGCAGTTGCTGGAACGACACGGCGTAGTCACTCGTCCCGCGGTTCTTGCTGAGGGCATAGCGGGCGGGTTCTCCGGTCTGTACCCAGTGTTTGCTGCGATGGAGGACACCGGCAAGGTGCGCCGTGGTTACTTCATAGAAGGGCTTGGCGGTGCTCAGTTCGGGTCGCCCGGGGCAATCGACCGTCTCCGCGATGTAGCGGACACCGGAGTCGTGGTCCTTGCTGCGGCCGATCCCGCCAATCCGTACGGCGCAGCACTCCCCTGGCCGGAGCACCCCTCCGGCTCGCCGAGCCGGCGCGCCGGTGCCTATGTCGTCGTTGCTAGCGGCCACCTTATGTGCTTTGTAGAACGAGGTGCCCGTTCCATCCTGACCTGGCGGGACGACGAGGCTTCGATCGTCGCTGGAATACTGGAAGTCGCCAAACGGCGTAAGACGACGACCACTGTCGCGACCATCGACGGCAACTCAACACTGACATCACCGCTCGGCAATGCACTGCTCGCCGCCGGATTCGCGACCGGGTACAAAGGTGTGACGTACCGACGAACACGGTATTGAGGTCGACACCACGTACCAAGAGGAGTAGCTGATAGGGCGAGGTGCTAACACCCTGGCGCAGATTCGCTGTTGGAAGATCTGCTCAGACCCCGGAGTTCGGTTGTGAACTCCCAAGGAACTCAACCTGTGAGTTCCCCCTTGCCCCAGCGGCTTCGCCCCTGCGGTACCTTCCCCCCAAACCCAAAGGGGGGACTAACAGGTGCGGGTTCCCTATCCGCGGGTCTTCTAGGTACAACCAGCTACTGAACGCAGAATTCGTTGCCCTCTGGGTCACCGAGAACAATCCAGTACTCGCCCCGCTGTTCCATGGGTCTAATCACCGATGCTCCCGCCGCGATGATGCGCTCGACTTCCGCATCGACCCGACTCCGTCGCTCGTCGATCGACGTGTCTTGGCCGCCGCCCGCATTCACGTCGAGATGGACTCGGTTTTTGGCAGTCTTGCTCTCCGGCACCCGCTGAAAGAAAATGCGGGGTCCGGCACCGTCGGGATCAACCAGGGCGCGGGCATCGTTCCAATTCTCCTCAGGAATCTCCATCGCGCGAGCCCAGTCGTCCCAGGAATCGAAGCCGTCGGGCGGCGGCTGAATCACGTAGCCCAGCACAACAGCCCAGAACTCGGCGAGCCGTGCCGGATTGTTCGCATCGAACACTATTTGGATCGGTGTTGCCATGATTTTGCCTTTCAGGCAGCCAATCGCGTCGTTGGCGGAACATGAAGCTGCGTTGCCTTGCGCTCAGGATAACGATCCGATACTCGCCACGTCGGTCAGATAACCCAACTCCCGCATGCGTCCCCGGCTACGGTTGACGGCAACACTCTGCGGTATCTGGAACGCGGTTTAGGGAGGACCTATGAAGCGGCCGATCTTGGCAGTGGCGCTATTGGTGATGATGGTCGGGGGCCTTGCGCCTGCGGCGGCGGCAGCCGACCTCGACCCGACGTGGGGAACGGGCGGTGTCGCAACAGTCCCGCTCCCATCAGGAAGGACAGTATCCGATACGGCCCTGTTGGCGGATGGCCGCGTAGTAGCCGTAGGGGAGCAATCGGGACGCGTCCCCTGGGGTGGCATCGTGTCGGCCGACGGGACGACCTTCACAACACTGTCCGGATTCGCCATGCCCGATACCGTGTTCAACACAGTTGTGACTGCGAATGATCGGATCTACGCCGTCGGTAACCTTGGCCTCGGCCTGGGAATCTCGACGATCGTCGCCGTCTTCGACCTATCCGGTATGTTCGTTGACAGTCACACATTTGCCATCAGCGACACCACCGTCCCGACAAGTGCAGCTATCGATGCCGGTGGTCGACTGTTTGTCGCCGGCTCCGGCAGGGGAGACGATGACGGGAGCGAATCGGCCTGGGTAGTCCGGCTGACTTCTTTGGGTGCGATCGACAGCGCATTCCCAACACTGCTCCTGAGTCCACCCGATACCACCGCGACCGCGCCCGTGGCATACGTTGGTGCGACGGCCGGCCAGGCTGTGGCCGTGGTCACGGGGCACAACGATCCCGGCCCGGGCTCATCGATGGGATTCCATCGCATCACCGAGACCGGCTCGGTGTTTATGGCGGACTTCTTCTCGGCAAGAACGATTGCCGAGTCCGACATCGATTCGTCGAGCGGACAGGCAGTCTTTGGATCGTTGACGCCAAGCACCTCCCCCACCGCTGTGACCTACCTGGTCCACTCTCTTGGCGTCACCGGGGTAACAACCCAGACCGCTACGGGTAACTGGATTGATGCTGCGGGTCGTATCGAGGTCGGGAGAACGCGCACCGACGACCTCCTTGGTGCCGGAGAGGCCGATGTCAATGTGTTTGTGGAATTGATCCAGGCAACGTTGCCTTTTGCCGGGCGACCCGACGCAGCCCTCGTCGACCTCGCCACCGCCCCTCTCGACGGCGCCGTATATCTGACCATGCAGGATGCGGTCGCTAATGCTCTCGTGATTGCCAAGTATGAAGGTGACGATTCGGGTCGATTCATCGATGACGATGCGTCGGTCCATGAGGCTGACATCGAGAGGTTGGACGCTCTCGGGATTACTCGCGGATGCAACCCTCCGGTGAACGATCGATACTGCCCGGATCTCAACGTCACTCGTGGCCAGATGGCAGCATTTCTGAAGCGAGCATTAGACCTACCACCTGCGGTCGAAGACTTCTTTGATGACGACAATGGATCGACCTTCGAAGGTGATATCAACGCTATCGCAGCAGCCGGGATTACCCGTGGGTGTAACCCTCCCGATAATGACAGGTACTGCCCGAACGACAACGTCACCCGCGGTCAGATGGCAGCATTCCTAAAGCGAGCGTTTTCACTACCGACCACCACGGTGGACTTCTTTGTCGATGACAATGGATCGGTCTTCGAGGGTGACATAAACGCGATTGCTCTCGGAGGCATCACTCGAGGCTGTAACCCTCCTGACAACGACAGATACTGCCCGAACGACAACGTCACCCGCGGCCAGATGGCATCGTTCATCGTCCGTGCGGTAGACGGGTAGTAGGCCTCGAGCATTATGGAAGGGAGCCACCCAAACGTCGATCCACTCGCGTTGCATAGACCCGAGCTGATGGCCGAATGAGGGCCGTGGTACCGTGGACGCGTGGACATAACTCCAGAACAGGTCCTTGAGGAACTTCTCGAAATCGGGCAACGCCTCGACACCCTCGCACCCGATGCAGCAGAACGTGAAAGCCTCGAAGCCAGACGTGCCGACTTGCGTCTGGCCGCACAGGAGGTGGCCGATGCCACCAGAAACCGTGAGATCCTGGCGGAAGAACTCAAGCATCTCGAACAGCGTCTGGCCGACTTCGAAGACGAGAAGATCAACGTTCCCGGTTGGCAGATTGCGATGACGTCCGGCGGCCGATTCTCAATCAATGACCCTGCTGCCCACGCTTACAAGCTGAACGAAACGCTTGACGACAAGACCGAACTCGACCGAGCAAGCATTGAACAGCGCATCGGCCGACTGAAGAAAGCGCTCGACGAGTAATACCATGTCGGTCCCAACCCTTTCGACCCGTCCGGGTCATCCCGACTTCCTCGATCTCCCCTGGGACACCACTGTCGCCGATTGGACAGGCGGGCGGGTCGTTGAGCTCCCGACTGGCGTCCACCGCCACCCGATCGCATTCGTGTCTTATGACGAAGGGCTCTACGCCATCAAGGAGTTGCCCCGCCATTTGGCGCACCACGAATACGACTCGTTGCGTGCTCTCCAGGAACGGCTCCGGCCGATTGCACCACCTGTCGGTGTAGTTGAGCGCGGTTGGATCCCAGCCGATGAAGAGTGGTCATCGGCAGTAATCACCGAGTTCGTGCCCTTCACCTTCACCTATCGGGAATTGATCAGCGGCGGCGGTTTCGGCGCACGTCGCGACCAGATGCTCGATGCTTTCGCCAGCTTGCTCGTCGAACTCCACCTCGCCGGCTGTTTCTGGGGGGACTGCTCTTTGTCGAATGTCCTCTACCGCTACGACGCCGACGCGGTAGAGGCGCTCATGATCGACGCCGAGACCGTGGAGCTTCACGACCACTTGTCCGACGGTCAGAGGTTCGACGATCTGCAGATCATGGAGACCAATGTCGCGGGAGGCATGGCCGATATCGCCATCTCGCACGGTGAAGATCTTGACTCAGCCGACCTCGGCCTCGGTACCGATGTCATCCGCCGCTACCGTGCGCTGTGGGACGAGCTGACGCTCGACCCCGTGGTCGGGCCCGATGAGCGCTATCTAATCCGGGCACGAATCCACCGCCTCAATGACCTCGGTTTTGAAGTCGGCGATGTTTCCCTGATTCCCGATGTCTCGGGAGGCAATCGGGTGCGGATGAGCATCAAGGTAGGCGGCCGGAACTACCACTCGAGCCGGTTGCGGAGACTGACCAGGATCGATGCATCCGAGCATCAGGCGCGACAAATCCTGTCCGACTTCCACTACCACCGCGCCCGTGACCCATTCAAGAGCGCCTCGACCAGAGACCTGGCGGCAATGATGTGGCGGGTCCAGGTGTTCGAGCCCCTGTTGGACAGAGTCCGGTCCGACTTGCCCGACAACGAACCGATCCAGGCATACACCGACTTCTTGCACCACAGATTCCTGCTGTCGTCCGCCCAGGGCAGGGATGTTGCGACGGTTGAGGCCTACGTTGATTGGGCCCAAGCCGGCCACCCCGGCTATGCCCTCGACTGAGGGTTAGCCACCCAAACCCGGTGCCGCCGCGGCCCCCGTGAGGCCACCGTCAACCGGGAGGACCACGCCCGTGATCCACGAGGCTGCCTCCGATGCCAGGAAGAGCACTGCGTGAGCGATGTCGTGCGGTTCACCAATCCTCTTGAGCGGATGGGCGTTCGCGGTGTGCTCCTCGATCCCCTCCCACATGGCTGCCGCTAAGCGGGTTCGCACCACAGACGGCGCTACCGCGTTGACGCGCACTCCCGGCGCCATTTCATGGGCCAGCTGATACGTCATGTGGATGACCGCGGCCTTTGAGATGTTGTAGGCACCGATCACCGGTCCAATTCGCATACCGCCGACAGATGCAATGTTGACTATCGCTCCCCCGTTGTCCGCCATCGACTGCTTCCAGGCGGCCCGCGCCCACAACAGAGGCCCCAACTGATTGACCTCCCACGTCTTGCCGACAGCGCCGAGATCAACGTCTGCGAGGGTGCCCGCCGCTGGATTCGTTCCAGCATTGTTGACGAGGATGTCGAGGCTACCGAACCGTTCAACAGTCTCCTTGACGGTGGAGTCGGCGTCGGCCTCGCTGTCAGCACGTGCCACCACGGCCAGCACCCGATCGTCGTCCAGTCGTGCCGCGGCGTCAGTGATGTTGGGCTCCTTGCGGCTGGTGATGGTTACACCTTTGGCACCGGACGCCAACAATTCAGCTGCGATCGCCTCGCCGATCCCTCGACTCGCCCCGGTGACGAGAGCCACCTTGCCATCGACTCGCATATCCATCATCTGCTCCCATCTCGACCGTGGATCACTTGCTGTGACCTTTGCGCAACACCCCGCCGTACTTCATCCGGGTATCACTCATGCTGGCGACCGGGGTCCCCTCTCGCCCGTCGTGGAAGCCGGCGTCAACCACTTCTCCGACAAAGAGATCATGACTCCCCAGCTCGATCGTGTTAACAACTGTGCACTCAATAAACGCGACTGCTTCGGTGAACACCGGTGATCCTGTAACTCCAACCCGGATCGGTCGCCCATTGAGCGAATTGCCATCCTTTACGGCGGGCTTGGAGAACTTCACGAACACCCGCGTATCGGACTGGTCCCACAGGTTCACCGAAAAGGAACCCCCATCACGGATCAATCGATTGGTAACAGCGTGAGCATCAACCGATATTCCCACTAGAACAGGACTCATCGATACCTGGCTAACCCAGCTCTGGGTCATGCCATTCCATTCGTCACCGGCATGGGAGCCGACCAAACACAACGCATTTGGGATTTGCCACATGACCTTGTTGATAGTCTCGACGTCTAGCTCGGCTCCGGCCGACATGAATGCTCCCCTCGGTGTCACGTCAGGCTAACCCTTTCACAACCTCCCTTAAGGCACGATAGGTTTCGGAACCTTCTCAAGGCCTAGTATCCCGTCCATGCATGTGCTCATCGCCACGACCGGCGTCCTCAGTCCAGGGCCGGCCGTCGAATTCACCCGGCACCTCCTGGGTACGAACGGGAGAGTCACCGTCACCACCGTGATCGAAGTGCCTCGCGGCTTCCTGGAGACGCTCCGTTCGGAAGGATGGCACCCGCTCACTGAAGAATACGAAGTCGAAGACGGTGACGATGCCATCATGCAGCGCTATGTCGATGAGCGAGGCACCCGCCTTACCGATCCCGTTACCGCAGCGTTGACATCAGCGGGCATCGAGTGCACGACGGTCTTCCGGGAAGGCGCAGACCCGGCCCGAACCATCTCGCAGCTCGCCGAAGACCTCCAAGCCGACGTTGTCCTTCTGGGTGCCACCCGTCAAATCTTCGACCAGACCGCCTGGGAAAGCGTCTCGGCTCGCGTGATGATCGAATCGGGCCGACCGGTCCTAGTCCTCCCCCCCGGGAGACAAGACGCCCCTCAAACCGAACCCGAGTCTGAATCCGCTTAGCGCCGCTGGTCTACCAGCCATACGCGGTAGCACTCGTCACTACGCAGCACAATGGTGCCGAGCGGGTCATCCGTCTCGCAGCACGACGCAGTCGACTCTGCCCGACATGTGCAAGGTAGCGATGTGACATGGGAGCCCTGACCTCCACCATTCGGGAGTACAGTCGAGCGGCATGGTGGCACTCGACGACTACACAATTCTCCGAGACGTCGCAGCTCGTGTGCCCGAGATTGCTCGAGCTCAAGATCTAACCGTGACGCTGTTGGTCGGTGGTCTCACCAACAGGAATTACCTCGTCAATGCCGCCGGTGCGCAGTTCGTGATTCGAGTCGCTGGAGGGAACGGAACACTCCTTGGCGTCGACCGCACCCGGGAGAAGGACGTGCTCGGCATTGTTGAGGCGGCGGGCATCACACCGGAGCTTGCCGTCTTTGTTCTCCCCGAGGGCCACAGCGCAACCCGGTTTGTCGCGGAAGCACACGCGCTCAATCTCGACGAGTTCACCGCGCCGGCGATGGTGCCGCGCCTCGCCGAGAAATTGCGGGAAGTGCACAACCTGGGACGTGTTGACGGCGTGTTCGATCCGTACACCGACATCGCACGCTGGATGAACCTGCTCGCCTCGAAGGGCAGACCTTTGCCCTCCCGTCTCAAGGCGCTCCTGGACCTCGCGGCCGCATCGATCGCCATCCGACCGCGACCGCCCGAGCACGAGATGGTGCTCTGCCACAACGACCCCTATCACCTGAACTTCCTCGTCAACGGATCGCTGTGGCTCATCGATTGGGAATATGCAGGCATGAATGATCCGATGTACGACCTCGCAGGCATCGGATACACACTCGATGATGAGGGCCGCGATCTGCTGCTCGCCGCCTACTTCGGGTCGGTTGTCCCGGAAGCCAGGCGCTACCTCGAAGCGCTCATCCCGGTGTATTTGTGTTGGAACGTGGTCTGGTCGCTCATCCAGATTGATGGCGGTATGAGAGGATTCGATTACTTCAGCTACTCCGAGGAGCTCCTCGATTGGATACCGCGACTCCGGGGCTGAAGTACGCGGTCAGCATGGTGCGGGTTTGGTCGACAAACTCCTCGGGTTGCTCGGCTAGTAGTTTCTCTACCTCGGCAACTGGCCACCATCGGGGGTCGGCCGTCTCCCCTGGTTGAGGCCTCGGGTCCCCCTCGCCAACGCACTCGAAAAGAACATGGAGCGATGGATAGGCCCCGTCGAGACCGTTGATAACCGCTACAGGACGAGCGACGGCGTACGCCCGGTTCTCTCCGGTCTCGAGGTACTGCACACCGTCCACCGGTGTCACCAGCGTGATGCCCGCCTCCTCAAAGATCTCACGGGCAACCGCAGCATCAGGCGCTTCACCGGCTCTCCAGCGCCCACCAGGAACCTCGAGTTTGCCTCGCACCGGCTCGCCCGGCTTATCGCGTCGCTGGAGCAACATGACCCGGCCACCATCCGCCACAACAATCGCGGCCACGTTGGGAACGACCAGTGCTTCACCGTCCATGTCAGGGACGGGGACCTCGATCCAGCCACCCGAGACCCAAACGGGATAGGTCATGGGTGGGGAACCGCGACGTTGAAGGCAGCCCCGCAGAAGCCCTCGACTAGATCTCGGGCCACAACTACAACTTCAGTAATTTCCTTCGGAATCTCAACTCCGCTCAAACTCCGGGTGAAGGGCTGCTCGGTTTCGTGCGGGTGGGCGAGGACCCTCTCGCCGAGGACGGCACCGTCGAGGGTCCGTACCTGCCAGGCATCCGCATACTTCTCCCAGCCGGTGTCTGCGGAAAGGACCGTGGCCGCAATCGTAAATCCTGATGACCCGGCTTCGATGGATACGCCCACGACATCCGCACAGCCGTTGAGTGTGCCGTTGGCCGCGGTCGTCCCTGGTGGCGCGTCCGACGTTGACGTAATGCCCATGGTCGTCTCCGTAGCCGCAACCGTTGTTGATGACGTGGCCGCGGTGGCTTCCGTAGCGGTAGCCAGGCTGGAGGTCGTGACGTCATCAGCGTCGTCGACCCCTCCGCAGGCGGCAGCGACCAGCACTATGAGAGCGATCGAGATCTTGGTCATAGCGTCGAAACTAGTGGGTTTTGGAATCAACACCCACGCCGGACGATGTCTCATCGGCGAACTGGGTTCGATACAGCGAGGCATATAGACCGTCGATGGCGAGTAATTCCTGGTGGGTGCCGGACTCGACCAGCTTGCCGCCGTCAAGAACCAGGATCCGATCTGCCGCGAGAATGGTTGAGAGACGGTGGGCGATGACAAGCGAGGTGCGCCCTTCGAGCACCCGTTCCAATGCCTCCTGGATGAGGGCCTCAGCATGAGCATCCAGGTGAGAGGTGGCCTCGTCGAGGATCAAGATCCGCGGGTCCTTGAGGATGACCCGGGCGATGGCGATCCGTTGCTTCTCCCCGCCCGACAGACGGTAGCCGCGCTCCCCGACCACGGTGTCGTAACCGTCGGAGAGGCCCTCGATCAGCTCGGCAATGTTGGCGGTCTCGGCAGCGGCCCGCACCTCCTCATCGGTCGCATCGGGTCGTGCGTACCGCAAATTGGCGGCGATGGTGTCATGGAAGAGATAGGTTTCTTGAGTGACCACCCCAATCGCTTCGGCCAAGGATTCCATTCGAAGCGATCGCACGTCGTGGCCGTCGATGCGCACCGCACCCCGATCTGCGTCGTAGATGCGCGGAACCAGATAGGTGGACGTGGTTTTCCCGGCGCCGCTGGGGCCCACCAGTGCCACCAATTCTCCCGGACGGACCGCAAACGAAACGCCACAAAGAGCCCACGTCACTTCCGCGGGGGCTGCCGCAGCCTCTTCTCCTTCGGTCATGCCACTCCACCCATACCGTCGCACAGCCTGAAGACCGCTATGGCCGGCGTAAGAGAACCACACATCGTCAAAGTCCAAAGCTCCAACAACGGAATCCAGCTCGACTGCGTCTTCGCTCTCCACTATGTCGTGTTCGAGATCGAGGACCTCGAACACCCGCTCGAACGACACCAACGACGTCGCAAACTCAACGCGAGCGTTAGTCAGACCCGACAGCGGTCCGTAGAGGTTGTTTAAATAGAACGACAGGGTGACAATCACACCAACCGAGATGTCGCCATTGATTACGAAGGCGGCACCGACCCAGAACACAACCGCAGTTCCCAAAGCGCTCATGACCCCGAGGGCCATGAAGAACCACCGACCAATGGTTGCCTGGCGCACGCCAAGATCACGAACCATTCCTGCCCGCTCCTCGAAGCGCCGGTCCTCATCTCGCATACGGCCGAATAGCTTCACGAGTAATGCTCCGGAAACACCGAGCGTTTCCTGCATCAGAGCGTTCATCTCGGCGTTCTGTTCGAGCTGCTGACGACGCACCACCCGCAACATCCGCCCCACCCGGCGGGACACCCCGATGAACAGCGGCAAGATCACCAGAGCAAGTAGCGTCAGCCGCCATTCGAGCAGCGACATCACCACAAGAGTCGCCGTCACCGACACCAGGTTCGCGGCAAGAGTGACAAAGGTGCCGGTGACCGCCTGCTGGGCACCCACCACATCATTGTTGAGACGGCTCATCAGCTCACCGGTGCGAGTGGAAGTGAAGAACCCCAGCGACATGCGCTGCAAGTGCGCAAAGAGTTGGCGCCGCAAGTCGTAGATGATGCCCTCACCGATCGTTGCTGATGCCCAACGTTGCAGCACACCCACACCACCATTGATGAGGGGTACCAGCACCATCCCGACACCAAGCCAGGTCACCCGTCCCATGTCCTTGTCAGGGATGGCGGTGTCGATCAAATCACCGATGAGTAGCGGTGGAAGCAGCGACAGTAGCGAGATAATGACGATCGTGACTAGCACGACGATCATCTCGCGTTTGTAGTTCAGGCCGTAGCGCAAGACGCGCCGCAGCAAATCTCGATTCAGCTTGGGCCGGTCCTGATCCTCGTCGTAACGGACGTAGGACCACCAGCCGCCCGAGTGGATGATGCTTGCCCCTTCTTGATGTAGCGCGCCAGGTTAGGGCTCGGGAACGGGATCAATTACGGCGCCGGGCACGTAAGACGCGCCATCCGCGCCGCTACCCCCGGCCAGCGCCGGCGGTCCTTTCCCCGCGGAGGGGGACTGATTGGCGCCGCTTGTGAGCGCCTCGGTACCCGGAGGGGGATGCCTAGAGAAGGAGAAGGCGGGGGTTAACTCAAGGGGAGGAGGAGGCTGAGGGGCATGGCGGATTCGGCCATTTGCCAGCAATAGTCCTCGAGGAGGCCGGTGGGGCAGAGGATTCGGTAGTGGTACGACTCGGCCACCCAGGACAGGTTGAGGCCTTCTGTGGTCGCTTCGGGGAATATCGGGCCGATGACGTCGCTGCTCGTGGCCGGACGAACCCACATCACCGCAGTGCGTCCACCCTCTGCCGAGTACGGCTCGAGATGCCACAAGCCGAACTGGGCCGAAGTGTCGGCACCGAGAGTGCCCGAGGCGACGTCGAAGACAAGCTGGCTGGTCACCCATCCCGAGATGTCGGGTGCCAACTCCGGGAACTGGACTCCGGGGAGAGCAAGCGCAATCTCAGCCCTGCTGGCCTGGATCACTGAGCTCACCCCATCGCCACGCACCCATACTGCAGAAACGACTTGGTAGGGAGTACCGGTGCCTTCGCCCTCTAAACCGTCGTTGTACCAGACCAGATCAGAAGCGCGAACCGATCCCAGTGGCGTGTCTGCCCGAACCGGCTCCACTGTCGTGGTAGTGGTCGAAGTCTCGCCGTGAACCACCACCTTCGAACGATCTCCAAGACCATCGAGCATGCCCCCATCGCCGCATGCAGCAGCGATCACAGTGAGGACGGCGAGCAATGCGATCCGTTTCAAGGGAGTCCTGGCGTTAGATGATTTACGACAACTACGGCAGGATAACCCCGGCAGCGCGGTAGCCATCGGATCTCACAGCTACGCTGCCTCGGGTGTTGTCAAACCTCCAACTATTAGGCGGCGCCTGGCCGGAAGAGCCCGGCGTCGACACCGCCATAAACAGACTGATTCTCGACCGGGTCTCGGCCGACGAAATGCCCGCGACCATGCGGCTCTATGTGCCCGGCCGAGAGGTTGCCTTTGGCCGACGCGACGCCGTCACTCCGCAGTACCCGGCCGCGGTCGCAGCGGCCAGGGCAACAGGATTCGGGACAGTTGAACGCCTCGCCGGGGGCCGGGCCGCGGTATTCACCGAGCACACCGTCGCGTTCTCGCTAGCCGTCCCGCACGACGAGCCCCAGTCAGGAATCCGTGATCGCTTTCAAACCATGGGAGAGATCATCGTCGCTGCTTTCTCCCGACTCGAGATAGCGTCGACCATTGGCGAAGTGTCCGGCGAGTACTGCCCCGGGGAATACAGCATCAATTACGCCGGACGTCTGAAACTAATGGGAGTCGGTCAACGGCTAGCCAGACGAGCCGCCCATGTAGGCGGGGTAATCGTCGTCCGGCGAACCGATCTGTTGCTGCGAGCCCTCATCCCGGTATACCGAGCTCTCAGCCTCGAGTGGCGTCCCGGCACCGCCGGATCGCTCGGAGATATCCAGCCCGCAATATCCAACGAGGATGTCTTGACCGCCCTGAAAACGGAGTTGCGGTCCCGGTACCAGCTTCGTCGGAGCCGCATCACACCCGATCTCGTCGATCAAGCTCGCCAAATTGCCGCCACATACCTCCCCACCGGACCTGCTGAGGACTAGCGAGCGGAACCCTGACGGCCGGGCTTACACTCATCCCCATGACCTCCGTCCCGGTGACAACGATGATCTTCGACCTCGACGGCACGCTCGTGCAGACTGAGAAACTCAAAGCTCGCTCGTACGCGCTGGCGGCAGACGAGCTTTGTGAAGACGGCTTGGACGAATCGGATGTGATCGCCGAATTCGCCGAAGTAGTAGGCCTCCCCCGCCGCGAGGTCGCCACCCACCTGATCAATCGCTTCGGCCTGCAATCGCGCGCGTTGGCGATGGCCTCACGGTTCGGTGTCACCACCGCCTGGCAAGCCTTCGTCCAGGTGCGATTGCGTCACTACGAACGAATGATCGGTGACCCAACGCTGATCCGGTCCCATCAGTGGCCCCACAACGTCGAGCTACTGCGTCTCGCAAGACGCACGCATTGCAAGACGGCGTTGGCCACCATGTCCCACTGCGAGCAAGCCTCCATCGTGCTGCAAATACTCGACCTGCGTAGCGAGTTTGACTTCATTGCCACCAGGGACGATGTTCGCAATGGCAAGCCTGATCCCGAGATCTACCACCTGGTTGCCACCGAGCTGGCATCCGCCCCGTCCGAGTGCCTCGTCATCGAGGACTCCCCCGCCGGTGTCGCCGCCGCTCTCGCCGCCGGGATGCGGTGTGTCGCGGTATCAACACCATTCACGCGAGATCGACTCCATGCCAGCAGACTTCTCGACGAACGCTGGATCGTTGACGATCCCGCCGATCTCGTGGCCACAGTCGTTGCCCGGCATTCGACCGATGGATCGTGATCCAATACGCTCAGGGTATGAAGAGCGTTCTGGTGATCAATGGTCCCAATCTCAACCTACTCGGTAGCCGTGAGCCCGAGATCTACGGATCGACGACCCTGACCGAGCTAGAAGCAGCTCTCACGGAGTGGGGACAAGGGAGGGGTATCGAGGTTTCCTGCTACCAGTCCAACCATGAGGGCGAAATCATCGACCGTCTTCACGATGCACGAAACATCTACGACGGTTTCATCATCAACGCCGGTGCTCTTACCCACTACAGCTATGCCATCCACGATGCCGTCGTCGCCACCGGGGTCCCCACCGTAGAAGTTCACATCTCCAACGTGAAGACACGGGAGCCATGGCGCCGCACCTCCGTTCTGGGCCCCGCTTGTGTTCACACGATTTACGGAAGAGGAACCGACGGGTACCAAGCAGCACTCGAACATCTGGTGCACCGGAGCGCGATGGATGTCACGCGGCTCAACTACGGGTCGGCGGTCGACCAGGTCGGCGATCTCCGGCTGCCCGACACCGCAGGACCACATCCCGTAGCGGTCTTGTTGCATGGTGGGTTCTGGCGTGATCCGTGGACACGAGATCTGATGGATGGCATCGCCATCGACCTGACGAGTCGTGGCTGGGCAACATGGAACATCGAGTACCACCGGGTCGGCGGTGGCGGCGGCTGGCCTCTTACGATGGAGGATGTCGCCACTGGTATCGATCACCTCGCGA
>JAYEIP010000325.1:0-5767 GCA_034660155.1 Actinomycetota bacterium | reverse complement strand
CTTTCCCCCCGGAGGGGGGACTGATGCGGAGCGCTTCCGGGCTTTTGGAGTTGGGGGTATTTTTCGCCCGGAGGGGGGACTGATGCGGAGCGCTTCCGGGTTTTTGGAGTTGGGGGTATTTTTCGCCCGGAGGGGGGACTGATGCGGAGCGCTTCCGGGTTTTCGAGTCGGTGGTGCTTTTTGTCCGCGGGGGGCTGACGTGGGGCGTTGATCGAAGGTCAGGCTCCGATTATCGGTGACCGCAAGGTCGCGAGGACGATGAACCAACCACCCACGCCGATCAGCACGTAGCCACTCCACCGTTTCACCGTCGGGCCAACCATTCGCACCGGGGGAAGCAGCGTCTCTTTGACTTTGGCAACCACCAGCGAGGCTGTCATCAGGAGACCGGCGAACACCAGGGCCGTTGTCGAGAACGCCCACAGAGTTGCGGTTGATCCGGTGGCTATCGACTGGGCTGCCAGACCGGCAAGCAGAGGCCCCGTTCAACCGAAGCCTGCGAGCAGATATCCGAAGCCGTAGACAAAGTCGGCCGAGGCGCGGCTCGATCTCCGCGATGGGTCGAAGGTGGAGGCAGCCCGACCTGCTACCTGGTCCAACCAACGCATTCGGACCCCTAGTAGCCGGCCCTGGCGAAGGCCGAATACCACCAGAACGAGGCCGATGACCAGGCGCAGGACCCGGCCGGCGGGCTGGTCGAAAGCCACGACCGTGGCTAGAGCGTCCCCGGTGGCGGCGATGATCACCGCGAGGGCAAGGAGCAAGGATGCCGCACCGGCGCCGACTCGTAGGGCGGACACCGCCGCGGTTCTGCCCGATTCGTCGGCTCTCCGCGTCAGGAAGGTCAGCAGAAGCGGGAACGAGCACGGCGAGAATAACGCCGCGAATCCGGTGGCTGCGGCCAGCAGTAAGAGCGCCGAACCTGAAGCCCCGTTGCTGCGTTCAAACGCTACAAAGCCGATGTACCCGGCCCCACCGATGACCAGTAACCCGACGGCCACGGTGCCAAACCGGGCTCGGGCTCTTGCCCGAAGCTTCGCCTCGTCCACCTGGTGATCTCCTACGTTCAGTGCAAGAACTGTACGCGTTGAAGCCGGTTGAAGGTCACCGGCCACCCGCCGTGGGACCCTCCCGTCGGAAGAAGATCCTCGTCACCATCCGGCCGACGCGGCGCATCCTTGCTTGTTGTCGGGGTTCCGTCTCCGCGTCGATCACGAGGTGCAGAAACGTCGCGCCCAGCCGCCAGGCCAGTACGCCATCGGTCAGAATCTGGTCGCCGACCACGACGATGGGCGACGTCACTCCCCGTAGGCCAAGGCGCCGTCGGGGGGTCCACGGCTTGTCTCCCCGGCTGAGCATCCGGGGTACCCCACGCTGCGGGCCGTTGGTCAACGCGATTACTCGCTCAACACCGGGGGCAGACTCAAAGCGGTCGATCACTGCGTTCACCAGGACGCTGAACTCGTCGAGCGGTGACTCCTGTGGGGCGAGGGTGTTGTCTACGTCGAAGATCAGCACCCACGCTTCATCTCCGGACGACACGAAGCCGGCGATGTCGTCAAGCGATCCGACGTCACGAATGGGTACCCGACCGAACATTATCCCTCCGTGCAACCTGCGCAGGCACCTTACTGCGCAGGTGATTTGTCATCGACTGCGTCCCGCCGGCTGCTACGGTCGCTCACGGCGGAGGAATCCCATGGGCCATTCATTGCAGGACATCGAAGAGGCGATCCGGGCCAGCTGGGGTGCGGACACGTGTTACGAACCCTATCTCTGGGATGAGGGCCCACCATCTCGCGGTCAAAGCGGTACCAGCGTCATGGTGCTGTTGGACTTCCTCGGTGGCGAGATCCTCGAGGCCAAGGTGTACCGGGGCGACCAACTTCTCGAGCACCACTACTGGGTGCGATTGCCGTCCGGCGTTGAGGTAGACCTAACCCGTGATCAGTATGGCGATGAGTTCACGATCGGCGAACCGGTCGTTCGCCAGCGGCCGCGACGGCTACGGTCAAAGGCTGCCGAGCAATATCAGGCTTTGCTCGACCGGGTCACGGCTGAACTCGAACGCAGAGGCGCTGGGTGACGCCCAATACGGCAACCGCCGTCGACAACATTGTCACCCGTCTCGACCAGCGTGCCGTGGCGAAGACCAAAGCATGGTGGGAGAGCTACCTGAAGGATGAGATCGAGTTCCGCGGAGTCCCCATGGCCGGTATCCGACAGTCGGTGAACGCCTGGCACGACGAGGTGGAACCCGATCATGAGTTCCTCGAAGAGGTGGCTCTGACGCTTCTTCGACAACCAGTTGCGGAGGACAAGCTTGCCGGGATTCTGATCTTCCAAGAGCATCTGCTGCCCGCTCACAAGACGGACTGGAGGGCCGACCTGGCTGCGCTCGAGCCGGTCTTCGACGAAGGGCACATCTGGGACTGGAATACGTGTGACTGGCTGTGTGTGCGGGTACTGGGGCCGTTGGCGGACCGCAACGGGGAACCTTGTGCCCGGGCCATCGCCTCGTGGACCGGCGCCCCCGGCCTGTGGAGGCGAAGGGCGGGGGTGGTCGCCTTTGTCAACCTCGCCGCCAGGGGCGATGACTTCTTCGAGGGCTTCGTTGACCTCCTCCTGGATGCCAGCGACGCCAACACCCAGGATCCGGAGCGGTTCTCCCAGACCTCGGTCGGGTGGGTACTCCGGGAATTGAGTGATGCAGAACCCGACCGGGTCTTCGCTTTCGTGGGTGCCCATCGTGAACAGATGAGCAAGGAGGCCATACGAATGGCTGCCGCTCGCCTCCCGGATCGGCAACGTGTCGAATTAGGGGTGACCGGGAAACGGGGCCGGAGGTAGGACTCGTGGATTTCTGCGGTGCCAAGAAACCGCTTGACCTCAAGTCAGCTTGAGGTCGTAGGGCGGTCGGTATGAGAGATTCATACGAACCGATTTCCTGTTCGCTTCCGATCGCAGCCGCCGCTCGACAGTCGCTGGAGTGGCTGGATTTGAGACGATAAGCGACAGAGGCACCCACCGGCCTACCTGTCGCTCTGCTCGACCGGCAGCGTCCGAGCTAGCTCGGGGACGACTTCTACATTCTTCAAATGCTGAAGTATCTGAGGCGTGGCGAGGATCTTACGATCGCGCGAACCGCCCCCAAGGACGATCCGCTGCCTGGTCATCACGTTGGAGTCGACCCAAACCGGGAGACCGGCAGGCAGGCCAAATGGAGTGACTCCGCCCATCGTCATACCGGTGACTTCGGAGGTCTCCTCTGCCGAGGCGAAGGAAGTACGGCGGATGCCTAGTCGCTTCCGAATCAGGCCATTGACGTCGAGTCGCGTATTGGCCAGCAAGACACAGGCAACGTAGGTTCGTGGGTTGCTCTTCCCGACGACAAGGATGGTATTCGCCGAGTCGGCGAGGTCATATCCATATTCGGCGCAGAACTCGGCGGTGTCGGCCAGAGCCGGATCACACCCAATGATCTCGTACGCAAGGCCGATCGCTTCAAGTTGGTCAACGACCTGGTCGCCGCTCATACGCGGTCGAGTGCTTGGCCGAGATCTTCGATGAGGTCTTCCGCGTCCTCCATCCCTACCGAGATCCGGACCAGGCCGTCGGTGATACCGATGCGGAGCCGCTCTTGTGGTTCGATGGCAGCGTGGGTCATTGTCACCGGGTGGGTGATGAGTGACTCCACCGAACCCAGATTTTCCGCCAGGGTCCACAGTTCGACCAAGCCCATTAGCTTCTTGCCGGCCTCGGCACCGCCCTTGACCTCGAACCAGGCCATGGCTCCAAACCCCGACGCCTGCCTCTTGGCTAATTCGTGCTGCGGGAAAGACTCGAGACCCGGATATGCCACCTGATTGACCTTGGGGTGAGCCTCCAGGAACCGGGCAACCTGCATGGCGTTGTCGGACTGGCGGTCGAGCCGTTCTGAAAGAGTCTTGGTGCCCTGGAGGGTCAGCCAGGCAACCTGGGGCGACATCGTGGTGCCGGTCGAGTTCTGGATGAACTTGATTTTCTCCTGGAGTTCATCCGTCCTGGCGACAACCGCACCGCCAACCGTGGCGTTGTGGCCGTCGAAGTACTTGGTGGTCGAGTGGACAATCAGGTCGGCACCAAGTTCCAGCGGGCGCTGGTAATAGGGAGTGAGGAATGTGTTGTCGACACAATGCGGGATTCCCTTGGCCGCCGCGATCTCCGACACCGCGGCGATGTCGGTCAGTTTGAGTGTCGGATTAGCGGGGGTCTCAGTGAAGACCAGCCTGGTGTTGTCTTTGATTGCCGCGGCGACGTTCTCGGGATTGGAGGTATCGACAAAGTCATACTCAACGCCGAACCGTTTGTAGACCTGGGTAACCAGCCGGTAGGTGCCGCCGTAAACGACATCGGAAAACACGACATGGTCACCGGCGTTTAGCATCGCCAGTAGTACCGCATTGGTGGCGGCCATCCCGGTGGAGAACGCAGCCGCATCGGCGCCCCCTTCGAGCACCGCCGCCTTCACCTCCATGGCCCGCACCGTCGGGTTACCACTCCGCGAATACGAGTATCCGGTTGCCATGTACTCATCGACGGACGGCTGTACAAAGGTCGTCGACTGGTGGATAGGCGTCAAGATGGCGCCGGTGGTCGGGTCGGGGGTGACCCCGGCATGGATCTGTTTGGTGCGGAAACGCATAGATGTACCTCGGTTGCTGGAACCCCAAAGATACAACGACAAGTGTCGCGACTTGTACGGGTCGCTAGGAGTCTGCCGTTGCCGCGGGTGCGAACCGTCTGATCGTCCACCGGATCGCGCCGAACGCCACAAGACCCCACCAGAAGCCGGCCAATGTCCCCGCGATGATGTCGCTCGCGGTGTGCACTTCCAACAGGACACGCGAATAGGCAACTGCCACAGCCCAAGCGGGTATCACCACAGTGGTTGCGAGTCGTCGCCAGCCGTTGAGCCACGCAAGTCCGAACGCGGCCAGCATGGAAGCGAGGGCCATAGCTGCCGTCGCGTGGCCGGAGGGGAAGGAATATCCCGTTTCGTGGATCCAGTGGGCGCGCACCCGGTCCGAGAGCTGAGGGGTCTCCAGAGTCGGCAGATGCTCACGCATTAGGTCCCGGCGCGCCTCTTTGTCCCCACTGGCGTAGAAAGCGTCGGCATCGGGGATATCGGTCCCAAGATCTCCGGCTGCGGTGAGCGTCACGATATTGGGACGCGGGATCCCGAAAAATGGCTTCACCACGTATTCGTTGAGCATCCCGTTACCTGCCAGGACAACCAGCATGACCAGGACGACGGCCCCGGCCTCGACCCTGCGGCGACGGTTGGATATGCCGTGGCGCGAGATGAGCATGATCAGCGCGGCCACGCTGAAGATTGTCAGCTGAGGCCAGGCTGCCGTGTCGGTGATAAGGACCACGACGTCGGCAAAGCCTGTGTTGAGGGCGATGCCGGGTAGCGCCAGACTGAGCAGGGTCGCAGCGAAGACCGGAATCAGCACCATCGCAAGGCGACTCTTATCGCTGGCTATCAGTCTCGGGGTGTTTGTCGGCACGGCGGCTCATGGTATCCAATGGCGCAGCCGCGGTACTGCTGATGCGATATGCCCTGCCTTCACCTGGCGCCAGATTCTCCAGCCTGTGGAAGAACCCGTTGTGTGTTAAACGGCGGTCAACCTCCGGTGGTGGACCGATGGTGGAGTGCTCCTCGACGAGGATTGCGGCCGGATCGAGGGCAGGTATCCCGAAGTACCCGGAGCCCTTCTCGATG
>JAYEIP010000324.1:0-5804 GCA_034660155.1 Actinomycetota bacterium | reverse complement strand
CACCACGAACGTACTCTCGGGAAGACTCGGCTATACCAATCCGGCCTTTTCCCTCATCAACCGGTTCTCCAAGAAAGACATCGCCCGGTCGCAACGGGAATTGGAGAGGGTCGGGCTGACAGACCGAGACAACCATCGCGCCGACGCGCTGAGTGGTGGCCAGCAACAACGCGTCGGGATCGCCAGGGCAATGGTCCAGGAACCGGAGATGATCCTTGCCGACGAGCCGGTTGCCAGTCTCGACCCGGTATTGGCACATTCGATCATGCAGTACCTCGAGCAAATCAACGACGACGAGGGGGTCACGATCCTGTGCAGCCTGCACTTCCTCGATCTCGTCGAACGCTATTCACAAAGGGTTATTGCATTGAACGAGGGCCGCCTCGTGTTTGAGGGCACCGCCACCGAACTCGACGACGCCCGGTTCAAGGACATTTACGGACAGGAGGCCGAGCGAATTGGCTGAAAAGAAGCGCAATTCGAGGCGACGCCTTTACATCGTCTTTGGCTTTATCACCGCCTTCCTCCTGTACGCGTATGCTGTCCAGGAGACCGATGTCGATCTCGCCGAGGTGCAGAGCGAGACTCGACGGGAGAGCCTGGTGCGGATCTTGCGCAACCTGGCGCATCCGAATCTGGTGACGTTCGACGACGAAGAGATCACCATCTCGGTCGACGTGCTCGTGCCCTGCCCCGAGGGAGCCACCGGCCCGGAGGCCGACACCTCTGGTACGGCCTATCTGGTCGTCACCCCTTCGTGCGCCAATCCCGGCGACACCGTCACTATCAGCGGCGTCGGTTTCGAGGCAACCTCGCGAGGCCTCACCTCGTTCCGGCCGGAGTCTGACTTCGACATCACTCGCCCGATGGAGGAATTCACGCCCGATAGCAACGGTGCTTTCACGATTACCGCCGAGATCCCCAAAAGAGAATCGGATAATTTCCAACAGATCGAGGCGACCACGCGGGTCCAGGTCGGCTCCTGGCTCAACCGTGTAGTTGTCTGGACGGACACAAACGAGAATGGTATCCGCGATGAGCAAGCCATGCCCTCGGACGGAACTCTCGAAATCGAGGTGCCCGGCCTGCTAACGGTCTCGGGCCCCGGCCTGGTACTGGTGGAAGACAACGAAGCGGTGCAGACCCTTGCCCTCGGGGATGACTTTGTCGCCAGTAGCGGGCCAGCCGAGGGCTTGGCCATGTCGGCAGGCGTCGTCGGCGAGTCGGAATACGAGATCACCAGCGCAACCCCCGACGGGCAAGTAACTATTAGCGGTCCCGGCGGCGGCGACCTAACCAATGTCGAACTGCTGATCTACAACCCGGATAACGGCAACCGGGCCGGAACACATACGCTCGCAGATGAGTTCGCCCACTCCCCCCGAATCTCTGACAATGCCAGCGAAACCTGGGACAAGATCATCGAAACCGTCTTCATGGCGTTTCTCGCCACGACTCTCGGCACGATGATCGCGCTACCAATGTCGTTCTTCGCAGCTCGAAACCTGATGCGTGACATCAGGACCACAGTCACCAACCTGTCTCTAAACCTTCTGGCAATACCCATCGGCGGATTGATCGGGCTCTACGGAAGCCGCTGGGCACGCTCCATCGCCAACAAGGTAGGAAGCGACTGGATCAACCTGGTCCTGGTTATCGCTTTGCCCATCGCCTTGCTTGCATCTTTACGCGCCATCCTCAAAGCAGACGACACTGAGGCGCCGACCAGTCGGGAAAGAGCCATTCAGATTGGCATATTCATTGTCGCCGGGTTCGTGGCCGCTATCTGGGGGTTCGCCACGTCAAACCTCCTGTTCAACGTGGGCAATGCCATGGGTTGGGGCTTCATCGGAAACTTCATCAACATCATCGGCGAGGTGGGCCGGTTGCTGCTCCCGGTCACTGCAATCCTCGTCGCAATCGGGATGATGATGAACTTCGGGTCCAAACTGGGATTCGCCCTCAACGACCACCTATCGGGCGCTGCCATAAGAGCAGTGGACCTTCCGCTGGCAGCCAGCGCCGGAGCAATCATCGCCATGATGATCGGGGCGATCGTCGACTGGTTCTACCAGTTTGAGAACCTGTGGGTCAGCCGCTGGATCCCGGGCATCATCGGCGCCCTCATCGGCATCTACCTTGCCGCCCGGGTCAAAAAGTCGGAGGGTGTGGGCATCGGCATGATCGTCTATTACATGTCCCGCACTTTGTTCAACACGCTGCGGTCGATCGAGCCGCTGGTTATGGTCATTGTGTTTGTCGTCTGGGTCGGTTTCGGCCCATTCGCCGGTTCACTGGCGCTGTCGCTGCACACTGCGGCGGCCCTGTCAAAGCTCTACTCGGAACAGGTGGAGAGCGTGATGACCGGCCCGATAGAGGCAGTTCGTGCCACCGGAGCTACTCGGATGCAGACGATTATCTACGGAGTCGTTCCCCAAATCGTGCCCCCATATCTGTCGTTCACGATGTATCGCTGGGACATCAACGTCCGCATGTCGACCATCATCGGATTCGCCGGCGGTGGTGGCATCGGGTTCTTGCTCCAGCAGAACATCAATCTGCTCCAGTACAAGGACGCGGCAGCGCAGATGCTGGCAATCGCCATTGTCGTCGCGACGATGGACTGGATCAGCGCCCGGCTCCGCGAGCGTTTGGTCTAGCGACTGAGGATTGGGGCTAACCGATGAGCGGGTTCATCCGGAGGACGCGGGAAGACACGGAGCGCCTCGAACGCGATACGCTCGGGTCGGCCGCGACGCAGTCGACTGATTCGCGCGGCCGCAGCCTGCCGGAGCTGCCCGATGCGTACCGAACCGTGTTCCAGCGTGATCGTGATCGAATCCTTCATTCGAAGGCTTTCCGCCGGTTGAAGCACAAGACACAGGTGTTCATCAACCCCGAGGGTGACCACTACGTAACCCGGCTCACCCATACGCTCCAGGTGACCCAGATCGGCAGATCGATTGCGCGCAACCTGTCGCTGAATGAGGATCTCGCGGAGGCGATCTGCCTGGGCCACGACGTCGGTCACTCCCCATTCGGCCACACGGGTGAGGACGCCCTCAGCGAATTCGTCGATGACGAGTGGCTGCATTCTGCCCAGGGTGTCCGCATCTTCGAGGTGTTGGAGCCCGCCAACCTGAGCTGGGAAGTTCTCGATGGGATTCGGGCACATTCATGGAAGATCCCCGAGCCTCCGGAGACGCCCGAGGGCTACGTCTGTCGCTTCGCAGATCGCATTGCCTATCTAACCCATGATGTGGAGGATGCGATGCGGGCCGGTGTGATCAAACGGACCGATCTACCCGCCGCCGGATTGGCCCACTTCGGCGAGGCTGGAGGCGAGTGGGTGGCTTCAATGATCCGCGCCGTCGTCGACGAGTCCCTCCTGCGTGGTGCCGTCGTGATGGACCCGGAGTCGCTGGAGGTAATGAACGAGTTGCGCGCCTTCATGTTCGAACGGGTGTATCTGCGCCCCGAGACCGATGGTCAACGTCGGACGGTGATGGCGATCGTGCGCGACCTGGTCAACTACTTCGTGAGCCACGCCTCCGAGATCCCGGACACCTATCGACAAACCGACGCTGAGACCCTGACGCAGGTTGTTGACTACATCGCCGGAATGACCGACCGCTACGCCATCCGGGTTCACGATGACCTCTATCGGCCCCGGCTGTTCTAGCCACACACTCTGTCTGGAAACTGCCGGTTGTCGACGGCTTCGGTGAGCCTACATCGCCAACAACGCCGGTGAGGTCTACAAGATGGTGGCCGATCGGTAACCCAACTGCGGCGGCTAGGTGAAGCACATCAGCATGACGTGCACGGAGCCTCGACCGGATCGACAGTGGGCACACTACGCCGTCGGCGAATCGCTCCCGTTCGGCCACTAGCGAGCAGACCCACACCAACCAGGATCACAGGGAGCGCCGCCAACGACCGGCCGGTGATGACCTCGCTGCCCAGCGTGACACCGAGGAAGACCGCAACTACGGGGTTGGCGTAGGCGTAGCTCGTTGCGAGTGCCGGCCTTACCGTCCGCAATAGGTACATGTATGACGTGTACGCCACGATCGAACCAAAGACGATCAAATAGGCGAGTGCCAGCCAGGAGGAAGCGCTGGGTGCCTGCGAGATCCGCTCTCCACTGACATAGCCGACCAGCAGAAGCAGGACACCACCGGCCAACATCTGCGCCGCGGTTGCCATGGCGCCCTGAGGAAGGTCGAGTCGCTTCGACCAGACGGAACCGAATGCCCATGAGATCGGAGCCAACAATATGAGCAAGGCGCCGAGCGGGTTGGCCGTCAGATCGCCGGCGGTTGCCAGGACTGCCACGCCGACAAAGCCGACGATCAGCCCGACGGCCTCGAGCCGTGTGGTCCGTTCACCAAGGACCCGAGCCCAGAAGGCTGCCCACAGCGGCACCGCAGCGATAGCGGTGGCAGCGACACCCGACCCCACACCGACATCTTCAGCGATGGCCACCACGCCGACACCACCAACCAGCATGAGTGCACCGATCATGGTCACCGCCCGCCACTGTGATCGTGTCGGTGCCGGTGAACCGCGGAAGCGGAGCCAGGCATACATCAGCCCGCCGGCGATCAGGAAACGGATCCCACTCATCAGCAGTGGTGGCAGGCTCTCGACCGCAAACCGGATCGCTAGATAGGTTGATCCCCAGACGACATAGACCGCAAACAGCGCGGCGGTCACCGAGACTGCTTCGGTTCGCGATGTCTGTTGAGTACTGGTCTTCATACGCATAAGAACACCATGGGGCAGCTAATGAGTTGCACTCGCTAGTAGCGAGGGCAGTGTTGGCTACGAGTTGCCGACCAAACCGAGGCCGGCGACGCGCAGTCGGTCGAGATCTTCCTCGGATACGGCAACCCGGGAAGAGTCACGGTGCGCCGGGATCTGGCTCGTGATGCTGGCCCGCTCGACAGCGATGTCGGCGCGAACTTCGTCAAGCGCGATACGGGCCGCGGCAAGATCGGTTACCAACGCCGGATTGCGGGGGGCGTCTTGATAGTGAGCCCAACGTGTCAGCAGTCGCCCAAAGAGGCGAGAGAAGCGTTCTGTGATCATGTTGTCCGCCTTTCCGTGCTGGCACGCTGCGGTGCCGACGTGTTCTCATCATGCCCCATATTCCGGTTTGGGTGTGAGCGTTATCAGTCTCTGATCAGACCGTCTACACTGGTTTCCATGGTCATCGACGCTATTGACAGTGCAATCCTTCGCCATCTCCAGAATAACGGGCGGATGTCGTATCGAGAACTGGGCGAAGAAGTAGGTCTGAGCTCCACCGCTGTGGCTTCGCGAATGGACCGCCTGATCGATGCCGAGATCATCTCCGGATTCCAGGTCAAGGTGAACCATCGGGCCCTGGGGAACATGATCCACGCCCTCATCGATATCCGCTTCAACCAATCGACCTACAGCGACGAGTTCGTCACCAACATCCAACAACTCGACAACGTCGAGAAGGCACGCTGTGTCACCGGCCCCTTCGACTGCAATCTGGAAGTCTGGGTCCCGACACCCGAGGATCTCGACTGTGTCCTCGCCGCCATCAAGGTAACCGGCGACGTCGCCGAAATGCAGACCCGCCTGGTGTTGACCACAATGAAGGGCTAAGAAAGCTCCCCATCAGTCCCCCTCCCCAGCAGCCTCCCCCACAACAAGAGCCCGATAGACCCCCATTAATTAAGGGGGGTCTGCGCAGGTATCCGGACGCGTCACCACGGGTTTCACCAGGTGCCCGAAACGCGTCACCCCCGGCGCACCGGCTGCCGAAT
>JAYEIP010000323.1:0-5853 GCA_034660155.1 Actinomycetota bacterium | reverse complement strand
CTTTCCCACCACCAAACGGGACGAAGCGCTCGTTCTGTTTCCAACCGCTACGTGTACCGACTGAGGGTGCCGCGCAGAGTACGCACCCACATCGCGGTGGGTAGTAGCCGCATCCTTTGTCGAGCCTGATTACAGTGCCGCACGTTCAAGCCGAATGGTCGGCAGGAGGAGTTCGAATTGATTTCAGGGATCTGCAAATCGTCGGGCTATTCTGCCGGGGCATTCACACAGCGAGGAAGGGACCAGGGCGAGGGTGACTGTCGACGTATCTATTGACAATCCAGCCGAGGTCTTAGAGCCAGCCGCCTCGTCGCAGACCGTTGCCCGCCACCATCTTGCGGCCTCTCTTGGGTTTCTCATTGTCGGGGTCGTGCTGCTGGCCGCGGCCAGTGTTCAGTACGTTGCCCCGGGTCTTCTCAGCGGGTGGGCGCCGATTTCTTACGGCCGATTGCGCCCCGCCGCCATCCACTTTCTTCTCTACGGATGGCTGACGCTCGGGCTCATCGGAGCGATGTACTACGCGGTTCCCAGGCTTGTCGGCGCCAAGCTGACCGACCCGATGGTGGCGAGGGTGGGCTTTATCCTGATGTCAGTCGGATACGCCGCCGGTGGGCTCGGGATCTTGTTCGGTCAGAGTGAGGGCGTCCGCTACCTCGAGGCACCCACGCTGGCCGACATCATCGTTCTGTTGGGAATGATGGCAATGTCCCACTCAATCGCCCGGACGATCGCGCAGCGCGGCAGGCAAGGACGGAGTCCTGCCGAATGGTTCATCCTGGCTTCTGTTTTGTGGCTTGTAGGCCTGCACGTCATCGGCAACCTCAACATGCTGTCTCTGCTGGCGACCATCTTCTGGAGCGAGCCTCCGGTGCTGCACGGGCTCAGCTCGGCGATCCTCGCCGGCTTCTACAGGGCTGGAATAATCGGGTTGTGGGGTGCGACTGCCGGTGTCGGGGTTGTCTATTTCCTGGTTCCCCGTTTGGTGGGTCTCTCTACCTTCAAACCGACCCGGATGTCGCTGGTCGGCTTTTGGGGCCTCGGGATCGCATGGGCTTTCACCGGAGCGGCCGAGCTTACTTATACGGCAATCCCCGATTGGCTAGAGACCATCGGAGTTATGTTTTCGATGGTGATTCTCTTGCCGGTGGCGACGATCGTCGTCGACATCATGCACGCGGTGCGCGGTCGCACCGATGGTCTGTCGGATCGGGATCGGTACTCGCTAAAGCTCATCTATCTCGGCCTTGGCTTGTTCGCAGCCCTTCCCGTGGTGAATCTAATGCAAGCTTTGCGAGCATCTGGTGGAGTCGTCGGGTTCACCGACTGGGTGTACGGGGTCGAAGTCGTGGCTCTGCTGGGAGCTTTTAGCGCTTGGTTGTTCGCCTATGTCTATCACGTCACCCCGCCGACCGTAACGAGCAATGCGGTCCGGCTTCAGCGGTGGCATCTCCGGCTCACGGTCCTCGGTCTTACTCTTGCTGTGTTTGCGATGTTGCTGGGTGGCCTTGTTGCCGGGTTCACCTGGGCGGGTGGCGGGGCCAGTGGCGTGGCGGCGGTCGGCGATGCATTCGAGTCAACCGCCGATGCCATGTGGAACTACGGCTTCGCCATCCTTCGCATGGTTGGGCTGATGGTTTTTGCACTGGCGCAAGTGCTGCTGTTCCTATTCGCGACCGTCTCGTGGTTTCTCGAAGCCGATCGCGACTCTGCGTTGGCTCGCGATCCCGAGCTCGATGCTGGTGGTCAGGACGTTAACGACGAACTTGCCGTCGACTCAGCTAACGCTCCCGGTTGGCGCCGAATTGGAACTGTCGCGCTCGGCGGCGTCATCGGGGTGTTCTTTCTTGTCGTCTTCCTACCGGCCCAGGAAACCGACTCAGCGGTCCCAACGATTCTTGCCGACACGGCGCGCATCTACGTCGATGGGAGTGATGTCGCGGCCGGACGTGACATCTACGTCAGCGAAGGCTGTGTCTATTGCCATACCCAGGCGGTGCGTCCGATTGTGACCGATTTGGGTTTGGGGGCAGTGAGTGTGCCCGGCGACTACGCGCACGAAGAGCCCATGGTCTTGGGAGTAGCCCGAATGGGTCCCGATCTCATGCACGTAGGTGCTCGTGGTGTCTTAACGGCCGAACAGTTGACAAATCCGCGAGCCGATCGCCCGTGGTCGACGATGCCATCGTACGATTACCTGTCCGAAGCCGACCTTGCGGCGCTTGTCGCCTACGTGAACGGTTTGAAGTGAGCTGATGGAAGAACTGCTGAACAAGATCTCTGCGGAAACCGGCGTACCGGCCGACCTTCTCGAACGGGCGGCCCGAGCGCGGGCATCGGTCCAGGGTGTTGATGCCGATACGTTGGTGAGCGGCTGGGCTGGTAGCGACGCTCCCGCCGCGGCGGCAGCGCCTGCTCCTGCGGCCG
Organism: Actinomycetota bacterium; assembly: GCA_034660155.1. GTDB lineage: Bacteria > Actinomycetota > Acidimicrobiia > Spongiisociales > UBA5794 > JAAETI01. Next base: position 3,429 of record JAYEIP010000323.1, on the reverse strand, counting down.
CCGAATCTGCTCCTTCTCCTGCCGCGGAGTCTTCTCCGGCGCCTGTCGCCGATAGCGGTGCCGGGAAGCTCCCCGAAGCATTGATTCGGCGAAGCGCTGCGGCGAAAGCAAAGCGAGAGGGCAGGCCTCTTGATGAGATTCTGGTGGAGATGGGCCTGGCCCCTGAGGGAGACGTGGCGGCAGCGCCTGCTCCCGCGGCAACGGCCGACAAGGCACCGGTTGCGGAGCCTATTGTCGACGCGTCATCGGCTGAGGAGCCGCCTGTTGAGGAGCCGCCCGTCGAGGACGAAGAGTCGCCGCCGGTGTTTGCCGGGTTCCCCCGCTGGCTTGCGGCGTCCTTCATCATCATTCCGATGATGGCGCTGCTCTATGCCAGTTTGGCACCCAACGGTCCCGACTGTGGGGCCTCCGGTCAGCTGGCAATCAATGTGACGACCGGCGAGGCAGAGAGCTGCGAGGGAGACGCCAGCCCGTCCTTCAGTCTGGGCGAGAGCATCTACACCGCTAACTGTGTCGCCTGCCACAGTGCCGACGGCAGCGGGGGTGTCGGCCCGGCATTCCTGGGCGGCGCCGTCCTGCAGACGTTCTCGGCGTGTACCGATCACATCGAGTGGGTTTCCATCGGGACCAACGACTGGCCGGATGCGACCTACGGCGACACCGCCAAGCCCGTCGGCGGCACCGGCGTCTCGATGCCCGGTTACCAAGGTTCGCTCAGCGAGGAGGAAATCGCCGCAGTGGTCCTATACGAAAGAGTCGCTTTCGGCGGAGAGGACATCACGGAGGCAGAAACCACCTGCGGCCTGCTCGAGGCCGCTGCGGGGTAGCAGCGAACCCTGTGTTCCACGAGTCTGTGTTCCAGGACCCGGCTTTAGGTGATGCCAGCCCATAGTTGGAGAGAGCCCTCAGCTATCTCGTAGTTGATTATCGTTCAGGCTGGTTGTTGGTTGAGTCCAGAGGAGTCCACATGTCATCCACCGTTGCCGCGTCTGAGCTGCCGTCGCTTGTCGGCACCGAGTTGGGCGTATCCGATTGGTTGCTGATCGACCAGGAACGGGTGAGCTCTTTTGCGGACGCGACACTCGATCATCAGTTCATCCACGTTGAGCCCGAGAAGGCTGCCATGACACCGTTTGGGGGCACGATTGCGCATGGCTTCCTTACGCTATCTCTCTTGCCCTATTTCATGGAGTCGGCGGCCGTGGCGGTCGAGGGCACCCTCATGGCTCTGAATTACGGCACAGACAAGGTGAGGTTCCTTCAGCCGGTGAAAGTGGGCTCCCGGATCCGGGCCCGTGTTTCGCTGGCATCGGCCGAAGAACGGAGCCCGGGCCAGTGGTTGGTGAAGCAAGGCGTGACCATGGAGATCGAGGGTGAAGACAAGCCGGCGATGGTTGCCGAGATGCTGACGCTCTTCTTCGTCCGGTAGATAGCTAGCCTCCCCCCGATGACCAATCCTGATGTGCTCGTTGTCGGCGGTGGCCCCGGTGGGGCCGCGGCCGGGTATTGGCTCGCACGACGTGGCCTCGACGTCCTCATAGTGGAGAAGAAGGAGTATCCCCGCGAGAAGGCATGTGGTGACGGGCTCACGCCTCGCGCCGTCAAAGAACTAATCGACATGGGTTTCGACTTCGACGGGCATCATCGCATCACCGGCCTCCGCGCCTATGCCGGGCACACCCGGTTGGAGATGCCGTGGCCGGAGCATTCGACTTTCCCCAGCTGGGGCGCCGTCGTCCGACGGTCCGACCTTGACATGCAGGTTGCTGCCCTCGCCGAGAAACAGGGTGCCATCGTCCTCACCGGGACCGAGGCCGTTCCGGTCGTCGATACCGGTGAGCTCACGGAGGTGATCCTGCGACGCAAGGGCGGCGAGGACGAGCGCATCAAGCCAAAGCTTGTGGTTATTGCCGACGGGTCGTTGTCGCGGTTCGGGCGCAAGCTCGGGATGAGCCGGCGCAAGGACTATCCATTCGGTCTGGCGGTCCGTGGTTACTGGGAGAGCCCCAACTCGGACGATTCCTTCCTTGAGAGCCAACTCGACATCAGGGACAAAGAAGGCAAATCGATGCCCGGGTACGGCTGGGTCTTTCCGCTTGGAGACGGGGAGATCAACATTGGGGTCGGCGCGGTGTCGTCCTTCAAAGGGTGGAAGGGCCTCAATACGTCGCGACTTCTGGAAGCGTATGTCGAGTCGTTGCCCGATCACTGGAAGCTGACCGATACCTCGATGACCCGTGAACCCATCGGCGGCAAGTTGCCGATGGCGTTTTCCGTCGGCCCTCGTTTTGGCCGCAACTGGGTGGCGGTTGGCGATGCGATCGGTGCCGTGAACCCCTTCAACGGCGAGGGCATCGACTACGCCTACGAAACCGGACGGCTGGTTTCCGACTACGTGGCCGATACGATCGCCACGGGGAACCCGGCGGTCCTTCAGGGATACTCGCAAGCTCTCGATGACAGGTACGCCGACTACCAGCGAGTGGCCCGGCGTTTTGTGATGGTGATCGGCCAGCCCGCCATGATGCGCAGCTTCACCTATATGGGAATGCGGTCCCGCCCTCTCATGGAATGGGCCCTCAAGGTCATGGCCAACCTCCTCGAACCAGAGGAACGCGGCCTGTCGGAACGTCTCTACGGCGCCATCGAACGCATCGTCAAAATCACCCCGGATCCGTTGATCAAATAGTCAATCAGTCCCCCAAAAGCCTCAATCCATGAGGTGTCCTCTTAACAGCCCTCCCCTAGTGGGAGGGCGGGGCCAGCCGCAGGCTGGACCGGGAGGGGGAAACAACCCGACAACATTCATCCGTCCTCACCCATGGAGTTCGCGCGCACCCCACCTATCGCCGATCCGGGCATCACTCAATCGCGGATCCAGGGTCTGAGCAGGTATCCGAAACGCGATGCCAAACCTCCAGAGTTCAATCACGCCCTGCAACATCGGCAAGCTCGGTCTCGATGTTGCGAACATGGCGGATTGTCAGCTGGAGCTGGTCGTCAAGGAATCCACGCTGATCGCGGTGATCTTGGTTTCGTTCACGGTTTCGTCGCCGCCTCCGGTATGGGCACACTTCAGCTCGACGGTGCCGTTGTCGGCCGCAAAGGTGTGTACGACAGTGAGTGTGGCCGGTAGGTGATGAAGGTTGTCGACGGTGGCTCGAAGGAGATCGACATCGGTCTCTGCAACCAGCTCGCATGTTGTGGGACCCTGACCGTCGCCGCCTAGGTAGGTCATGAATGTCTTGGCGATGATGACGTAGCTTCCCGCAGGGAGGCCGGTCAGCTGCGCGACAGTCTCAAGAGTCCCGGTTTTGGGAACTTGGGCAATCCCACCCTCAGCAAAGAACGCGTCGCTCGTCAGATCTGCCGAACTGTGCCCTGCGAGGGTTCCCGCATCGATGATCTGTCCCGTGGCGAGTCGCTTCA
>JAYEIP010000322.1:0-5880 GCA_034660155.1 Actinomycetota bacterium | reverse complement strand
GGATCGAAGCCGACGTCGTCGCGGCGATTGAAACTCGGGAGAGTGGCGCCTCGATGGCCGAGGACGCGGCCTTCGTTGAGACGATGACCAGGCTCCCGGCCGACCAGATGGTGTCGTTCTATGTTTCGGGTTCAGCGTTCGACAGTTTGGTGGCATTGGGTTCGCTTGGTCTTCCCGGGACGCCGGCGGCTGATGAGGTCGCGTCGCCGGTGGCCAGTCTTGGTGGCTCTGTCGGCCTGGTCGACGAGGGACTCCTGGTGACATATGTCGCGGTCGGAGACGACACCGCCGTTGAGTCAGCCGGACCGGATCTGGCGGTGCTGGAGGCCCTGCCCGCAGAGACGCTGGGGTTCATGTCGATCGCCGGCAACCAGGTCGCGAGCGAGACCACCGTTGATACCGCGGCTTTCGATGCTCTGGGCTTGCCGATGGAGATGTTCGAAGACGAGTTCGGCATTGACCTGGTCGCCATCCTCGAATCGTTGTCCGGCAATCTCACTCTCGCCGCGACCGAGACGCGCGACAGCGCTATCGCTCGCATGGCGGATGTCCCGGTCGGCATCGTGTTGGCTCTGGGTCTAACCGATTCCACTCCGATGGCCGACTTGATAGGTGTCGCCACCGAGCAGCTTTCGGGCGGAGGTCTCTCCACCGTGGTGGAAGGGACGGTGACCAGCTTTGTCGACGGTAATGGAGAAGTCGTCAGCTACTCGCTGCAGGACGAGCGTTTGATCGTCGGGACCGGGCCAGAACTCGTAGGTGACGTTGTCGCCGGTCAGGCGGGTGGATTGCTGGCCACGGATATCTATAGGGACCTCGACGCGACACTCGCCGGCGACGGGTTGATTGTGTTCGCCGACATAGGGCGGATCGTACGGCTGATCCCCATGACATCGGACGAGGCCGCAGTTCTGGCACCGCTGCGTGGCATGGGTGTTGGGGTCGGGTCTGGAAGTGGCGCCGTGGTGGTGGAGACCCTGCTACTCGTTGACTACTAAAAGCAACGCCGGCGGCGCTTAGACGTCGATGTCGTCGAGTCGTTCGAAGACGATGCCGCTGTTGCGGAGGAAGTGGCTGGCGCTGAAGCAGCGCTCGAGGACCTTCGGGCCGAGGGTGACATCGGGGTCGTCGCCCAGGAGGTCCCGCAGTGCCAGACCCTCATCCCAGGCACGTAGCGCGTTGCGTTGCACGATCCGGTAGGCCTCATCTCTGGACAAGCCCTGATCCTCGATCAAGGCCAGCAGCACCGCCTGCGAGAAGACGAGACCCCGGGTTGAACCGAGGTTCTCGAGCATTCGATCAGAATCCACCACCAGGTCATCGATGAGCTTGGTCATCCGGGCCAATGCAAAGTCGAGGAGCAGACACGCATCGGGGAGCGCCACCCGCTCGACCGAAGAGTGGGATATGTCCCGCTCATGCCAGAGAGCCACGTTCTCGAAGCCGGCCGCTGCATACGATCGCAGCAAGCGAGCGAGGCCGGTGATGTTCTCTGCTGCGATCGGGTTACGTTTGTGGGGCATCGCCGACGAGCCCTTTTGACCCTTCCCGAAGGACTCGCGAGCCTCTCCGACCTCGGAGCGCTGGAGGTGGCGAATCTCGGTGGCGAACCGCTCCAGCGACGCCCCGATAATGGCGAGTGTGGCTAGGAATTCAGCATGCCGGTCGCGGTGGGTGATCTGCGACGAAGCCGGCTCGATGTTCAAGCCAAGTCGGTCGCATACGTAAGCTTCGATAGCCGGTGGAGTGTGGGCGTAGGTTCCAACCGCGCCTGAGATCTTGCCAACGGAGACCGCCGCACGGGCAGCCTTCAGCCTGGTGCGATCGCGATCAGCCTCGAACGCCCACGTTGCCAGCTTGAGTCCAAAAGTGGTCGGCTCGGCCCAGATGCCGTGGGTCCGGCCAATCATCACCGTGTGGCGGTGTGCAACGGCCTTTCGCTTGACTACGGCGAGGAGCTCGTCGAGTCGACGCTGTAGTAGTTCGCCCGCTTCTTTGAGGATGAAACCTTGCGCGGTGTCGAGCATGTCGGAGGACGTCAGGCCGTAGTGCACCCACTCTCCACCTGTCTCAACCGAACCCGATAACACATCGACGAAAGCGGCAACGTCATGGCTGGTGACTTCCTCGCGAGCCTTCCACTCCGCCGGATCAACCGCAGGGGCGGCGCGGACAGCAGCCGCCGCGGCGGCGGGAGCTATCCCCTCGTTGACCCACGCCTCGACGACCAGGGTCTCCATCTCCTTCCACACCTCGAGCTTGCGCTCCTCGCTCCAGATACGAGTCATCTCGGGTAGTGAATACCTCGGGATCATGACTGTGCGACATCGCGTCGGTAGTGGATGCCACCGAAGTGGATGTGTGAAGCCGCCTCGTACGCCAGCGCCCTCGCTTCCGGCACCGATTGCCCGGTGGCGACGATGTTGAGCACCCGACCTCCGGCCGTGATCAGCCCGTCCGGCGTTCGTCTCGTGTTGGCATGGAACACCTGCACATTGGGGATGCCGTTGACCTCGTTGACCCCGCTGATCGCCCGCCCGACCTCAGCATTGTCGGGGTATCCCGCCGCCGTAAGCACCACATCGACCGCCGCCCGGTCGTACCACTGCAGCGGACCATCAGGGAGATAGCCTTCAGCGGCAGAGGCCAGGATTTCGAGTAGATCTTCATCGAGTCGCGACATCAGCACCTGAGTTTCCGGGTCACCGAGGCGGCAATTGAACTCGAGTACCTTCGGGCCATCTGCAGTCAAGACGAGACCGGCGTAGAGAAAGCCGCGGTATTCGATACCGTCCTCAGCGAGAGTGGCCAGAACCGGTTGGATCACCTCGTTGATAGTGTGATCGACGAGATCCTCCGGCAAGTCGGTAACGGGGGAGTAGCAGCCCATCCCTCCGGTGTTCGGCCCCCGGCCGCCGTCGAGGTGTCGCTTGTAGTCGCGGGCAGGCTCCAACGGCAGAGCCCGGGTCCCGTCGCAGATGGCGAACACGGACACTTCTTGGCCGGCAAGGTAGTCCTCGATGACGACCGTCAAGCCGGCGTCGCCAAACTCGCCTGCGATGCAAAGACGCGCCCAGCCCTGGGCGGCTATCAGATCCTCGGTGACGAGAACGCCCTTGCCATATGCCAGCCCGTCGGCTTTGACGACGTAGGGGCCGTCGACTGTCTCCAGGTAGTCGATGGCTTCGTCGACGTCCGTGAAGGCACGCGACCTGGCGGTGGCGACCCCAGCCCGCTCCATGATCTCCTTCGCGAATGCTTTGGAGGACTCGAGGCGTGCCCCCGCCCGTGTAGGGCCAAAGGCACGAATCCCCGCTGCGGTCAGCGCATCCACGGCTCCTGCAGCCAGAGGACCTTCAGGCCCGATGACCACCAGGTCGATGGCGTTGGCGAGCGCGAGCTGCACAACTGCTTGGGTGTCGAGGATGTCCACGCCGGGGATACACGCTCCTAGTTGAGCGAAACCGGGATTGCCCGGGACCGCAATAAGGTCGGTGATGGTGTGGCTTTGCGCCAACTTCCAACCGAGGGCGTGTTCGCGACCGCCGCCACCTACGAGTAGGACCCTCATGCTGACCGGATCACAGTCGCGTCCCGGGCCGGGCCAACACCGATCATCGACACCGGGATCCCGATGGCGTCCTCCACGTATTCGACGTAACGCTGAGCTTCCTTGGGGAGGTCGTCGTAGTTGCGCACATCGGAGATGTCGATGTTCCAACCCGGTAGCTCTTCGTAGACCGGATGGCAGTTGTAGAGCACCCGCTGCTGGCGAGGAAACTCGTCGTATCTCTCGCCGAGCGAGTCGTAGGCGACGGCCACTTTGAGGTTGCCGAAGTGAGACAGGATGTCGAGCTTGGTCATCACCAATTCAGTCAGCCCGTTGACCCTGACTGCATAGCGGAGCGCAACCAGGTCGAGCCAGCCGCAGCGTCGCCGGCGACCGGTGACGGTCCCAAATTCGCCACCCAGCTCGACCATCCTCGACCCGGTGTCATCGTGTAGCTCGGTGGGGAACGGCCCGGTGCCGACGCGGGTGATGTATGCCTTGGCGACACCAATGATGCGGTCGATGGTCTTCGGGCCAATGCCGCTACCGATCGTGGCACCGCCTGCCGTTGGGTTGGAGGAAGTCACAAAGGGGTAGGTGCCGTGGTCGATGTCGAGCAGGGTTCCCTGGGCACCTTCGAAGATAATGTTCTTGCCGTTTTGCTGCGCCCGCCACAGCAACAGCGAAGTGTCGGTCACATAGTCGTGGAGGGTCTCCGCATAGCCGAGGTATTCCTCAGCAATAGGCTCGAGATCCATCGGCAACGAGTTGTAGACCTTGGTCAGGACCTTGTTCTTGTCTTTGAGCGCGACCTCGAGCTTCTGGCGGAAGATCTTCGGATCGAAGAGGTCCTGGACCCTGATGCCGTGCCGCGAGAACTTATCCATGTAGGCCGGGCCGATCCCGCGTTTGGTAGTCCCGATCTGCTGCTGACCGAGGAAGCGCTCCATCACCGCATCGAGTTTGCGATGGTACGGCATGATCAAGTGGGCATTCGCCGAGATTCGAAGTCGGGTCGGGTCGATCCCGCGACCGTCGAGCTCCGCCATCTCTGCGACGAGCACCGACGGATCGATCACGCAACCGTTGCCGATTACCGGAGTTACTTGCGGGTAGAGCACCCCGCTGGGGATGAGTGTGAGCGCAAAACGCTCCGAGCCAACGACGATTGTATGGCCGGCATTGTTCCCGCCTTGATAACGGACGACAACATCCGCCTTTTCGGACAGGTGATCGGTCACCTTTCCTTTGCCTTCGTCACCCCATTGGGCGCCAATCAGAACGGTCGTGGACACAGGATCCCTCCAAGGCTGTGGCGATCGGTCGCGCGGATTGTACAGGTTGAAATGCGGTCGGGTTCTACCCGCCACAAGTCATCAGACAAGGTGTCGGGATTGGCACACGATACAATCGCCTCACAATGCCGAAGATCAACGCCGCCACGATCTACGAGCACAAGGAGCTCACTCGATCCGCGCTGCTTGCAGCGGGGGCAGACGCGTTCGTCGCCTATGGTTTCGCCGGTACCTCGATCGGCCTCCTCGCTGACCGTGCAGGGATTGCTCGAACGACGGTCTACGAATACTTCCCTAACAAGGATTCGGTGCTCGCGGCTCTTGTCGAGGAGCGGCTCCCCCCGATCATCGATCGCTTGTTAAACGAGTTACCGGATGGCAGCCCTGCTGATCGGCTTGCAGAGCTGTTGCGCCGCGCCTTCGAGTTTGTCGCTCACAATCCTGTGGAGGCGACACTGCTCTTCCGCGTCAGTCGTGAACTCCCCAAACCAGAGCGTGATGCTGCTTGGTCGGTGTTTGCGCCGGTGCGCAGAGAAATCGTTCGCCTCTGCCAGGAGGGGATTGAGTCAGGCGAGTTCCCTGAGGGGGACTCGACCTCGCTCGGCACGATCGTCGGGGATCATCTCGTCGGGGGGATCGACGAGATTTCTGCGAGGGGAAGCGAGTCGGCGTCGTCGGTAGCCACCGCGAGGATTGCGTTCCTGCGGCACGGTCTCGGATCGACGTAACGGACATGATTAATCTGAACCCGTTAATCTCGCACGCCGAGTATGGTTCTGGCGATCAAATCCTGGAAGCTGGTCAGTCTTGAAGGAACAAATTCCCGTACGGAAAGCAACCCGTCAGCCGACGGGCACGTTGACGGTTCTTGCAGAATCAAAGAACCCTGCCATTCGCACGGAGGCGTTGCACTTCTCCTCGACAGAGCCGATGGAATTTTGGGATGTGACCGACCTAACCCGCGATATCGTCGCCCGGTCGGGTGTCCGTCACGGTCAGATCACCGTGTACAGCCCGCACACGACCACAACCATC
>JAYEIP010000321.1:0-5928 GCA_034660155.1 Actinomycetota bacterium | reverse complement strand
CGAAAAAAGAGCGCTAGGCGACCGGCTGATCCATTTGCTCGTGCATGACCTGGCGCAACAGGTCGACGGCCTGAATGATCTTCGGCGACGTGAGTGAGTAATAGGCCCATTGGCCGTCGCGGCGTGAGGTCACCAGCCCCTTGTCGCGCAGTACCGCAAGGTGCTGGGACACGTTGGCCTGCGGGATCTCGAGAGCATCGACCAGGTCGGTCACGGTCACCTCCCCATCACGCAGCGCATCGATGATTAGGAGTCGTTTGGGATCGGCCAGGCCCTTACAAACATGGGCATGCAGGCGGATCATCTCTGTCTTGACGGAACTCATGGACACATATTGGGGCGACTATGTGTTTATCGCAAATCTGAAGAAATCGTTTGACATTGGGGTCACTAGGGGGGTTATATTCCGAACGGCATATATTCACGGAGCGCGATATGGACGGGAGGCCATATGACTGTGCAAGACACAGACGTTGCTGCCGAGACAGCAACGGAGGAGGACAAGCCCGAAGCCGACAAGATGGTGATCATCGCGGCATCGGGAGATCTCGATAAGGCCTGGCCAACTCTGATCCTGGCAACGACGGGCGCCGCCTACGGCATGGATGTGACGATCTTCTTCACGTTCTGGGGCCTCGGCATACTGAAACGATCGGACGCCGGCATTACCGGTGAGGACTGGCGACAGAAGATGCTGGGCGTCTTCAAGAAGGGCTCGACTGAGAAGCTCCAGCTATCGACGATGAACTTCGGTGGTATCGGAGCCAAGATGATGCAAGGACTCGCCGACGACAACAATGTCGCCTCGGTGCAGGAGTTGCTGGAGTTGGGTCAGGACATGGGTGTCAAGCTCTGGCCATGTCAGATGACCATGGATCTCATGGGGTTGACTTCGGAGCACTTGATCGACGGTCTCGACAAGCCCGCCGGTGCCGGCTCAGCCATCTCGTTGATGAAGGACGCCTCGATCAGCCTGTTTATCTAGACGGAGGACACCCACATGGCAGACGTAACCGTTGACGCCCGGGGCCTGCAATGCCCCATGCCCGTTATCAAAGTGAGTCAAGCGATCAAACCACTGGCCTCCGGTCAGACGGTAGAGATCATCGCCTCCGACCGCGGCGCCCTTTCGGATATCCCGGCATGGGCAAGTGACATGGGCCACGCACTCAAAGAACAGTTCGAGGAAAGCGACGAATACCACTTCGTGGTAGAAAAAGCTTGAATCCAGCACACACGTACCAAGTACTTAGTACCTAGTACAGCGAGCGACCGTGGGAGCGAGCGCACTTGAAATACGGATTCGTCATCGACCAGTCGAGCTGTATCGGCTGTCACGCGTGCACCGTTGCCTGTAAGACAGAGCATGACGTCCCACTCGGGGTCGATCGAACCTGGGTCAAGTACGTAGAGAAGGGCTCCTGGCCGGACACCAAGCGGTTCTTCTCGGTGATGCGGTGCAACCATTGCGAGGATGCCCCGTGCGTGACCATCTGCCCCACCTCGGCGCTACACACCCGCGACGACGGCATCGTCGATTTCAACACTGCGAGTTGTATCGGGTGCAAGAGCTGTATGCAGGCGTGCCCCTACGACGCCCTGTATATCGATCCGCAAGACAACACGGCGCAGAAATGCAACTACTGCGTCCACCGTGTCGAAGTGGGTTTGGAACCGGCATGCGTCGTCGTATGTCCCGAGCAAGCGATTGTCGCCGGCGATCTCGACAATCCCGACAGCAAGATCGCCAGGATGGTCGCCACCGACAAGCTCTTCCAGCGGGCGCCGGAACAAGGAACCCGTCCCAAGCTCTGGTACAAGGGCGTCGAGGCGGCCAACATCGATCCGCTGGCAGCAGTGAATCCAGGTGACGGCGGCATCTGGCGCGATCCGGCTTCTTCATGGCTGGCGGTCGACTTGACACCGCCGACGGTGACGGCCGAGTCGGCCTCGGTAACTCCGAGCCAGCCGGCGGCCCGCATAGTTGTGGAAGGTGACGCCCCACCGCGAATCGTTTACGGCAAAGACAAACCGATGCCATGGGGTTGGAGGGTGTCGAGCTACTTCCTCACCAAAGGGATCGCCGCCGGCCTCACCATTGCGCTCGCTTTGGCACTTCTCCTTGGTGCCGATACCTCCAGCGGATGGGCACGATGGGGCACACCACTGGTCGCCGGGATCTTCCTCGCCCTCACCGGTGGTCTACTCGTGTGGGACTTGAAACGACCCGACCGGTTCTACTACCTGCTCACCAAAGGCAATCCGAGTTCGTGGCTCGTCAAAGGCGCTTGGATCCTGTCCGCGTACGGGGGTGTCCTGGGCGTGTGGTTCCTGCTGGGTGCACTCGGTGTCGACGGTCCCATCCCTGCCCTGATCTGGATCGCCGCAGTGCTCGGGTTGGGTGTAGCCGGCTACACGGCATTCCTGTTCGCCCAGGCCGAGGGACGGGATCTGTGGCAGTCACCCCTGTTGCTCTGGCACATGGTCGCCGGGGCCTTCGCCGCCGGTGGTGGCGCTGGTCTCTACCTGTCGTTGCTGATTGAGGTAGGTGACTCGATTGAACGTGCATTCGGGTGGGCGATGGTTGGCGGCGCCGCCGTACTCGGGTTGTTGGCCTTCGCCGAGGTCGTGACCAAGCACCCGACGCGCAACATCTCAGAAGCGGTCCACCACATGACCCGGGGTGCATATACCCGGGAATGGTGGATTGGTGGTCAGCTTCTCGGAGTGGTCGTTCCGGTCGTTCTGGGCGCCTTCTATCTCGGTGGAGCTGAGCTGTGGGTCGGCGCTCTCGGAGGCGTGGCGGCGGCAGCCGGAGTTTGGTTTGCGGATGATGCATTTGTGAAGGCCGGCCAAAGTGTGCCTCTCGCATGAGTGGCTACGGAGAAACGGTGAGGAGAAGCTGTGACTGACATACCGCGTTTGGTTCCCGGTGGTGAGCTAGTCAGCTACCCGCCTCCCGAAATGTGGGATGACTGGGAGGAATACGACGCCAAGTCCTGGCCCGACAAGGTGAAGAACCGCTATCAGCTCGTCCCGACAACATGCTTTAACTGCGAGTCAGCGTGTGGGCTGCTTGCCTATGTCGACAAGGACACCGGCGATGTTGCCAAGTTCGTTGGCAACCCGGCTCACCCCGGCTCCCGGGGCCGCAACTGTGCCAAGGGCCCGGCGACCATCAACCAGGTGCACGATCCGGAGCGGATTCTGTTCCCGTTGAAGCGGATCGGGGAACGTGGCTCGGGGCAGTGGATGGAGGTTAGTTGGGACGAGGTGCTCGACGACATTGCCGGCCGGATGCGCCAGGCCATCGTGGAGGACCGGCACAACGAGATCATGTATCACGTAGGCCGCCCCGGTGAAGATGGCTTCATGGACCGCACGCTGAAGGCGTGGGGGATCGACGGCCACAACAGCCATACGAATATCTGCTCGTCCGGTGCCCGGACCGGTTACGCCATGTGGATGGGTCACGATCGTCCGTCTGCCGATTTCGCCAACGCCAGGTTCATCTTGCTGTTGTCATCCCACCTCGAGACCGGGCACTACTTCAACCCCCATGCACAGCGGATCATGGAGGCGATGCAGTCCGGGGCGAAGCTGGCGACGATCGACCCACGCCTCTCCAACACAGCGTCGATGTCCGATATCTGGGTATCGCCGTACCCGGGCACCGAGGCGGCGATGTTGCTGGCCATTGCCCGACTGTTGCTCGAGTGGGACTCCGTTGATCACGAGTTCATGAAGCGCTGGGTCGATTGGGAGAGTGCGGTCGCAGCAAAGGCCCCGGACAAGCCGAAGACTTACGAGAGCTTTGTAGAACTCCTCGAGGAAACGTACGCCGGCTACACGCCCGAGTACGCAGCAGAGGAAGCCGGGGTGAAGCCGGAGTCCATCGTCGAGATAGCTCGTGGCATCGCGGCCGCCGGGCACCGTTTCTCCTCCCACACGTGGCGTTCGGTGGGCTCGGGGAATCTCGGTGGTTGGCAGGGGGCGCGTTGTCTGTGGTTCCTCCACGTGCTCACCGGGTCGGTCGGCACCGTCGGCGGTACCTCGCCCAACACGTGGGACAAGTTCAAGCCGAAGCATTGGAAGATGCCGCCACCCCACAACAAATGGAACGAGCTGCTGTGGCCAAAGGAGTACCCGCTGGCCCACCACGAGATGTCCATCCTGTTGCCCCACCTACTGAAGGAAGGCCGCGGCAAGGTCGACGTCTACTTCTCCCGGGTGTACAACCCCATCTGGACTAATCCCGACGGGTTCTCGTGGCTCGAAGTGTTGACGGACGAGGACCTCGTCGGTCTGCACGTGGCGATGACGCCCACCTGGTCGGAAACTGCATGGTTCGCCGATTATGTACTGCCGATGGGAATCGCCTCGGAGCGCCACGACACTCAATCGTATGCGACGTATGCCGGACGTTGGCTCGGGTTCCGTCAACCCGTGCTGCGAGTCGCCGGCGAAGCACAAGGCAAAGAGTTCGGGCGCACCTACGACGCCAACCCGGGGCAGGTTTGGGAAGAGACAGAATTCTTCTTTGATCTCTCGTGGCGCATCGATCCGGATGGCACACTGGGTATCCGGAAGTGGTTCGAGTCGTCCGAGCATCCGGAGCAGGTGGTCTCGGTCGACGAGTATTACGGATGGATGTTCGAGAACTCGGTGCCGGGGCTTCCCGAAGCTGCAGCCGCTGAGGACCTGACTGCCCTTGGCTACATGCGCAAATACGGTGCGTTCGAGATCGACAACAACGTGTATTCGGTACACGAGCGTCCCTTGCAAGGCGGGGTATCCGTGGATGGCCGGGAGAAGACCGGGTTTGCCACTGAAAGCGGGAAGCTCGAGTGGTACTCGCCAACTCTCAACGACTGGGGTTGGGAGGATGCTTCGATCCCGACCTACCTCAAGACCCATGTCTACTGGCGGGACATGGATCTGGCGGGCAGCGAACGGATCCTGCTTCCGATATTCCGGCTACCCACGCTGATTCACACGAGATCCGGCAACGCCAAGTACCTGTACGAGATCAGTCACGGTCACCCTTTGTGGATGAATCCGGGGGATGCCGACGCTCTCGGGTTCGAAACGGGTGAGATGATCCGGATCAGCACGGACATTGGCTACTTCGTCATGCGGGTGTGGCGCACCGAGGGGATTCGCCCCGGGGTCGTCGCCGCCTCGCACCACCTCGGCCGATGGCGGCTCGAAGATGAGCTAGGTAACGAGCGCTGGTCGTCGGCGCTGGTTGACATCTCCCGTAAGGACGGTGGCTGGATGATGCGCCAGAAAAAGGGCATCGGGCCGTTCAAGTCGGACGACCCCGACAGCGAGCGTATCTGGTGGCAAGACGCCGGCGTCAACCAGAACCTGACCTTCCCCGTGCATCCGGATCCGGTGTCGGGGATGCATGCCTGGCACCAGCGGGTCAGGCTCACCAAGGCCAAGGAGGGAGATCGTTACGGCGACGTCTTTGTCGATACCGGGAGGTCTCACGAGATCTACAAGGAGTGGCTGGAGATGACGAGGCCCGCGCCCGGTCCCGGCAACCTACGGCGACCATTGTGGATAAACCGTCCTATCAAGCCCACTCGAGATGCCTACGACTTCCGCGACTGAGCCGGCGGCGGCGCAGACTGCTCTTCGGGAATCGGAAGTGTGGGCCTCGATCGCGGCGACGTGGCACCCCGACTTGAACCGTGACGTATGGGATGACGTTCCTGGCCGCGAAGCTGCCGTTATCCCAGAAGTAGACCCGGTTCCCGATCTCGTGAAGCGCACCCAACGGTGGGGCTATCCACTCGGGCGTGGTGACCTCGCCGACCTAGCTCTGTTTGCCGCGGCACTGGCGAAGACCGAAGGCGAAGCGTGGGCATCAGGTGATCGGTCGCTGGCAACCCGGGCCTTCGAGGAGCGCCGGTACCTTGC
>JAYEIP010000320.1:0-5949 GCA_034660155.1 Actinomycetota bacterium | reverse complement strand
ACTACCGGCACGGTCAACCCCACCTCCCGCAGAGCGATACCTCTGCGGGAGGTGCCGTTTCCGTTTCCATCCCGCACGCGGCACCCCATCACAACGAGGTCAGATCATGCGTGGACTACAGGTAAGTCGAATTGCTCGCACCGAGACCTTTCGAGACGTAGGAATGCTTGGATGGTGAATCTTGTTTAGTGCTCATTGCTTCACATATTGTCTCATAGCGCAATGGCTCAAACTGGACTCGAACCATCTCAACAGGGGTCGCAGGTCACGAAAGCCCAATCAGGTCAAATAGAAAGAGACGTGCATGATGCACGTCTCCATGATTCCTACCACTGTCCGAGCTGGAACTTTTTCCAGCCTGGTGGCCTAACTGGCCAGAACGCGAACCAATCCAACGCTCTGTTTGTTGAGTAGAACGCGAACCAACCGAACGACCGGACGATTGATGCCAGACGATCAGAGGCGACTTGTTCAGCAACTTCGTGACTGGCCCGAGTGTCGCTTGCGGAAGGCGTTGACGGCGGCGCTCAGCCCAGAGAAGAAACGGGAAGCTGCTATGGAACCGATGGCACACGGTCGGCGTATGCTGGAACCACAGGGGTGTTTCGCTACGTCCCTATCGCCGGCAGGAGGTGGAAGATGTTGGCGTCGTCTCGCATCAAGGATGGCTCGCTCGCCGCTGCGATAAGTGACAGCGAAATCGCGTGGCTGCGCCATGTGACACCGATCACGGAGCACTACTGCCGGCAGGTCGCCCGGCAGGATCACAGGGGGAAACGGCTCGCCTGCTGGATGCACGTGCGTTTCAACACGATCCCATGGACCTTGGCCCTGGCGGAGAGCGGCGCCGAGATCGTGGTGGGCGCCTGCAACGTCGACAGCACCGACGATGTCGCAGCCGCGTACCTGGCGGAGCGCGGTATCACCCTGTTCGCTTGGAGAGGCATGAGCCGAGCCGAGTACGAAGAGAACAAGCACCTGGTGCGCGCCTTTGACGCCGACTACCTGTGCGACATGGGCGGCGAATTGAGCGAAGCCTATCTGGACCGAGAGCCAGCGATCACGGGTGCGTTGGAAGCCACCACCAGCGGCTTGAACCGATTGCACGATCGCAAGATTCCGTTCCCCGTGTTCGACTGGAATAGCATTCCACTCAAGGACCGCTTGGAAAATCGATTCCATGTCGGTAATGAAGTGTGGCCCGTCTTCAGCCACATAACCTCCATGAGCCTCTACGGTCGCTCCGTGCTGGTCGTGGGCTACGGGCCCGTAGGCAAAGGCATCGCCGAGCGGGCTCGCGCTCTGGGAGCAAGCGTGCACGTGGCAGACCTCGACCCGGTGCGATTGATCGAGGCCCAGCATCACGGCTGTATGCCGGTGGATCTGGAGGAGGGGCTGATCCGTTGCCAAATCGTGGTCACGGCTACTGGAGTCGAGGGCGTCCTCGGAGAGAACCAGTTGCAGCAGGCACGACCGGAGGCGATTCTCTTCAACGCAGGCCACTCCAACCGCGAGATCGACATCGAGTGGCTCTATCGACAGCCTCATCAGGACATGCGGCCGCACGTCGAGCGGTTCGATCTGGACGGTAGAGAGATCTTCCTGCTGGCAAGGGGCAGTCTGCTCAACCTTGCTGCCGAGGCTGGCGGCGGTACGGGGCTCGACCTATTCGATCTGTACACGGCCGTGATGTTGCGTGGGATCAGCTGGATGTTCGATGGTGGCGCCGAGACCGCCCTCTCAGGTCTGCAGCCCTATCCCGCGGAGCTCGAAGCGGAGATCGCCCGGCTGTGGGTGCAGGTGCGCGGCGACGACGCGCTATCGGAGGCTACTGATCACCTGTAGCGCGTCTGAACGGTTGCGGAGCGTCTAGCCAGCAGAGTCCTCGGTTCACCGCTGCAATCCCATTGACGACATCGACATGCAGGTCGAAGCGATTATCTGACCCTTCGGACATCTCGGATAGCGGTGAGCCACACACGTGACGCAGGCCTGTCTCCGCAGGCAACTGAATCACCAGAAGCGTTGCGGTTCCGACAACACGCAGTGGGCCCGGCAGGACAGAACTCGAGCCATCTCCGCGACCTTGACTAACTAGGACGACTTGACAGGAGACACTGAGTCGCCGGTTACTAGTGCCGTGTCGGCGGCATCGTGAGTGCAGCGCCGACTCGCTCCCAACACCTGACACTGCAAAGGGCAACCCTCGTGACTCTGGTCAATGTCGTGATGTCTGTGCTGCGCTTACAGTGGGAGAGAAGTGGCTCCAGCGCATCCACTCGGCGAATCGGCGCCGATCTGCCGGCAGACCATCGAGTTCAATCGTTCCGCCGTCAATCGCGGCGCTCAGAGTGGTCCGTCCCATGTAGACCCGGTAGAGCTCACGGACGGATCCTCGAATCGTCACGGCAACCGGTAAACAAGGATCCTCGAGACACACCGACGAGTCGTGGCGTTCCATCGTCAACCAGAAGCGGCGACGATCGTCTGCGAAGTTGAAGGCCACCACCGTCTTGCCCGGGGGCAGTTTCTCGTGCCTCACATGACGGGAGATGAACAGCATCAGCAGTTCGGGATCAAGTTCCGCGGGTTGCGGATCCTGCATCACCCAGGTCGCTACCCAGTCTCCGATGGCTTGGACGACCGGCCGTAGCGATTCTCCGGCAGGAGTGAAGCGATATCCGCCTCCCTCCTCGGTACGTTCGATGACTCCGTCGCGTTGAAGCCGACGCAACCGGCTGGCCAGCACAGAACGTGAGATTCCGGGCAATCCCTGCTCTATTTCGGTGAAACGGAGTGGGCCAAAGAGCATCTCCCTAATGATCAACAGCGTCCAGCGGTCACCGAGAAGCTCGGCTCCCTTGGAGATAGGGCAGTACTGACCGTATGAGCGCATGGCTTCGAGTATGCCACAACCTCCCGACGAGATCGGTTCGATTTTCGAACTTCATTTCGACGGTGGACGCTCTTACTGTGCTTGTCATGACTCTCAACACAGATATCACAATGCTGACGCACATGTTCCACGGCGACCTACAGACGCCCGGTTCAGCCGGATATGACGAAGCCCGCAGCATCTGGAACGGCCAGATCGATCGGCGGCCCGCGCTGGTTGCGACCTGTACCGATTCCGAAGACGCATCGACCGCGGTGCGGTACGCCGTCGAGCACAATCTTCCGCTCTCGGTGAAGGCGGGCGGTCACCACGTGGCGGGTAGTGCCATTGTCGAGGCGGGTGTCGTCGTTGACCTTTCTCGAATGAACACCGTGACGCTAGACAAGCAACGAGGCCGGGTTCTCGTTCAGGGTGGCGCCAAGCTCGGTGACCTCGATCGAAGCACCCTCCCCCTTGGATACCTCACACCTGCGGGCATAGACCACGACACCGGTGTCGGTGGCTTGACTGTCGGCGGAGGAATCGGATGGAGCATGCGACGACACGGGCTGACGTGCGACAACCTCACCGCAGTCACGATCGTCAACGCCGGGGGTCAGATCGTGCAAGCAAACGACCAATCCCATCCCGAACTCATGTGGGGTTTGCGCGGTGGCGGCGGTAACTTCGGGATCGTCACCGAGTTCGAGTTCGAAGCACATCCGGTAACACCCACCGTGCTTGCCGGATTTGTCGTGTATGACGGAGCAGACACCGAGAAGGTCCTACGCAGGTATCGGTCAATCGTCGCTGAGGCACCCGACGAGCTCACCACCATCGTGTTCCTGAGAATCGCCGCACCGGTCCCCTGGATGCCAACGGAGGCTGTGGGAAAGCCCGTCGTGATGATCGGCGCCATGTGGCTCGGAGACCCAGACGTCGGCGAACAGGTCATTGCGCCGCTGCGAGTGCTGTCGGCACCGATCATCGACACCATCTCACCGAAACCCATGATGGAACACCAGGGCGTGCTCGAAGGGGCCAATCCGGTCGGGCACCGCTATTACTGGAAGTCCGCTCCCGTGAAGAATCTGTCAGACGAGATCATCAGGAGACTCGAGGCACATCTCCACACGATCTCATCACCCAACAGCCTGCTCGGCTTCTTCCAACTCGGAGGTGCCGTTGCCCGCAACAGCGATATCGGCTGCTTCCCGAACAGGGATGCGGGATTCATCCTCAACTACGCAGTCCAATGGACCAACCCGAACGAGGACGACCTCCACAGACAGTGGACACGCGACGCAATGGCAGAGCTCGAACCGCACGCTCTTGGCGGCGGCTACGTCAACTTCCTTACAGATCAAGGCGTCGACGCTATTCGCATGGCCTACGGCGAGGAACGATACCGCAGGCTGGTCAACCTGAAAGACCGCATGGACCCCCACAACATCTTCCGTCACAACCAGAACATCCCACCGTCAAGCCCATGTCACTAGCCCCGGTCGCTTTCCTGCAGGCACTACGCGCCACGGCACTGCACGATCAAGCCGCGGCATTGTTGTCGCACCTCCCGACAGCCCAGGACATTCACGTATCAGCGCTGGGCCTCGGATACAGGCCATTGTGCGTTACCACATTGACAACAAGCTGAGGGCCTAACAGGACAGAACGCGAACCAAGTCCCCCGAGTTTGCACAGCAAACTCGCAAGGAACGCCAAAGGCGTTCCCTTGGGTCCGACCGGACAGAACATGAACCACCCAGTTGATCTTCGGTAACGCCCTTTGAGAGTTGCGTATGGAGCAGAGAGCAATCGGCCGCGACAAGCCCAAGCCGCGGCTTGGGTGTTCCACCGATGAACCCTGCCAACCGACGACCAACCGCGCCTTCATGCAACACGGAAATCCGTCACAGCCCGTCACCCTCCTCGTAAGCTTGCGGAATGCGCTTCGTCCTGGCCACTGACCAAGGTCTCACCATCGGTGACTTCGAGATCGCCCGCGTGGCTGCGGAAGCGATGGAGGTGCTCGCCATTGCCGTGATCTCGATTGCGGTCGTGGCAGCTACCGTCGGGGCATTCGCGGAGCGCTTCAGATCGGACTACGAGAGTAGCCTTCAGACGTTCAAACGTACGATGGCGCACGGCCTGCTCGTCGGGCTCGATCTGTTGATCGCAGCCGACATCATCAAGACGGTGACCTTGGAGGCCACGCTTGAGAACGCCGCCGTGTTGACGATCTTGGTACTCCTCCGCACCTTCCTCAGCTGGACGTTGGTGCTCGAGGTCGAGGAGCGCTGGCCCTGGCAGCGGAGGTCGCTCGTCAAACCAGATTGAGGGTGAGCGACAAGCGACCAAACTCAGCGGCGATCAGTTACCCCGACGGTCGAGTCGGGAGATGATCAACGCCTGTGGTAGCCCACGTCGTGCCACCGGCCATTTGCTCGAAGTCGGCGAACTCGTCGTTCATCGCCAGCGCCGGGTTCGTCTCCGAATTCCCTTTGACCTGGTGAATCTCGGTGAGGGGCTCCATCAAGGTCCGTTTCTCGGCACATGCCTTGTCGATGGGCCGCCCGTCGTGGTAGATGGGGAGGAACATCGGCCCCTGGCTGGCGTTGGCGTTGTGTTGTGAGAAATGGCCAGCACGTGCTCGGAAGCCCCGCCCACCTCGTCCATCCACTGCCACAGATCTTCCGGATTCGTCGAGTCAACATAGCTGTGCGGAGGTTGGCGCCGTCCGGTGTGGCCGACCATTCGTAGCCCACGAACGTGGTGTCGACTCGGCGATCTTCTCGAATCGTTGAGCTTCCAGCTCCGGTCGTAGTACCCCTTCTGAGGTCCGAAGAACCGGAACAGAATGTCCAACCATCGCCGTCGTTACGACGTGCTCGCTGTGAACGTCACGGTTGGCACTCATGCGAACGCGCGTTTGTACCGTACTCGAGGCCAGCGAGCTGTGGACCTCAAGTTTCGAGGACGGGTCAGCAACTCGCCTTGCTGTAACCCTGGTTCTCACCACGAGAAACGTCGCCGATCGTTGTGAAAACGACAACGTTTGTGGGCCTAACAGGACA
>JAYEIP010000319.1:0-5978 GCA_034660155.1 Actinomycetota bacterium | reverse complement strand
CGGCCAGACCGGAGCCGACGAACATGAGGGAGCGCTGCCGGAAAACCTCGGCGAATGCCCGGCGAAAGTGAGCCTCGCGATGGGTCACTTTGGAGTACTCCTCGTGGCCGACGACGACCTCGTCGGACAGCCGGTGTAAGTGTCCGCGCCTGTTGTGGCAAGGGGATTCCAGGTAACCCTGCAGGGCCCAGAGCAGTGGCCCGGATGGACTGGTTAGCGACGTAAGTATGCGATGACAGTCGCTGGGACTACGACCCATGATCTCTATTGGTTCGCGGACGTTGGCATGCGTCGCCGCAAAGGCGGTCGCGTAGCAATCGTCGTAGTTGGTCGTAAGCGCGAGCGGCCAGTACCGCGTTGCCAACGCCACAGTTTGGGCTGGTGGCATCGATCCGGTCTTCCCCAGCACCTTTCGCAGCGTCCTTGCCAATTGGTCAGGTTTACGATTTCGCAATGTGCGCACCGCAAGATTGGCGCGCCGAATAAGGTCCTCTGGCGAGTTACCGACCGGGTCGCCATCGATGGCGGCGTCCGTTTCCAGCCGCTCCACCATGTGTTTCCAGTCGGGGCATGTCCCGATGCTCATACCCGATCCAAGGAAGGGGACTAGAAGTCCTCGTTCATATGCAGATGTGAGCTGTGGAAGGATATCCCAGAACATGGTCATGCTCATTGCGGCTCCTTCGACCTATGGTGACTCGTCGCCCACGAAGTGGGCGTAGCACTCCACCTTCCCGGGCCTCAGACTCACGGCAAGGGGCTGCGGCTGACTCGGAGTCACGGAACTTGCCGGTGTAGGCGACCCAGAAACCCGGGTTCAAGGATGTGTGATTGTTGCTCAAGACGACCGATGCGTCATGTTGTGCGTCAGCCCCTGCCAACGTTACTCCTTGCCAACTGAGATTGGCAACGTTCTCGATCCTGCGAGTGCTGGTTCGGACACCTACGGATCATCGCATGACGCTTCGGGTGGACAGCAGGGGAGAGGCAATCCAGCCGGTCGTCAGGAGTCCCGCGGGCAAGTTTGCTGGGCTATCAAGCAAGAGGCCCCCGAAGGGGCCCCTTGCATATAGCTGGATTGCCTTCCAAACGTGCCCGCATCGGGCACGCGCTCAGCTACAACCTGTCGTTCCGCCGCACCCGAGGCAGACGTAACAGCTGCCATTGCGGACCGTGATGGCGCCGCAGGTGTCGCAGAGGGGGGCGTCGCCCATCTTGTCGGCCAGCGAAGCCTGCATCGCCCGTTGCTGAATTTCGGCTGCGGTCGCCATGGTTACGGCCACTCCGCCACCGTTGCTCTCAGGCGCTGGTTTGGTTGAGATGGCACCGCTGTTGCGATAGTCATCTTGGGATGTCGCGATGCCAGAGCCTCCGCTAACCGGGGGGGTAACCACCTCAGCGTCGACGAACCTGGCGGCTTCCACGGTCGCATCGACGGCAGCCTCGGCAGCAGCATCGGTGAGATCCAGCTGGATGCCGGCATCCACCGCAATGCCCTTGGGGGGCTCGGGGAGCTCGTTCCTGCGATCGGGCGGCACCTGAGCCAACTCGTCTCGCTCCAGGTACTCGACGCCTAGGGCGCGGAACACGTAATCGATGAGGCTGTTCGCCATCTTGATATTCGGGTGGCCCTCGACCATTCCGCGGGGCTCGAACGTCTGGAAGGTGAAGGTGTCGACGAACTCATCAAGTGGGACACCGTATTGGAGGCCCTTGCTCACCGCAATGGCGAAGCACGACAGGATGCCGCGAAGGGTTGCTCCTTCCTTGGCCAGGTCGACAAAGACCTCGCCAAGCGTCCCGTCCTCATACTCGCCGGTGCGCAGGAACACCTTGTGGCCGCCCACCCGGGCTTCCTGCGTGAATCCCGCCCGTCGCCCTGGCAGCAGGAAGCGAGGACGCTTCATGTCGGCGTAAGCCTCGGCGGGGGACATGCCCGGCGTCATCGTCTCGTGCCATGGCACCCGGCCATGTGCGACCAGTTCAATCTCGTCTGCGAGGGCATCCTCGAGGTTCTCGGGCTCATCGTCGGCATAGCCGTCATCAGACTGTGACGACAGCGGCTGAGAGGCCTTCGAGCCGTCCCGGTAGATAGCGACTGCCTTCAGGCCGAGCTCCCAGGACAAGCGATACGACTCCTCGATGTCCTCGCGGGTCACCTCGTTCGGCATGTTGATTGTCTTTGAGATCGCCCCCGAAATGAACGGCTGCGCCGCCGCCATCATCTTGATGTGGCCGGTGTGGAAGATGAACCTCTCCCCGAACCGCCCATTGCGGTTCGCCGTGTCGAATACCGCCAGGTGTTCGTCCCGCAGATGAGGGGCACCTTCGATGGTCTGTCGACCGCAGATGTAGTCATTGGCTTCCTGGATCTCGGCATCGGTGAACCCGAGTGCCTTGAGCATCGAGAACGCCGGGGCGTTGTACTGCTCGGGGGTGAAGCCGAGCCGCTGCATAACGTCCTCGCCCAACGTCCACTGGTTGAATGCAAAACCGATTTCGAACACGCCGGGGAGGATCTCCTCAACCTTGTCCAGGTCCTGGGCGGTGAAACCCTTGGCGATCAACGTCGCCATGTTGATGTGCGGCGAGCGGGCCAGGCTGTTGGTGCCGACCACGTACTCGATGATCCGTTGCACGGTGTTATCGGAGTAGCCCAGACGCTTCAACGCCGGAGCGATCGACTGGTTGGCGATCTTAAAGTATCCGCCGCCTGCCAGCTTCTTGAACTTCACCAGCGAGAAATCGGGTTCGACACCGGTGGTATCACAATCCATCAACAAGCCGATAGTTCCCGTAGGTGCCAGCACTGAGACCTGGGCGTTACGGAACCCGTGTTGCTCACCCCAGGTCAGGGCCGTGTCCCACGCCTGCTGGGCCTCTTGGAGCATGTCGAGCGGGGCCAGCCCTCTGTCGATTCCCATGACAAAGTGGTTGACGGCCTCGTAGTCGCCAGCATCCTTGTTGTACGCGGCCCGGCGATGGTTGCGGATGACCCGCATCATCGCCTCCATGTTCATGTTGTACTTGGGGAACGGTCCCAGCACCCCGGCCATCTCCGCCGATGTCGCATATGAGTACCCTGTCAAGATCGCAGTGAGCGACCCGGCGATGGCCCGACCGTGGTCGGAGTCGTAGGGGATACCCATGCGCATCAGCAGGGACCCCAGGTTGGCGTAGCCAAGACCGAGAGTTCGGTAGTCGTAGCTGCCGACGGCGATTTCCTTCGATGGGAACTGTGCCATCGTCACCGAGATCTCGAGCACGATCGTCCACAGCCGGATCGCATGTTGGTAAGCCTTGAGATCGAACGCCCCGGCTTCGTCGTCGAAGAACTTGCCGAGGTTCAAACTGGCCAAGTTGCAGGCAGTGTTGTCCAAAAAGAGGTACTCACTGCAGGGATTAGATGCGCGGATCTCGCCTTCTGCGGGGCAGGTGTGCCACTCGTTGATGGTGCCCTGGAACTGGAGCCCGGGGTCGGCCGACTGCCACGCCGCATCGGAGATCTGGTGCCACAGGTCGCGGGCCTTGAGCGTCTTCATCACCGAACCGTCGGTGCGGGCAGTGAGGTCCCAGTTCCTGTCGTTTACCACTGCGTTGAGAAACTCATTCGACAGCCGCACCGAGTTGTTGGAGTTCTGTCCGGCAACTGTGGCATAAGCCTCACCGTTGAAATCGGAGGAGTAGCCACCGGCTACCAACGCCCGGACCTTCTTCTCCTCTTCGGCCTTCCACGCAATGAAGGTTTCGATGTCGGGATGGTCGATGTCGACGATGACCATCTTGGCGGCCCGACGCGTTGTGCCTCCGGAATTGTGTGTGACCATGCCGTTGACCAAGTATTCGTGTACGCCGTCAACCGTGAGATCGTAGACCTGCGATTCGCCTGCGGCTTCACTAGTAGTCGAAACGTACAAGTCATTGCCGTGAGCGAACTGCTCAACGATTGTGCCAGACAGTTCTATCGGGAATCGCTCGACCAGGATTCGTGCTCGCAGCAGGCTAAGTGACCGTGGTTTGGCGAATCGACAATAAGGGGCGAGTGCCCGCCGCACTTGCGAGTCCCCGTCGAGCCAGAGTCGGTTCAATTCGTCAGCAGCATGTGGAAGTACCCACTGGGTCTCGAATGGGCTAGCGCTCTTGCGTTCAACCGCTGATTCGAGGAGGCGTGCTTTGCGTTCCGACACGAACCCGATCAATTTGGCGAACCGACTAACACCTTCTCCGCCAACAACTCTAACTAAGTGGATTGACAAGGTGCCGAGAGCACTTCTGCGGTTCGTTTGAGTCGTGATCTTCGACGGGACCCCGAGGCCCATGAGCATCCGATGGGTATCGAGGGCAAGATCATGGCTTACAGTCGACAGGACGGGGTACCCGTTGTCGATATGGCCGTCGGCTTCGAAGAGTCCGCTGAGGAAGGCAGCGCGAACTGCAGGGGGTGATGACTTCACTAGATCGGGGATTGTGAGGTCGGGCGCTTTCATCTTGCGCAGCCCGTTGGCTTCGAGGAATCGAATTACCTGTGACGAGGAAAACCGTACCGACGCGGAAGCGTCGCTTCTGCGGCCCGATCGACGGTTGACATAGATATGAGCAGATTGGCCGAAGGTGCTCTTGACGAGGCCCGTGTACCGATCAATGAGCTCTGGGTCGACATCGCCAATCTGCACCGCGACGAATTTCGCGCCGTCGCGCGTGGTTATGGACCCGTCACCAAAGACCCACCCGAGCCACAGTGCCATGCCCTCGTCAAGAACCTCGGGCAACGTGTGCTCAACCTCGTTGTGGTGCGACTTGCCCGTCCATGACAGGCCCTGGTGCTCACCGTGGTGGGCGCTGCTCACGTCCGTCAGGATGAAGTCGTCCGCGAGAAGCTCACCGGCTTCCTTCCACATTTCACCAGAGTGGTTGCGTACCCAAAAGCGGTGCTCTGGCGTACACCGGATCTCGTCACCCAACGATGTCCTCAGGGTGACGAGTGAGCGGATGCCGTTGTCGTGCAAGGCCGACACGTCTCGGAATCCCCATCTGGTGAGCACCCGGTCACCCGGCAAGATGTCCTTGATCGGGTGGACACCGTTGTCGGTGACGATTTCAGTTTCTTCGTGCAGGCACTTTATTGCACCGGCGGCACGGTCGCCGACCTTGAGGAAGGACATCAGGCCGGATGACTTGCCACCACCGGAAAGCTGCTCACCTTCGGCGCGGAGATTCGAGAAGTTCGCGCCGGAGCCGGCACCCATCTTGAACAGTCGGGCTTCGCGGACCCACAGGTCCATGATGCCACCCTCGTTCACCAGGTCGTCGTCGACGGAGTTGATGAAGCAAGCGTGAGGAGCGGGACGGGTGTAGGCGTCGGGGGATTCGACGACCTGCTCGGTTGCGGGGTCCACGTACCAGAAGCCCTGGGGGGTGCCGGTGATGCCGTACTCATGGTGGAGGCCGGTGTTGAACCATTGCGGTGAGTTGGGCGCGGCCATCTGGTGTAACAACATGAAGGCAAGTTCAGCTTCGAAGATCCGGGCATCCTCCTCAGCTGCGAAATAGCCGTTGCTCTCGCCCCAAAAACGCCAGGTCGAGGAGAGACGTTTGATGACCTGACGGGCCGATGTCTCGGGACCTGTCACCGGCTCACCGTCATCGTCTAGGACGACGTTGCCTGCCTCATCGTATTGGGGGACGCCTGCTTTGCGGAAGTACTTCGACACCATGATGTCGGCAGCTACTTGCGACCACTGCGCTGGGATCTCAGCACCCAGCATCTCAAAGACGATCGAACCATCAGGGTTGGTGATTCTGGAGTCCCTACGGCTCCATTCCACCGAGTCGAAAACGTCCTGACCTTCGGTCGTGAACCGTCTTTCGACAGTCAATCCCTGGCCCATGGTGTCACCCTTCCCGTCACGTCCCCAGACGTGTACTTATCCACACTCTTGTCCACAACCACAACATCTTGTGGTCCACGCTCGTCGGTG
>JAYEIP010000318.1:0-5993 GCA_034660155.1 Actinomycetota bacterium | reverse complement strand
GACGGCTCCGGCCTCCATCTCCATATCTCGCTGTTCGAAGGAGATGCGAATGCCTTCCATGATCACACCAATCCAGACAACCTGTCCGTAACGGCCCGCCGCTTCATGGCGGGCTTGATCCGCCACGGTCGGGAAATCACTGCCGTAACCAATCAGTGGGTCAACTCCTACAAACGACTGGTTTCCGGCTACGACGCACCGATCCTGTCGACGTGGGACCGTACCAATCAGGCGGCAGTCGTGCGGGTGCCGAGCGTTGGTGGCGACCGGCCGGGGGCCACCCGGATCGAGTACCGCGCCCCGGACCCTGCCTGCAACCCCTACCTAGCCTTTTCGGTGATCCTTGCCGCGGGCCTCGCCGGGATCGAGAACGAGTACGAGCTGGGCGACCGCGACTCCGGCGGCACCGCGGACCGACTCCCCACCACGCTGGCAGAAGCGCTTGACGCAATGGAAGCGTCAGCCATGGTGAAAGACACATTGGGTCAACATGTTTTCGAATGGTTCCTTCGCAACAAACGCCGCGAGTGGCAGCGCTATGAGCACCACGTCTCGCGTTTCGAGCTGGAGCGGTACCTCCCGGTGTTGTGATGTTTGTTGTCGTTTACCCCGCCGCGCCAACGCAGCCGCTGATAGCGGCCTTGCTCGCCGCCGGGTATCAACCCGTCCCGATTGACGATCTCGCTGCGGTAGAGGACCGACTCCCTGCGGGAGGCTGGGTCGCTGCGATCGTCGAGGTGACGGCAGACTTGGGGCGATCCCTCGCGTTCGCCTCCAAGATCACCATGGAACACGGGCTCGCGGTCATGCTGGTAATCGATCGCACGATGACAACCGACATTGTCGGAGAAACGGGGTTCGCCGATTTCGTGTTGTCACCCGTCGATCGAACCGAACTCCGGGTCCGTCTCGGGCGCCTGCACTCGAGCACACCGGCGATCGCACACGACGACATCGTTCGCTTCCGGGATCTGGAGCTCAACACGGCGACCTACCAGGCCACGGTCGGTGGCGACCCGCGCGACCTCACCTTCATGGAGTATGAGTTGCTGCGCTTCTTAGTCGAGAACCCGGCTCGGGTCTGGAGTCGGGACCAGATCCTGACCAAGGTATGGGGCTACGACTACTTTGGAGGCTCACGCACAGTCGATGTCCACGTCCGCCGGCTGCGTGCCAAACTCGGGGAAGAACGCTCGTCGTGGATTACGACGGTCCGCAGCGTTGGGTACCGATTCGGGTAGCGCTTCGCATCAGTTCCCCTCCGGGAAAGTACCGCAGCGGCGGAGCCGCTGGGGTAGAGGGGAGTCTGCGAAGCGAACTCCGGGGTCTGAGCGGGTGACCGAGACGTCGACAACCGCAACGCGCCCTGCACGGCCGGGGTCCGGTATCGTCGGAGGTAACGACCATGGGAGTGGCCAATGAATCCTTATCCAGTTGACGTACAGTTTGAATATGGTGACGGGAACCGCAGTCGCGCCTTCGCCGTTGCCGGGATCCTCTTTCCTATCAAGCTGCTGATGGCACTGCCACACATCGTTGTGCTGTACGTAATTCAGATTGGCGCATTCATCGCAGGGTGGTTCGGGTTCTGGGCCATCGCCTTCACGGGAAGCCTGCCTGCGGGTATTGCCCGGTTTGTGCATAACTCACTCGGTTGGCAGATGCGGGTATCCGCGTGGATCGCCAGCATGAGCGACGAATACCCAGGGTTTGCGATGGAACAACCGTCCTATCCAGCGAAGGTGGTCATTACTGAGCCAACTCTCGAGCGGGGACGTGGACTGGCCGTTGCCGGCATCATCTGGTTCCTCAAAGGCATCTTGCTATTTCCGCACATCATCGTGCTCTACTTCGTCGGCATCGCTGCTGTTATTGCCGGATGGATCGCCTATTGGGCGATCGCCTTCACCGGGGTCTATCCAGACGGCATCTTCAGGTTTGTGGCAGGGGCGTTGCGCTGGGCGACCCGCACCTCGGCGTGGCTCCTCAGCCTCACCGACGAGTACCCGCCGTTTGCGCTGAACAACTAGCGCTCTCGTGGCGCGTAACGGCTACCCGAACTCGAGACCCTGAGCCAGCGGAAGGTCGTCGGACCAGTTGATCGTGACGGTCTGGCGGCGCATGTAGGCCTTCCAGGAGTCGGAGCCCGACTCGCGACCGCCGCCGGTCTCCTTCTCGCCGCCAAAGGCACCGCCGATCTCGGCCCCGGAGGTCCCGATGTTGACGTTGGCGATACCGCAGTCCGATCCCTCGGCGGATAAGAAGCGCTCGGCCGACTTCATGGAGTCCGTGAATATTGCTGACGACAGGCCCTGGGTCACACCATTGTTCATCGAGATGGCCTCGCTGAGCTCGTCGAACTCGATCAGGTAGAGGATCGGGGCGAAGGTCTCGACGCCAAGAATGTCGGCGTCGGCAGGCATCTTGATAATCGTCGGCTCTACGTAGAAGCCTTCCCGGTCAATCACGTTGCCACCGGTGAGGACCTCGCCTCCCTGCTCCCTGGCGATCCCGACCGCCGCCGCAAACGTATCGACCGCGCTCTGATTGATGAGCGGACCCATCAACACGCCGTCTTCGAGGGGATCGCCGATCGGCACCGAGGCGTAACCCTCGACCAGACGCTTGGAGACAAGGTCGGAAATCCCCCGTTGGATGATAAGCCGGCGTAGTGAGGTACACCGCTGCCCTGCGGTACCGACGGCAGCGAACAGCGCTCCACGGGTCACCAGGTCGGGGTCGGCGTCGTCCAACACGATGATGGCGTTGTTGCCGCCCAACTCCAGCAAGGACCGGCCCAACCGCTTGGCGACCGCTGTCCCCACCTTCTCGCCCATGCCACACGATCCGGTGGCTGAGATCAGCGGCACCCGACGGTCGTTGATCATCGTGTCGCCCACCGTCCGTCCCGGGCCGACAATGAGGTTAAACACCCCTTCGAATCCGGAGCCATCCATAACCTCATGTGCGATCTTGGAGACCGCTATGGCGGTCAATGGTGTCTGGCTCGATGGTTTCCAGATCATCGTGTCCCCGCAGACGGCCGCAATGAAACCGTTCCAGCTCCACACCGCGGTCGGGAAATTGAACGACGTGATGACGCCGACAGGCCCCAACGGTTGCCACTGCTCGTACATGCGATGGCGGGGCCGCTCCGATGTCATCGTGAGGCCATACAGTTGGCGGGAGAGCCCGACCGCAAAGTCGGCGATGTCGATCATCTCCTGGACTTCACCGTCGCCCTCGGCCTTGATCTTGCCCATTTCATAGGCCACCAGCGAGCCCAATGGATCCTTGTAGTCACGAAGCGCGTTACCGAGCCTCCGCACATAGTCACCACGCTCGGGGGCTGGCAGCATCCGCCACTCCTTGAACGTCTCCTGCGAGTTGGCAACGACCGTCTCGTAGTCGTCCAGAGTTGCCTGTCGCACTGACGCGATAGGGCGCCCGTTCGAAGGGTCGATGCTTGTGAGGAGATCACCCGTCGTCGGAAGCCATCCGGCGGCGTAGGCGCCCGCGTTCTCGTCTTCCAACCCAAGTACGTGCAAGATCTGTTCACGGTTCACTTCTTGACCTCCTCGGCGAATGATGGGACGCAAACGCTACTAGTTATGGCACCGTTGCTAGCGGGCGGCGATAACCTCGATCTCGACCTGGACGCCGAGTGGCAGACCCGCCACCTGAACCGTGGAACGAGCCGGCTTGGCATCGGCGACATACTCGCCGTAAGCGGCGTTCACGACGGGGAAATCGGCCATGTCGGCCAGGAAGACGGTGGTCTTGGCAATGTCGCTGTAGGTGAGCCCGATATCGGCGAGGATCGCTCCGATGTTCTTCATCGTCTGGTGGGCCTCAGCCTCCACCCCGCCCTCGACCAAACGGCCGGCCTGGGTATCCATCCCGACCTGGCCTGACACAAAGACAAACCCGTTCGCCTCGGTGACCACTGAATACGGGCCGACCGGAGCGGGAGCGCTGGGCGCATCAAGAATCTTCTTAGGCATCGGTTCCTCCAGTTGCGTACCGCCAGGCTACCGCTCCCCACCCCCCACCGAACCGTGGGCTGGCAGCCCGCGGAAACGGGGCCTGCGAACCCAGGGTTGGCAGCACAGGGTTTTCGGAGATTCCCGGTCAATCTGCGTTCGGGACAATGACTTCGTAGGAAGACGGGTCGGAGGGGTCGATCCGGACTTCGACCTTGTTGCCATGTTCCATCAAGATCAAGGTGGGGTCGTTGTCCATCCAGTCACCGACAAAGCGGTGCATTCCGCCGTCGATCTCGGTGCGAGCCTTCACCCGGTATCGCGTCACCCCGGCTGAGTCCATTTGGGAGGGCTCTGCCCCCATGAAGTCGGCTTCGATAGCGATCAAGGCGGACTCGACAGGCTCACCCCAGGCCGGGTGCGGTGCCGGGGTTGCAGCCGGGAAAGCATCATCTCGTCGTGAACGCCGCACGGCCGCCCGACCTACCAAGCCGACGATGGCAAGCGCGACGACACTCACAATTCCCGGGAGACCCAGCAACAAGAACAGGTTCCGTACCCGGGCGTCTTGCGGGTTGTCCGGGTTGTAGAGCAACGTCCGCGATTCCCCGACGCTTCCGGGGGTAAATCCACTGTACGAAACCTGTGACGTATAGCGATAAGTCGTGCCGTCTACGTCGTATTCGTAAATCGGGGACACGGTGGCGTTACCGTCGGAGTTCACCCCTGACTCGTATCCAATGATGATGGCATCGATCGTCTCGTGGGTCAGCAACCGGTTCACGTTCGAGAACAGCCACCAACCCGACCCCGCGCTCACCAGAGCAAGGATCGTGCCGACTAGGAGAGTCCCACACCCGATTCGTCTACCCATATCGCGGTCAGGCTACCGCCCATCGTCGAACCGTGGGCCGGCAGCCCGTGGAAACCGGGGCTACGAACCCAGGGTTGGCACGCCCGGTCTCAGCAGAAGGATTCGCCGCAGCCGCAGGAGCGTTGCTCATTGGGGTTGTTGATAGCGAAGCCGGAACCCTGGAGGCCGCTGTCTTTGAAATCGATGATGGAACCACCGACCATCGCGGCGCTCTCGGCGTCGACAATCACCTTGACGCCATCGGTCTCGCTAACGATATCGGTCGTATCGACGGCAGAATCGAAATACATATCGTAAGAGAAGCCCGAGCAACCACCAGGACGTACAGCAAGACGCAGCGCCAACGACTCATCGCCCTCTGCTTGCGTAAGTTCGAGCACCTTGGCAGCGGCGCTCGAGGTAAGAGTTACGCCCTTGAGGGTCGTGGTTTCGTCATTCGTGATCATGGTCGTCCGACCTCCGGGTGGTTTCTGGCTTCGCCAGAGTATATGCGAGAGTTCCCACTATGGCGATAGGTTTTTTGGCTAATCCCAGCAGTCTACGCTTCTACCCATGATCGAAATGACGGACATCGACGCGGCACTGAAAAGGGTTATTGATCCGGAACTGGGAGCCGATATCGTCGATCTCGGCATGGTCAAGGACGTGCGTATCGACGAGGCAACAGTCACGGTCAAGATCGCGCTGACGATTGCGGCTTGTCCGTTGCGCGACCAGATTGAAAATGAAGCATTGCGCAAACTCCGGGCAGTCCCCGGGGTGGAGCAGGCCCACATCGAGATCGGTGCCATGACCCAAGAGGAGCGTTCCCAACTCATGGAGCGGGCACGGCTACGCGCCCGGGAACAGGCAGCTCCGACCATGGTCCATCCCAATACGAGAGTGGTCGCGGTGAGTAGCGGGAAAGGTGGGGTCGGCAAGTCTTCACTAAGCGCCAACCTTGCCCTCGCTATATCTGCCCAGGACTACAAAGTGGGGCTGCTCGATGCGGATATCTGGGGGTTCTCGATCCCCCGGATTCTGCTTCAACAGTTTTAGCTAAACAAGCACAAGTTGATAGAGATAAAAAGATGAAAGAGAAAGATGAACTTGAAGCATTTGTTAGAAGATTTAGTGCAAATGCATCTAAGGCAAAG
>JAYEIP010000317.1:0-6024 GCA_034660155.1 Actinomycetota bacterium | reverse complement strand
CGACATAATTCAGGGCGATTTTGGTGATTCGATTCGATTTTCCCGCCCCGTCACCCAGATTCTCATCGAACGACTCCCGATGACGATCGAGCTGTCGACGTCGGCTCTCTTCCTCGCATTGGTGGTCGGTGTCAGCCTCGGCGTGGCTTCGGCGATGCGGCACAACTCTATCGTCGACCTGAGCACGATGATGATGGCCAACGTCGGTGTTTCCATGCCCGTGTTCTGGTTGGGGTTGATGCTCATCTGGGTATTTGCCGCCATCCTCGGGTGGTTACCTCCCTCGGGCCGATTAACCGCCGGACTCATCTCCGTGCCGTTCTACGAGGTGTGGGGGTGGACTCTGGAGGAGGGAACCGTTCCCTTCCGGTTCGCTGATTTCACCTCCAATTTTTTCATCTTCAACTCGCTGATTACGGGCGATTGGGAGATCTTCTGGGATGCGATCAAACACCTGATCCTGCCGGCAATTGCTTTGAGCACTATCCCGATGTCGATCATTGCCCGTATGACCAGGTCGAGTCTCCTCGATGTCCTGGGCCGTGAATATGTGAGGACGGCCCGCGCGAAGGGTGCCCGAGAGCGCCGCGTCGTCGCGCGCCACGCACTTCGCAATGCCCTGCTTCCGGTGGTGACCATCATTGGGCTTCAGATGGGCGGTTTGTTGTCCGGGGCCGTTCTCACCGAGACCGTGTTCAGCCTGGCAGGGGCCGGCACAATGCTCTTCGAGGCCATTACCGCGAGAGACTTCCCGGTGATCCAGGGGTTCGTCATCGTTATCGCCACGGCGTACGTCATCATCAACCTGGCCGTTGACGTTTCTTACGCATACCTCGATCCACGGATCAGGTTGGAGTGATCGCATGTTCAGTCTGAAACGCCGCAGCCGACAGCTCAGCCAGGTGCGGGATCCCGAGCAACTTCTCGAAAAGCCGACCGGTCTCTGGAAGGGTGCTTGGCGCCGGCTGATCCGCCGTAAGACCGGCGTCGTCGGCATGATCATTATCGGCACCATGATGCTGATCGCTCTCTTTGCCCCTGTGCTGGCGCCGCACGATCCGACAGCCGATTTCATCGGAGAAGAGGACGTTAAGAGACGCGAACCGCCTTGTGTCACGGCGCTCGGTTGCGATGGGCCACAGCACATCATGGGCCTCGATGGCAACGTCCGCGACGAGTTCAGCCGGGTGGTCTTTGGCGCTCGGGCCAGCCTGATGGTCGGGTTCGCCACCGTTACCGTTGCTTTCTCGATCGGGTCGTTGCTCGGGGCAATCTCAGGTTTCTGGGGGAGGTGGCCCGATAACGTCATCATGCGGGTGATGGACGTGATCCTCGGCTTTCCAGCGTTCCTGCTTGCCATCGCTATCGTTGCCGTGCTGGGACCGGGCTTGAGGAACGCGATGCTTGCTATCGCCATCGTCTCCAT
Organism: Actinomycetota bacterium; assembly: GCA_034660155.1. Lineage (GTDB taxonomy): Bacteria > Actinomycetota > Acidimicrobiia > Spongiisociales > UBA5794 > JAAETI01. Next base: position 4,598 of record JAYEIP010000317.1, on the reverse strand, counting down.
TCCGGCGTACGCGCGCGTCATGCGCGCTTCGGTGCTGTCGATCAAGGAGATGGAGTTTGTTGATGCTTCCCGAGCGCTCGGTGCCTCCAAAATGCGGCTGCTTATGACCCGGGTTGTGCCCAACTCCCTCACCCCGCTGGTAGTCATCGGAACTCTGGGTATCGCCACAGCAATCCTCGATGCCGCCGGCCTCAGCTTCCTCGGATTAGGCGCACAGCCTCCCGACCCCGAGTGGGGCAGCATGTTGGCCCAGGAGAGGAACAATGTGTTCAATGCTCCGCACCTCGTCTTCTTCCCTGGTCTCGCAATCATGATTACCGTGCTGGGCTTCAACTTGCTTGGTGATGGCCTGCGCGACGCATTGGACCCGGCACTTCATGACTGATGGGGCTCTCACTTCGGAAGACGCACCCGGCGGCACGCCGCTTCTGGAGGTCCGCGATCTCAAGACACATTTCCACACTGCAGATGGTGTGGTCAGGGCTGTCGATGGCGTCAACCTCACTGTTAACCGCGGCGAAGTCCTCGGCCTCGTCGGAGAGTCGGGCTGTGGCAAGAGCGTTACCTCGTTCTCGCTGATGGGCCTGGTGGGACCGCCGGGGCGCATCGAGTCTGGCGAAGTTCTGTTCAACGGCCGGGATCTCCTCAAGATGAAGAAGAAGGAGCTGGTCAGCTTGCGGGGAGACCGCGTTTCAATGATCTTCCAGCAACCGACCTCATCGCTCAACCCGGTCTATAGGGTGGGAGCGCAAATCTCGGAGGTCTTCGAGCTCCACCGCGACATGAAGAACGCAGCCGGTCTGGAACGTGCGGTGGAGATGCTGTCCATGGTCGGCATCCCGGATCCTGAAGAACGGATCAAGTCCTACCCACACGAGTTCTCCGGGGGCATGGCCCAGCGAGTCATGATCGCCATGGCACTCGCCTGCGAACCAGAGCTGCTAATCGCCGACGAGCCAACTACCGCTCTCGACGTCACCATCCAGGCGCAGATCCTCGACCTGATGCGCACCTTGCAGCGCGACTCGGGTACCGCGGTCATCCTCATTACTCACGATCTCGGGGTGGTCGCCGAACTGGCAGACCGGGTGGCCGTCATGTACGCCGGCGAGATCGTCGAGGAGACCAGCGTCGAGGAGCTCTTTGCCAATCCTAAGCATCCCTACACCCAGGGGCTCATCGGGTCGGTGCCGGTGCTCGGCATCGTCCAGGAGAAGCTGGCGGTGATCCCCGGTAACGTGCCCAACCTTGTCGACTTGCCGGCAGGTTGTCGTTTTGCCGATCGTTGTGAAGCGAGGGTCGAGCGTGGCCTCGAGATCTGCACCGAGGAGAAACCCGACCCGGTCGACGTCGGCGAGAAGCACACCGCCAGATGTTGGCTGTATGTGGAGGGTGCGAAGTGACCGACAACCTTGTCCAGGTACGTGGTCTCGTCAAGGATTTCCCTGTCAAAGGTGGGATCTTTCAGAGAGTCGTAGGGCAACTAAGGGCTGTCAACGGAGTGTCGTTCGACATCCGGCGCGGGGAGACACTGGGATTGGTCGGCGAGTCCGGCTGTGGCAAGTCGACCCTGGGCCGCATGTTGGTCCGGCTGCTCGACCCAACCGACGGCAATATCGAAATCGACGGCAAGGACATTGCACACGCCGAGGGTGACGAGCTCAAAGAACTGCGACGTGAAGCCCAGATCATTTTCCAGGATCCCTTCTCCTCACTCGATCCCCGCTCACCGGTCGGGGACAGCATCGCCGAAGGTCTCAAGATCCACGGCGTCCGTAACGCCGACGAGCGACACCAGCGAGTCCTCGAGATGCTCGAGGTCGTCGGGCTCGAGCATTACCACTCCCGCCGCTTTCCTCACGAGTTTTCCGGAGGCCAGCGGCAGCGGATTGGTATTGCCAGGGCGCTGATCTTGAATCCAAAGTTCGTGATCGCCGATGAGCCGGTTTCGGCACTCGATGTATCGGTACAGGCGCAGGTGCTCAACCTGCTCAAAGATCTCCAACACGACCTCGGGTTGACACTGCTGTTTATTGCGCACAACCTTGCTGTGGTCGAGCACATCAGCGATCGCGTCGCTGTGATGTACCTCGGCAGCATCGTCGAGATGACCGACCAGAATACGCTTTATGCCAATCCGCGCCACCCCTACACCGAAGCACTGCTTTCCGCGATACCCATTCCCGACCCCACCCTTCGCCGCAAACGCGTCATCCTCGAGGGGGACGTCCCCAGCCCTTTGCGCCCCCCAACCGGCTGTACGTTCCATCCCCGTTGCCCGATAGCGTCCTCCGAGATCTGCCCCGTTTCCGTACCCGAGCTCCTCCCCGTGGGCGACAACGCCGACCACTACGCCGCCTGCCATCTCCGCACCGGCGCCTACCAACAGCTCGATCGGGCGCTGTAGCTGGGGGTCTGGCGTTGATATGCGCAACTATGTGCCGCCTGTATCAACGCCTAAGCCCTTAGACACGGCGGGTACCATCCCGTTCCATGATTTCCTTTCTGTCTGATTTTGGGACCGATGACGAATTTGTCGGGGTGGTGCACGGTGTGATTGCCCGGATTGCACCCGAGGTGCGTGTGATCGATGTTGGGCACGAGTTCGCCCAGGGCGATATCAGGGCCGGGGCTTTGGCATTGATGCGGGCGATCCAATATCTGCCTCAGGGTGTCGCCTTGGCGGTCATCGATCCGACCGTCGGGACCGAGCGCAAGGCCATTGCGGCGCGCACCGAATGGGGCGTGCTCATCGGCCCCGACAACGGGTTGCTTGCTCCTGCCGTTGCGATGGTCGGAGGTGCCGACGCCGTGGTCTCCATCGAGAATCCGGAGCTATTGTTGCCGGCGCCGGGCGCCACGTTCCATGGACGGGACCTGTTCGGCCCCGCCGCGGCGGTGATTGCTTCCGGTCAGGCTACGTTCGAGGAACTGGGGCCAGCTCTTGACCCCGACACTGTGATCCCATTGATGTTGCCCCTCGTGGAGCACAGCGAGAACGCCGTCGTCGGTGAAGTGTTATGGGTGGATCACTTCGGCAACGCCCAGCTCAACATAACGCCAGAGGACCTGCAATTGGTCGGGATTGCACCGAACAGCGACATCGTCCTCAAGATCGCGTCTGCGGAGTTCTCCATCGACTGGGTCACTTCGTACGGTGACGTCGAGCCGGGACAAGGCTTGTTACACATTGACAGCTACGGGCAGATTGCGGTTGCGGTTAGGGATGGCAGTGCGGTGGACTCGTTCCCACTGGCGGCCGGTACCGCCGTTACCCTTCGCACCGGTTCCCCGCTGTTGCAGATCCAGAGCGACGCTTACCTAAAACCCGCGTTGCAGCCAGATGAGTGAGGATCCGAGGATGAGCACGAGAAGGCCGATGATCACGGCAGCGGTTGCGGGTCGCATAGCCGCGCAACCCTAGTGCCTCGTCGTCGGCTCGTCTTTCTCACCAGGCCGGGATGCGGGTTGTGCGATGCCGCACTTCCCAGAGTGATCAAGGTGGCGCGGTGGCTCCCGGTGACGGTCGATGTCATTGACATCAGCTCGGACGCCGGTCTCGAATCCGAGTATCACCTCCGCATCCCGGTGCTGCTCGACCGCCAGGGGCGGGTGGTGGCAGAGGGCAGGATCAGCATGGGCCGTGCCGTTATCGGGACGGTGCTCGGGCTCAGGTGACCTTCCGGGTAGCCCAAGATTCCGCGGTCAGGCGCAACGCTATTCTCATGCCCGTGAGAGCCACGATTCCGGCCGCGACCATCTCCCGCCTTCCGCTGTACCTGCGGTGCCTTGGCGAGATCGATCTGCGACAATCGACATGTTCTTCGGAGCAGCTCGCGATAAGCGCGGGCGTCAACCCGGCGCAGGTACGCAAAGATCTTTCGTACATCGACCCCCCTGGTGTCCGCGGCGTCGGCTACGACGTCCTAGAGCTACGGGCTCTACTGCGCCGCGAACTCGGGCTTACCCGAGAATACCGTGTAGCGATCGCCGGGGCCGGCAACCTCGGTAGCGCACTGACAGCATATCCCGGGTTTAGCGGATGGGGGTTCGAGGTCGTCGCCATTCTGGACACTGATCGCGCCAAGGTGGGGAATCCGATCAACGCCCTTACCATCGAGCCGATGAGCGCCCTCGAGGATGTCATCAAAGCGAATTCGATCTCTATTGGGATCATCGCCACGCCCGCCGCTGCGGCCCAGGAGGTTGCTGACCGCTTCGTTGACGCCGGGGTACGTTCGATCCTGAACTTCGCTCCAGCCGTGCTGAAAAGACCATCGGGCGTTGAGGTACGACGTGTCGATCTTGCGAGCGAGCTCCAGATCCTTACCTATCATCAAAAACAAGGCGAGAGTTGAAGGTCGCGGGCGAAGCGGGAAGCGGTACTGAACGCTAGTTCTGTTGCGTGGTACTTGGTATTTGGCACTTGGTACGAATCCCCAGGTTGCTGCGGTTCACCGCCAACGACTAACCATGACCAGTTCCCAAAGCTTGATCTAGATCGGCGATGATGTCTGCCGGTGCTTCGAGACCGACCGAGATTCGTACCAGACCGTCCGTGATGCCGGAGGCCGCACGGTCCTCTGCTGGAACGACAC
>JAYEIP010000316.1:0-6041 GCA_034660155.1 Actinomycetota bacterium | reverse complement strand
GCGGATGTCTTCGGTGCCGCCAAGCTGCTCACCGATGAGGCCCATCAGCTCTGCGGACCGGGCCCGCACCTGCTTCCACAGCGGCACCGCCCAGGCCTGGATGCGCAGCATCGCCCCCATCGAGATGAAGGTGAACACGGTGATGCCCAGACCGACCCAGATGTTCTCCCGCCACAACAGGACCATCACGCCGACAATGAGGATGGCATTGCCGAGCACCCTGATAGCAAATGCCGAAAAGAAATCTGCCTGTGCCGTGACATCACCATCGATACGTTCGATCATCTCTCCAGGGGTGTGCTCCTTGTGGAATCCCATGTCGAGATCCAGGACATGGGTGGCGAGGTCGGCCCGCATCTCGTTGGTAGCCGTCCATCCGACCTGTTCAGCGAGGTAGGTGGCAAACACGTCGAAGAACTGCTGGAGCACGGCGATCACCATGAACCACACCGCGATCGGAATCAGCGCGTCGCCGGACTCCCCGTCAATGGCGCGATCGAGGAAGGTTCGAACCAACTGCGGCCCGATCAGCTTGAGCCCGATACCCGTGAACATGGCGAGCGTGAGCGCCAGGACCCGGCCTCGCTGGCGGCGCAGGTAGTCGTACAACAGTCTGAGGTAGGAGCGGACCGGGATCATTTCGTGCCTTTTCGTGGTGAGACCTCACCTAGATGGGGTTGGGTCTCGGGCGTGCGTATCGAGAGAATGGCGGCCTCGCCCAGCGGTGGGCTCGGTGCCGGCAGTGGTTCAGCTAGATCCAGAGGATCTTGTTGCTAAGCCGCGAGGCGAACCTTGCTCGCGACGCTGGTGGGATGTATCAACACCTTGCGCCTCTTCTCTTTCTCTCGACCGTGTCCGGTCGCACATACGAACGGCCGCACACGCACTGATATGTTGCGCCCACGGCCACGGAGAACTATCGCAGGGGATCTCGGGAGTGTCAAGAGTCGTGAGGGATAAGAGAGAAGGGGGATATTGGGGATTCCCGAACCCGGACACATTCACCCGTAACGCGAACACGAAACGTGACGTGGGCGGGTCGGTTGGTCCGCTAGCCGATTGGTGCGGACGCCGTCCGGAGACCGAGGCCTCACACGTGATGGATGCAGCATCTACCATCACCTGCATGACGTCCGAAACGCCCATAGCCTCGCGAGATTTCGTGTTCGGCTTGCTTGCCGTCGTCTTTCTGATCGGCCTCATTTGGCTCGGCATCCGCAGGTTTGGCACATGAGCCCCGTCACAGGTCGCGACTATGGAGGAGAGGCCGATTTCTCGGCTGTTCGCCAGTTCCTGATCGATACGTACTCCGGCTTCGGGTGGATGTTCAACTGGGGCCACGAACGGTGGGAGATCGTCCGATACTCCGGCAATGCAGCCGGTGAGCTTGCCGACGATCGACCTTGGGAGCAGTACATCCAAATCTGGGAGGCAAATGGCAGCATCGTCGGCGTGGCGCATCCTGAAGCCGGCGGGGACCTCTTCGTGGAGGTCGCCCCCGGATACCGGTATCTCGAAGACGACATGTTTGCGTGGGGGGAAACACACCGCTCGCCGGCACGTCGTCCCGAGCGACCGTTCTCGACCTGGGTCGTCACAGGTGACACGGTTCGCGAGGAGGTCTTGGAGCGTCGGGGTTGGATCCGGGGTGAGCTCGAGGGACATCTGAGACGGCGGACTATGGCCGGCATACTTCCTGAAGGACCCGTCCCGGACGGGTACGTGGTTCGATCACTCGACCTGACGACGGAACTAGACAGCGAAGGCCGCGCTGCGGTCAGCCGGTCCGCATTCGGCAACCAGCGCACGGGCGAGATGATGACGGTGCTGGCGCAAGCGCCGGGCTATGCCCCAGACCTTGACCTGGCTGCCATCGCCGCGGACGGTACGTTCGCCGCATACACAACGGTGTGGTGGGACGCTACCAACAAGTACATCATCTTCGAGCCCGTGGGCACCCACGCAGATCACCGCCGGCGTGGCCTCGCCTCCGCGGTGATGGCGGAGGGGCTACGGCGCGGCGCCGCTCTTGGTGCAGAGACCGCGTATGTGGGATCAGGGGCCGGGGCGCCGTCCAACGACATGTACGCATCGCTGGGCTTCACAGATGTTGTTGACTACGAGCGGTGGGTTGCCCCGGCATAGAAGCAGGACCTTCGAGGATCGGAGCTAGCGGACGTTGACCGCAAGATACGGAACTTGGAAGACGCCGGGTCGTGGACGGAGTCAGAGGCCTGACAAACTCAAGCCAAGTCATAGGGCTGATTGTTGTGGAAGACACGACGATTCGGGAATCCCTTTTATCCCTCCCAACTCTTGACGGGACAAAGGGGATTCCCGAACCTGGAGACCGCAGGCTACCTCTCGACCTGACACTGCCTGCTACTGGCAATCGGCCGTCACCGACTTCCGAGCTGCAACCGCCATACCTCGGTGACGCCCTCGGCGACGACCCACCCGCCGAAGCCACCGCTACCGATCTCGCCCACGACGGAAAAGACCAGGATGTCATCTTCGCCGACGAGCAACGTTGCCTGCCCGACACCGACTTGACCGATCTCTCCACCACCTGAGGCAAACGGGCCGATTTCGTCGATCTCGGTCCACGATTGCGTATCGGACGAGTGCCACAAGCGGTTGATACCGTCATCGTGTTCCCAGATGATCCATCCAAGTTCACCGGCAGCCATGGCGCGTACCTCGCCGCCAGCCCCTCCGAACGAGACCCGGTCCCACGAGAATCCGTCGGCGGTACTCCAAAGGCCTCCTTCACCCGTCGTGACCAGGTTCAACCCATCGAACGATGCCACCTTGCGCAGACCGTCGTACAGCGGGCTTCCTGCCGGCGGTGGGGCCGGGTCGCTCCAGGTCTGACCGGTTGTGGACATCGACATGAGCGTCGTTGAATTGTCATCATCGAGGTAGAAGATGAAACGGTCGCCGAGTGCAACAACATCGGGCTGGGACACTTCGAGAGCCGGCAGATCTGCAATCCCCCCCACGTCGGCAGGAACGAACCGGTCACCGTCGTAGACCCACCCGGCAATGCGAACATCGTCGTCGACGCCGAACACAACCGCGCCCGCTTCGCCCGCACTGCCACCCCCTATCCAGCCGGTGTCACCAAAGAGCCAGTAGGGCTCCTCGCCGGTGAATACTTGTCGCCAGTCACTACCGGTCGTCGATGCCCATATGCCATCCCCCTGAGCGAACAACGTCTCCCCGTCGCTGGCGAGGCCGTACGGTCCGGCCGGAAGCTGACCCGAAGCAGGCCCCCAGCGCACACCGTTGCGGGATACCCATACGTCACCAACCACCGATTCGTTCGGCGCGAGCGCGGCATAGCCACCATCGAACAAGACCGGATAGAGCGACCCGTCGTATGTTGCTTCGAGCCACCACAATGCGCCCGCCAGCGGTGTGGTGGCATCGGCGGGATCTTGATCCGTCGTCAAGCCTGCTGCAGGATCTGCAACGTCGGACGACCGACCTATGTCGAGCAAGAGGGGCCCTCCCACGAGAACAATGGCGATGAGAGCGGCCACAGTGAACACCCACGCCGGGCGTACGGACCACCTTGGCGGACGCTCACCAGGTTGACGTGAGACACCGCCGACGACGTCCTCAACATCGATTCGTTCGATCGTAGCCTCGACGTAGTCACGGAGTTGTGCACCCAAGTCAAGCATCTACCGTCACCTCCAACTCCTCACGTAGTCGTACTAGTCCACGCTCAAGATGCGTCCGCACCGTCGAACGTGACCGGCCGATAAGGTTGGCGACTTCAACCTCGGTCCAATCCATGCCGTGGATCAACACCACGGCGAGACGCTGATTGCGAGTCAAGCGTTCGAGTGCCTCGGGCAATCTCGGTTCGACATCAAAGACAGCGGTTTGCGTCAACTGGGGGAAACAGATCCGTGGCCTGTGGTACCACCGCGCTTTGCTCTGCCCGACCCGATACAGATAGCCAGCAGGATTGTCCATCACGGAGATGCGAGACCAGTGCTCCCACGCATACGCCAGCGAGTCAGCAGTGACATCGCAACCAACCTCCGGCCCATAAGCAGCAAAGAACGCCAACGACAGACGGGGCTCCACTTCTTTGACGAACCGGGTGAACTCTGGGGAAGGAAGCAGCGTGCTATCTCGCATCACGACCTCGGATGTTGCCTACACCCAAGTAGAACATCAACCCACCAGCATTGTCGACACAGACCGCGACTGGGAGCCTTACAGTTCCTCGCTCTGCCAGTCCGCTTGGTAGAGAAGGACCGGATCGGGGAAGCCCTTGAGGGCGATCGCCCCCTGGCTCACGAACCGAAACTGTTTACCGATGGCAAGGTCTTTCACTGTTCCCGACACGAGCGTCTGACCGCCGCCGGCATGAGCGCAGATCCGAGCCGCCAGGTTGACGGATGCACCAAAGATGTCCTGGCTGTCTTCCACCGGCTCGCCGGCGCTAATGCCGATCTTGACTGCAAGCTTTGGTCCACCGCCGGTCACGTTGGCGCACGCGGTCTGAATAGCAATCGAGGCTTCCACCGCCTTCGAGACCGACACGAAACTGGCGAGTATGCCATCGCCGGTGTGCTTGACCTCCCGGCCGTCGAATCGGCTCAGCGCATCCCGCACGACATCGTTGTGGCGTCGAACAAGCTCCAACGCCGCCACATCGCCCTGCTGCGTGCTGACATCAGTTGATCCCTGAATGTCGGTGAACATGATGGCTCGCAGCGCCGAGTCCGGTTGCCCATCGACGAGGGCCCGATCGTCTGCGTCGGTCTCAGGCTCCCCCATGAACTGAGCAAGCGTGGGGGTTTGAACCTCGATGACCTCATGCGGTGTCAGGCCGTGCGCGATCTTGTGACAGGCAACCAGGGAGTCGACGTCGGGCGCCTCGACCAGACAGAACGCCTTTCCTTCAGGATCGGAAAACCAATAGCTCAAGAACCGAACGCCATATTCATGTTGGATCTCGAGGTCGCGACGGTGCGCTTCTGCGATGTCCTCAGGTGTGGCGTCACCAAGTCCTGGGTGTACGTCCATGTAGATAGGCATGGAGCGATACTAGGCACAACGTGAGCCGATCCACCCTTGCATAGCTCACCTCCACAGGTTGCGCTCAGCTACACCGCAAGCGCGTCAGAAGCGTGAACGGCGAGTTGTCATCTACTCCGGATCCCGGCGCGTTCGAAGGGTGGTCGCATCTGTTGTGGACCGACGGCGAGGAGGCCATCCACGGCCTCAGCGAACCTCGGCGACCTGGTGCCGGTGAGGAGCGAGTAGCCGCCATCGAGCGCTGCAGCCTCGCCAAGCTGCCAATCTGGAAACGGCCTATCTAACAACCCTAAGGCAATGGTCTCCGCAGCGATCTCCATGCCCCGCTCACCCCATGGAACGTTGTTGCCCCGCCATGAAACGAGGCTGTTCATGTCGAGAAAGGCCGTCCTAGTTAGTTCATCAACTGTGTGGAACTCCCATGCGTGAGCAACCTCGTGTAACACCGTGAACTGCAGACCAGAACAAAGGTCGATGCGGACACCCGAGCCGTCTCTGTTGAAGAGGCCGCCACGATCGAGGCAGTCCTGAAACCCTGAGTGAACGTAGATCGTCAGGCCCGGGACGTCGAGCCCTGCCGCCCTGAATGCGCTATCGGCTTGCCCTATCAGATGGAGAGCCCGCTCATCGGCCCCATGAACTATGTGATCACCAACCGTGATGCCATCAGCCAGCTCGGCTGAGACGGGGGGCGACAGGTATACGGCGGCAATTAGTAGCGCAATGGCTGTGCGGGCTGTGGTCTTCATGACCCCAACGTCCGTCACGGCACTATGCAGGTCCCGACAAGTAGCTTGCCTGAACTTTCATGCGTTTATGTAGCCTGAAAGTTGGGAGTGGTCTGATGTAGTTCGGCTGGCGAGGGCACGCACCATGACGAGCACACTTGAGATCCATCAAGACCTTCTTCTTTTCCATACCCTAAATGTTTTAAAAGATGGGAGAGAGCCAAGCCAGTTGCATAGGTATCAGAGCCTCCA
>JAYEIP010000315.1:0-1192 GCA_034660155.1 Actinomycetota bacterium | reverse complement strand
ACCCGTGGAGAACCACATCGAGGTGGGCTCCCGTGCCTCGGCGTTGAATCGGCGGGGTGAGAAGGTGCGGATGATGGGCCGTGCGCTGCAGATGGTGCAGGCATGGGTCGTTGTCCATCAGGGGGGTCCGTGCCTCAAGTGATTGTCTGCGCCGGCCGATGGGATGGCCAAGACTTGTCGCTCTCTATCCGGGAAGAAGGCCAAGCCCATGAACAAGCGGATCAGCCTGCTCTTTGCCGTCCTCATCTTTGTTGTCACATCTTGTGGCGACGGAGGGGTCGCCGTGGATGACACCACGGCGGACGGTGGCGATGTGTTGGCAGCGACGACCGCCGCCCCAAACCGCAATGAGTCAACGACCAGTACGAGCACCGCCCCTTCTACGACGACAGTGGCTCCCACAACGACCGAGGCACCGGCGACGACGAACACAGCACCGCCGCCGGAGTCTCCGGAGGCGGAGGCGCTGCAGAGCGCGTTCCTCCGGAGTGCAGAACTGACTTCTGGCCGAATGGAAGGATCCATCGAGATGACAGGGCTGGATCCTTCCCAAGGGATTGCCGATCTCGTCATCCCGTTCGGGGGTGCCTTCGACAACGCCTCGGGTGACTTCTCGTTCCACATGGACATGAGTGGCATGGCGGCTACGGCCGGCGACGAGATTCCGCTGGAGTTCGCCGATCTGCTCGGGGTAATGGAAGTCCGTCAGGTGGGCGACGTGGCGTATGTCAAGTTTCCGTTCTTCACCATGTTCCTCGGCGCAAAGACGCCGTGGATCTCCATGCCGGCCGGTGAGAATGACCTGACCGGTGGATTCTCCACGGCATCGCCCGGGAACCCGTCTGAGATCCTGGGTTCGTTTCAGGACGCCGGCGCCGCCATCGAGCTGATTGGTTCGGAGATGGTCAATGGTGTGTCGGCAACCCACTACCGGGCCGTGTTCGACACGGAGGCATTGCTTGCTCAGGCCCCACCGGAGGAACGTGCGCAACTCGAGGTGCAAGGCGTGTTCCCCATCGAAGCCATGCCCATGGACGTCTGGATATCGGACGACGGTCTGGTCGTTCGTTTCATCATGGAGATCGATGGAGGCGGTATCGCGGCGGAGCCGGGGGAGGGCTTCGAGAGGATGTTGATGCGCTACGACATGATTGATCTCAATGCGAGTGTTGTGATCGATCCGCCGCCGCTT
>JAYEIP010000314.1:0-6118 GCA_034660155.1 Actinomycetota bacterium | reverse complement strand
GTCACCGGCTATTCGATGACGACGAACCGTTTGAGATCAGGAAGGCTCGGCAACGGTCCGGGAAGCGCCGCACCGTCTCGGGGAGCGCTCCATAATCTGCTTTGTCCATTTCGCCTCTCCGGTCGTTCGAGGGACAGGTTAACGCGGCGAACCACACATCCATCGTTACCCATGTTGACACAGTGCCGCGCCGCAACCAGTCTTACGACTACTAGTGCAGGAAGTCGAGTAACGAGGTCTGTGGGGATCGGGCAAACGTGGCCAGCGCAGCTTGATAGGAGCTTCGCTGGAGCTGCAAGTCCATTACCGCTTCTGCGATGGCGAAATCCTCAGGACATGAGAGTTCACGATTGGCGCAAGCTCCGATCCACGCCGATGAGTTGACCGGGGTTTCTGGCCGTTCGAGAGATAGCTGCGTAGATGTAGTTTCATGTACAGCCTGTCGTTCCCTGGATCTCATTGAGGCCCGCGTTGCCAAGCACCGATTCTCTGTGGTGAGAATCCCAATCTCGTCTGCGAGTTCCTGAAAACCACACAGTGGTCTTCGAAGGCTGCGCGCAGCGACTCCGGAGCTCGCTCGACGAGGGACTCTAACCCCACCTCAAAAGCGGGAACATTCCACTCGCAAGCCACCGCACCGACCCCGCCAGTGCGCAGTGCCTCGGCCAGCCTGATCTGTGCGACTACAGCGTCAACCTCAGCAATGGCAAGTCCGATGAACCGGCGATCGCCCGCAATGGTCAGCACGTTTGCACAAACCAACTTGAACAGATGATGCTCGAGTGGGCGTCGCGCCCGCCATTGGCTATCGGCAAGTCTGGCCATCTGAGCGTTTTCGATTGAGGCAGCCATCACATCCACTGGTCGGCGGCACCCACGGCTTCTTAAGTTCCGGCAGGTACCGCCCTGCTCAACCGGCATGCCCTAATGTGCTTAAGTGTATCGGCAACGCGCCGACAACAACGTTGAACGGCCTAGCGCCGCCGCACACACCTATACCCGGCATCTGGGGAATTATGAAAACAGGTGGCAAAGCCAATAAGGGCATCGACGTTGCGAAGATCGAGCAGCTCGAGGCGCATCTTGCGGAAGCCGAAGCAGAGAACGCCGTCCTACGTCTTCAACTCGACATGCTGACATCAACCGACATCGTCACAGGACTTCCCAACGCCAACGGCATCATTGAGCAGTTGCAGAAGGCCGGCGCTCGCTATTCGCGTTCAGGTGAAGCGTTCGGAGTGATGTTCGTTGGGTTTCCGGCCTTTGAACGCATTGTCGAGGAGCGGGGGCGGCGGGATGTCGAAGATGCGATGAGGCACGCTGGGGCTCTAGTTGGAGCCTGCTTACGGCAGATCGACACCGTTGGTCGCGTTGATGACGACGGTCTTGTGTGCGTGATGCCCATGATGGGCGATGACGGGGTGTCGCCTGTGGTGCACCGCGTCGAGAAGGTGCTGAATTCAAGTCCTATGGTGTTTGAAGATGGCGATGAGATCAATCTGGTGCCGGCCTTCACTGTTGTGGTGGCCAGGGCCGCTGGTCGGGTTGATCCACCTTCAATGATGAAAGCACTGATAGAGGCAAGGCCCGGGGCTGCTCCCGGCACACCGGTTATCCGGTACGCCAGTTCTTCCTAGGGCACCCTCTTGGCCAAGAGGGCAGGCATCCCTGAAGATTCTGTCCCGTCCTTGGCCGGTTGCAACCCCGCCGACGGGTTTGATCAAGCGCGATCGTTGTGCGCGATGCATGACGGCAGCGGTAATCGGTCGCTGAGCTAACGGAGCCGACCCACGCATGTGGTGGCTCGGCGACTATCCGTGGAGGATTGGGGCCAGGTCCGGGCCGTCTGCTGCGTCCAGACGAGTGCGCCAGTTGGTCTCGGATGAGAGTTGGGCGACATATCCGGCTCGGGCACCTTTACCGGGAGCGTCGTCGCATACCTCTGGAGTACCCTCGTAGAGAGTCCCGAACCAGGCACGGAGTGAGGTCACCGCCTCGGACCGGATCTGCGAAACGCGGGCCTGGGTGATACCCATGTCCCTGGCGATGTCTCGGAGCATCTCACCGTGGAAGTAGTAGCGCTCGATCACCTTACCGTGAGTGCCGGGGAGACCCTCAACTGCGGTGCGGAGAGTGCCCAGCATCTCGCGCTGTTCGAGGGCAGGCTCAGGTTGAGTCGTAAGATCGTGGTCGACAACGGTGTCCCGCAGGCACCCGCTGTTGTCGGGACGCTCATAATCCAAATAGAGGAGCATTGAAGCTGCAGATTCTGCCAGTGTCTTGTTGAGATCGTCAATGGTGATGCCGAGTGCTTTTGCGAGAGTCTCCCGGTCTGGTTCCCTTCCGGTGGTATCTCGTAGCGATGAACGGGTCTCTTCCGTATCGCGATAGCGGCGCCGTGCCGATCGCGAGGCCCAGTCGTGGGTTCTCGTAGCGTCGATGATGGCACCACGGATACGGATGGCGGCGTAGCGATCAAACGGGACTCCCGATTCGGGGTTGAAACGCCTTGCGGCCTCTACCAGCCCGAGGGCACCGGCATTCCACAATTCTTCGCGGTCCACGTGGCGCGGGTAGCGGGCCGAGACTTTGGCGACGGTGCGCGCCACAAGATCAAGATGGTCACGAGCGAGTTCGTTGGTGTCGTGCTCACTCTCTCTTACGCCCATCATGGCCTCCACGCATCGCCCAGCTGGTCGATACCGCTTCCAAGAAATCGGTGGATTAGAAACCGGTCTTGATGACTATTCAGCAAATAGTCACTGTAAGTGGTATCGGATCGCTGAATGGCCCACCGATTGTGGTCGAGAGTGTGACATCAATGTTGCCGATTGGGGTAGACGGAGCGGCGTACCAGAGCATCGCGACCGATGCATTCCCAAGTGCCCGGCGAAGGTTCAATCCGAGCTCGCCGAAGCCCCGCATTCACGAGGAGCAGCCACTGCCTATACCCAGTTGCGGGAACCGCCTGAAGAATCCGTTTTCCGCTTCGGCTGACGGAAAGAGGGCGCGGTACACCCGCTCGTCCGTTGTGCACGGTACGCACCAAGAACGACAAGATGGTGTTGCTGCGGGTTCGTAGCTCGCCGCGTTTTCCCATTATCTTATGGGCCACGATCTTGAATGGAGGGTCACCATCGAGCTACACCTGATGTCGCAAGCCGCCACGGAGGACGAACGGGCAGCAGTCGACGCGTTGCTCGGGACTCCGACTTCTGGTTGGGATGGTGGCGAGCGCACCGACCTCGATGGTCATGTTTCCTTCGGTGGCCTGCGTGGTGCGAGCGCCGATCGTCACCAGTTGCTACCGGCTCTGTGGGCGGTTCAATCGGCCATTGGCTTTGTCAGCAAAGGTGCCCTCAACTATGTGTGCGAACGGCTCAGCGTGCCACCCGCCGAGGCCTATGGAGTTGCAACGTTCTACTCACTCATCGCAACCGAGGAACGGGCTGATCGCGTGGCTCATGTTTGCGACGATATTGCCTGTCGTAACGCCGGCGCCGGGGACATCCTCAAAGAGCTCGACGAGAGGGACGATGTCCATACCGGCCCATGCCTTGGCCAGTGTGAGAGGGCTCCTGCGGTCTACTTTCAGCTAGCGGGTCAACAAGACGTGGTTGTCGCTCCGGCGTCGGTGCAAGACGTCGGTGATGTTCTCGATCTGAATTCATCAAGCGTCGCCCCGGTTGCGGCCGACTCGGCTCCGCAGACGGCAGGGGATCGATCGGAGTTGAGAGTTCTGGCAGGGGTCGGCCGGGTCGATCCGGAGAGCCTCGACAACTACATCGAGCACGGAGGCTACGCCGCCCTGGACGCCGCCATCGCAATGGGCCCCGCGGCTGTAATCGAGCAGGTCAAGATCTCGAATGTGAGAGGCAGGGGTGGAGCGGCCTTCCCGATGGGTATCAAGTGGGAAGCCGTCGCCAACGAAGCGGCCGGCACCAAGTATGTGGTCTGTAACGCCGATGAGTCTGAGCCGGGCACATTCAAGGATCGGATACTGATTGAGGCCGATCCTTGCTCCATTGTCGAAGCGATGACGATCGCCGGGTATGCCGTCGGAGCGGAGAAAGGGTTCTTCTACATCCGGGGCGAGTACCCACTGGCACAGAACCGGTTCGAGCAGGCCGTAACGGCGGCACGGGCTGCCGGCCTTCTCGGCGAAGACGTCAAGGGATCCGGGGTCAGGTTTGATATCGAGGTGCGCCGCGGCGCTGGGGCCTACATCTGCGGCGAAGAGACGGCCCTGTTCAATTCCATTGAAGGCTTCCGGGGCGAGCCTCGTCAGAAGCCGCCATTCCCAACACAGGCGGGGCTCTTCGGTAAACCTACGGTGATCAACAATGTCGAGACTCTGGTCAATGTGCTCGACATCGTCACCAGCGGTGGTGTTGCCTATGCCACCCTGGGAACGCCCGAATCCACCGGAACCAAAGTTTTTTGCCTTTCGGGTCATGTCAACAATCCCGGTGTCTATGAAGCGGAATTCGGGATGACGGTGCGAGAGCTTATCGATATGGCCGGTGGAGTCATCGGCCATTTCCACACCGCGCTCGTTGGCGGTGCTGCCGGCTCCTTCGTGATGGACGACAAGCTCGATCTCGCCCTTACGTTCGAGACAGCCCGCGAGGCGGGCGTTTCTTTGGGATCCGGTGTCATCATGGTCTTCAACACGGAGACGGACTTCACGGACCTTCTGCTGCGCATCGGAGCTTTCTTTCGTGATGAGTCTTGCGGTCAATGTGTCCCGTGTCGGGTGGGAACGATGCGCCAGGAGGAGTCGCTGATCCGGCTGGCGAGCGGGAGCACCACAGAAACTGACGTGCTGGCTGATCTCGCTCAGGTGATGGGTGACGCCTCGATCTGTGGCTTTGGCCACGCCGCCTCCTGGGCGGTGCAGTCGGCGTTGCACGAAGGTTTGATCGGAGGTGGCTCATGACAGAGACGTTTCTGAGTAGACCCCGCACACAGGTGAACCTCACGATTGACGGCCGCGCCGTGACCACTCCTGAGGGCAGCACAATCCTGGAGACGTGCCGGCGCGAGGGCATCGACGTCCCGACCCTCTGTTACCTGGAGAACCTGACCCCGGTAAACACCTGCCGGGTGTGCATGGTTGAAGTGGAGGGATCGCGGACTCTGGTTCCAGCCTGCTCTCGCGAGGCGACCGAAGGGCTGGAGGTTCAGACGGACAGTGCCAGGGTGGCGCAGAGCCGCAAGTTGGTTTACGAGCTGCTGGTGTCGTCGGTGGACATGTCGTTGGTCGACGCGCCCACGCTCGGCTGGATGGATCACTACGGCGTCGACGCCGAGAGATTCGGTGTGGAGGCGGCAACGGTCGACCAACCGGTCAAGATTCAGGACGACCTGTACATCCGCGACTATTCGAAGTGCATCCTTTGCTACAAGTGCGTTGAGGCTTGTGGCGAGGATGCCCAGAACACTTTTGCGATCTCCGCTGCCGGCCGTGGCTTTGATGCGGTCATCTCAACGGAGTTCGACGAGGTCTTGCCCGAGTCGGCGTGCGTGTACTGCGGGAACTGCGTCGCCGTCTGTCCCACTGGTGCCTTGATGTTCAAGACCGAGTACGACATGCGCGACGCCGGCACGTGGGACGAGGCGAAGCAGACCGTGACCACGACGATCTGCCCCTACTGCGGTGTGGGATGCAATCTCGAACTACACGTCCAGGACAACAAGATCATCAAGGTGACTTCCCCGATGGATCATTCAGTGACCAATGGTCATCTCTGCATCAAAGGCCGCTTCGGCTACGAACACGTACAGAACCGGTAGGCGCAGCGTCGCGCGACACGCGTTGCGCACACCTGCGCAGACCCCGCAGTTCGCTTCATGAACCCCCGGAGGGGGGACTGATAAGAGGTGACTGACGGGGATTGTCAGGCTCGCAGGCGTAGTTCCACCATCGGGATCTTGGCGACCATCGCCATGCGACCTTCGTGGGTGCCGTCGTGGGAGACGCCCATGAGGTCGGTGAGGCGGGTGGCGGCTTTGGGGTGTGCCTGCTCGTAGGCGGCGAATGCGGTTGCAGCTTCTGAGTCGTCAAGGAGGCGTTGCTCGACTTCGTGGCGTCGCGATCCCACCCAGAGAGCGACCG
>JAYEIP010000313.1:0-6133 GCA_034660155.1 Actinomycetota bacterium | reverse complement strand
CCAATTCCGGGGCATGGCCACGAACGTAAGAGACGGCGATCTCCGCGGACTCTTTCATGACATCACCGAGTTGGCCCGTCATGGTCAAGCCAGGTTCGCCGGGGATCAGGCTGGCTTCTACGAAGAGAACATCTCCTCCAGCACCGGTCACGGCGAGGCCGGTAGCGACACCGGGTACGGCGGTCCGCTCGTCGCTCTCGTTGCGATGCACGGTCGGCTTCCCCAGGAGTTCACGAACCTCCGTTGGCGCCACGATTATCGGTCCTGTCTTGTCGCCGGACGCGATCGAAGTAGCGACCTTCCGGACCAGCTTTCCGAGTTGCCGCTCCAGATTGCGCACACCTGCTTCACGGGTGTAATCATCGACGATCTGGCCAACGGTTTCGGCGGTTAACTCGATCTCTTCTTTGTTCAGGCCCGAACGTTCTATAACCCGCGGCAGAAGATGAGACTGAGCTATCTCGACCTTTTCGGCCTGGGTGTATCCATCGAGGTGGATGACCTCGGTGCGGTCAAGCAGCGGAGCGGGGATGGTCTCGAGGACATTGGCAGTCGCCACAAACATGACGTCTGAGAGATCAAGGTCGAATTCGAGGTAGTTATCCCTGAAGGTGTGGTTCTGCTCAGGGTCGAGAACCTCCAACAACGCCGAGGATGGGTCGCCGCGCCAGTCACCGCCAACCTTGTCCATCTCATCGAGCAAGAAGACGGGGTTCATCGACCCCGATTCGAGGAGAGCCCTGGCAATTCTGCCGGGTCGGGCCCCAACGTAAGTACGACGGTGCCCGCGGATTTCCGCCTCATCGCGCAGCCCGCCGAGTGCAACTCGAACGAACTTCCTTCCGAGAGCGCGGGCAACGGACTCCCCGAGTGATGTTTTGCCGACACCTGGTGGCCCCACGAGCAGAAGTATCGTCCCTGGTCCGCGTACGTCTGCTGCTTCGTCCAGGCCCCGTTCATGGCGGAGCTTTCGAATGGCAAGGTGCTCGATCATCCTCTGTTTGACGTCGTCGAGTCCGGTATGGTCCGCGTCGAGGACGGTGCGGGCCGCTCCCAGATCCAGATTGTCATCCGTTGCGACACCCCAGGGGAGCTCGAAGGCGGTATCAAGCCATGTCCGGATCCAGGAATGTTCCGGGCTCTGCTCGCTGAGACGTTCGAGACGGTCGATCTCCCGGCCAACATCTTCGGCCACGGCATCCGGAAGATCTGTGTCCTCCAGCCGCTGGCGGTATTCTCCGGTGACAGTTGCTTCGTCCTCTCCGAGCTCCTTGCGGATGGCTGCCATCTGCTGGCGGAGCAAGAACTCGCGTTGGTTTTTGTCGATGCTCTCCGCCGCCTCATCACGAACCCGTTGGCGAAGTGTCATGCCGGCGAGCACCTCGGTCATCCACCGGAGCGCAACGTCGAGGCGATCGTCGATCTCGATCGTCTCCAGCAGTTGTGCTTTGCTCTGGAGATCAAGATCGGGGGAGTAGACGAGGAGGTCCACGAGGTGGCCGGGGTCATCGGTGGCCAGGATGCGGTCGGCAATACCCCGGATGCCGCGCTGGTCGAGGATCTCCTCCAGCACCGCACGGAGCTCTGCAGCTTTGGCGATCGTTTCTTCCGAGTGATGATCTGGCTCCGGGATGGCCTCCGTCTCCACCCAAAGGACGTCGTTGCTCCCAGTGCTGCCGGCTCCGATTCGGGCGCGGGCGATACCGCTGATGATGGCCGACGTCGTGTCGGTACTAGAGACCTCCTGGATCTCCGCAATGGTCCCCACAGAGGTGTAGTCACCATCGATGACGGGTATGAGGAGAAGCTTGCCGCCGGTCGCTTCGGTGGCAGCTAGAGCCCTTTGTGCGGCCTCTGACTCGATGGTGACGGTGATCACCATGTGGGGGAAGACGATCCCGCTGTGAAGGGGAAGGACGGGAAGGCTGGTTGTTGTCAGGTCGGACACGTTGCGTCCTTTCATGGGGTAGGAGGGCAAACCCGGTCTCACCGCTACCTATTCCAGTTGTAATAAATCTATATCGCAGGCGCTCATATTATCAACTGTCGCCGACATAAATGACGGTAGGTAGGCGTGCAACATATTCCGATCGAACTTCGGACCCCGGACTACGTCTCCTTGCGACTCGCCGACCACGCCCCAACCAGGATTAGACCGATCCCAAGAATGGTGAAAATCGATGCGGACTCATCGCGGAATGTGATGCCGAGCAGGAGCGCCACGATCGGGATGAAGTACGTTGCGATGGACCCCCGCGTAGCCCCGGCGCGGCCGACGAGGGTTGCATGGCGACAAACGCGATCCCCGTGCCGAGCGCGCCAAGAGCGATGAGCGCCAGGGAGCTGGACAACGACACTTCCCCTTCGGGGATGACGAAAAGCGCAAATGGCAATGTCATCACCGCGGCGAGTCCCAGAGCCCGTAGTAGGACGGGGAGGGCACCGTAACGCTGCTGTAAAGGCACGGCAAGGTTGATCGCAAGGCCGTAACACATCACTGCGAACAGAAGGAGACCTACCCCGAGGTACCCATTCTCTGTGGAGCTACCACTGGGTGCCGATACGAGGGCCACCCCGGTGAACCCGATCCCCAATCCGAGGATCTGTACCCGGGCGGGTTTCTTCCTGAGCAAGACTGCGGCGCCGACAGCAGCAAAAAGTGGGACTGCTCCGTTGATCATTCCTGCCAGCGATGACGAGATCCACTGTTGCGCAACCGGAAAGAGGGACATCGGCAAGGCCATCCAGGTGAAGGCGAGAATCGAGATTGCCGGCCAGTCGGATCTTTCGATGGGTCGACGCGCTGCTGGAAAGGCAGCAAGGGTGACAAACCCGAGCGCGAACCTGCCGGTGGTGATGAATGCTGGTTGAAATGATTCCAGTCCTTCGGCGATGAATAAGAAGGAGGATCCCCAGATGCCCCCGACGGCAATTAGAAGACCCCATTCGATATAGCCAAAGGACTGCCGGTGGGTGCCGAGGGTGGTGTGGAGTATGTTGGTTTGACTGGGCTTCATATGAATAAGAACCCCGGTTGCGGCAATCGGGTTGCGGTGGGGTCGCGCTCAGCGACGCGCCCCGGCAACATCGGGGCCAGACCATACCTTTGTTCTCGTTACCGCTACGGCGGTTGCCAGCACCCCGGCAGCACCAATGAGATAGACCGGAAGTAACCCGACCGCATCCGACATTGCACCGCCGAGGGCCGCGCCGAGTGGGATGAGCGACCAACTGATTGTTCGCGAGGCGGCGACGACACGACCCAACATCTCTGGTGGGGAAAGCTTCTGGCGCATGGTGACGATGGCAATATTGGCAAAGCCAACTCCGCCGACACCGATTCCCGCCGGGATGAATCCCCAGAAGCTACCCGAGAACACCATTAGGAGGAATCCTCCCCCGAAAAGAAACAAACCGAGGGCAAACATACGCCCGAGGTGCATCCGCTTCGCAAGCCTGGGGCCAAGGAAGATGATGACGCTTCCGATGGCTGCCTGCAGGCCAATGAAGAGCCCGATGAGAGCTTCATCGGCAAAGAGGAACTCAAGGAAGCCCGGAGGGCTGAACCCACCGGTATCGAGGTAGGCAGGGACGAAGAGGGGGAGCAATGCTTCCAGCGGTGCGAAGACGAGATTCGCAACAGCCGCTCCGATGGTTATCCAACGCAGTTGAGGGTGCCGGAACAAGAACGTGACCCCGGAGCGGAGTGAGGCCAGGAACGGCTCGCCGCGGTCGTGTTTGGCTCCGCCACGGACCCTTACACCGGAAAGCAAGACCGCAGAGATGATGAAGGTCACTGCGTTGGCTCCAAAGGCGACGGGGAAGCCACCCCCGACCGAGATGAGGATTCCTCCGAGAGCCGGGCCAAGCGCAAATGCCGTTGTGCGGGCAAGGGCTAGGTGGGAGTTGACGATTACCAGGTGTTCCTCCGGAATTACCGAAGGGAGAAGTGTCTCGAGTCCACTGTTGAAGAAAGTGGAGAGCGAACCCACCACGAATGCAGCCAGCAGAACCATCCACGGCAGAGCGGCGTCCGTGGCGGCGCCAAAAGCAAGAAGGACAAAGGCAAATGCCCGCAATAGATCGGCACCAATAAGGATTGGTTTGATACGAAAACGGTCGAGGAAGACACCTGCCGTGAATCCGAACAAGAGCGTTGGGAGGGTTTCGGCTGCGGCGGTGAGCCCCAGGTCTATCCCACGACCCGTCAGATGCACCATGAACAATGGCATCGTCACATACGCGACATAGTCACCGAGGAGCGAAACGGCTTGACCCCAGACGATTGGCCTAGCTCGGTGTTGGCTGCCGCTCAGATGTCGCAGGGTGCTCAGATCGGGAGGCTCAACAAAAGGCATTGGAGCGCATGATACCGACTGCGGGGACTGTGCCGCAGGCCCCGTCAGGGCTCCGGTCCGGCCGCCGATTGAAAACGAGGGCGGTAAATGGGGTAGCCTCATCTAAGCACTAGGTCCCACCGGGGACTACTGAAAGGGATTCGAGTATGGCTGGAACAACTGAGCTACCGCAGTTGGTGTCAGACTTCGTGGACCTGTCGAAGGAGTATCTCCTTCAGGAGACGGTCGAACCAGCGAAGGAGTTGGGTCGTTTTGCGGGATTCGCAATCGGAGCGTCCATCGTGTTTGCGGTAGGAGCGGTGCTGCTGGCCATCGCCGGTACGCGAGGGATCATCTACTTGCTCCCCGATGGCCCGAACTGGTCGGCTCTCGGCTATATCCTCGGGGCCCTGGCTATTGGTCTGGTCATTGGTGTGATGGTTGCATTGACGGGGCGCGAGCCTGCTACAAAGGAGGTTTGACGGTGGCAATTGAACGAACAGATCTCGAACAGAAGCTTCGTGAGATTGAAGAGATCGTCGAGGAAACCAAGTCCCAGGCGCAAACAACTGGAACCGCAATCGCGGTCGCCGTAGTTGTCGCGGTCGTGGTGATTTTTCTCCTCGGTCGGCGGCGCGGCAAACGATCGGGTGGCGCCCGGGTTGAGATATACCGGGTCTGATGTTTGCGCGTATCGTCTCCTTCGGTGTCATTCAACTCTTCAGAGGTGCTCGTCGCGGTCAACCGGTAGTGGCGGCTTTTGGTGCCGCGATCTCAATCTGGGGTTTGCTCCGGAAAATGAGGCGGGTCGACAAGATGGTGTACAGCAGGGAACTCAATGATGGCGAGACGTTGCGTCTGCGGATGTTCCGCGGCGAAGCAGTCGTCGATGATGTTGAAGTTGGGCGGTGAGGTAATCGTGTTCAGGAAACGAGAGCAGTTTGTCAAGATCGTGGTCTGGGTAGTGGTTCTATCAATGCTGCTGACCGTTGCCGCGACGCTGGCGTCGGCGTTCTAGCCCGAAAGGCGTCGGGTGGCGGAGTTCAAACCAGGAGACGCCTGCCTCCTATTTGATAGGAAGGGACGTCGCTATCTCATCGAGCTGATCCCCGGCGCTCAGTTCCAGCATCACCACGGTGTCCTACCGCATGACGAGATGATCGGGACTGAAGAAGGTTCGACGTTGCAGTCTTCACTCGGTCGACCGTTGGTTTTGTTGCGACCGCGCCTGGCCGATTTTGCACTCAAGATGCCGCGCGGGGCAACGGTCATCTATCCGAAGGACACCGGAGCAATCCTGGTTTGGGCTGACATTCATCCGGGACAGTTGGTCGTTGAGGCGGGTACCGGCTCTGGGGCACTCACTATGGCGCTGGCACGAGCGGTCGGCGTGAGCGGTCGGGTAGTGTCGTTCGAGGTTAGAGAAGACCATGCCAAGCTGGCCAGAAAGAGGATCACCGGCTTCTTTGGGGAGATTCCTGAGCAGATAGACCTCAGGGTTGGCTCAGTCGAGGAAGGCTTGGCCGATCTCCGACCCGACCGCATCATTCTCGATCTTCCTGAACCATGGCACGCGGTGCCACAAGCTGCTTCAAACCTGGGGCCGGGTGGCATCTTCTGTTGCTACGTCCCAACGGTGCCGCAAGTACAACAAGCCCGTTCTGCCCTGGAAGGCACCGGCTCCTTCCTCGACGTGATGACCTTCGAGATGATGATGAGAGAGTGGACCATCGATGGTCGTTCGGTTCGCCCCAACCACCGCATGATCGGTCATACCGGCTTCATAACAGTCGCCC
>JAYEIP010000312.1:0-1199 GCA_034660155.1 Actinomycetota bacterium | reverse complement strand
CTTCTTTGGCTTGCCATGTTGTTGCGACTTCACCGTCAGGGTCGCCGGCTTTGAGGAGGCCCATGAGTTTGGTGCGTCCTTGGTCGGTGAGGCGTTCATCGGCTTTGGTCAACAGACGCCGGATCCGATATAGCGGGTCGTCTTTACGGCCGCGGTGCCCCAACGTTTCGTTCTGGACCCGGCGCCTCGTTTCGTCGAGTTTGCTGTTGGCAAGTTTCACGACATGGAACGGGTCAGCGACCTGGGTGGCGTCAGGCAGCATGGTGTCGAACACTTTGCGATACGGACCCGACAGATCCAACGTCGCCCACCTGATCTGGGAACACCACGCTTCGCCACGTGACACAAGCCATGCTGTGGGTCCGGCTGCTTTGCGGCCTTCCACGACGTCGAGGAGACGACCCTTGCCAACGTCGACGATCTGGGTAGACCACGCCTGGGTCCGCCACCACCCGACACGGCAGAACAGTGTCTCATCGAGACCCAACGCTGTAACGTCTCCGATCCGGTCCGGATCGTCAACAAGTTGGGTGCCATAGGCGATCACGGCGTCGTTGACGGTGTGCCAATCACAACCCAGATCTTGGGCGACTTCGTTGACGGTTCGGCCGTGGTTGCCGACCTGGAATGTCACCCACCGGCCTGCCCGATCCGTCAACGCCAACCGTCGAGCTGCGATGCGTGGTTCCTGCTCGGTCCACGTCCCAGCCGCACAGACCTCGCTGGGACACCCCCAGCGATGTTTCCGCCACACCAGACGTGCCGATCGGCCGAAGACGGGGAGATCCACCAACTCGACCACAGGACGGTCCTTCACCACCGCCGATGTCTCGCATCGTCCACACACAGGCCGCCCTCGGCGGGTCTCGACACGGATCCGGATTGGCTCATCCGGGTCAACAGCATCGACACCAACAATGTTGACGTCGCCGAGTCCGACAAGCAGCTCGCACATGGCAGTAGGGTCGGTATCCACAGGGGCTCTCCATTCTGAAGGCGTTGAACACCGTCAGAATGGCAGAGTCCCTGCCCTGTTCACGTCATCCCCCGACCCCGCTCACTTCCGAAGAGCCGGTTAAGGGGCCGAGACCTCGGCGCACGGTGATCTGAAGACAAATGCCTGCGCCATGGCTCCTGACCAGAAGTCCCTGATGAGGACGGAGCCGGTCGTGGCTCCAGACTGGGAGATGGTCTGATCG
>JAYEIP010000311.1:0-1199 GCA_034660155.1 Actinomycetota bacterium | reverse complement strand
CTCGACTCCACTGGGCGGCGTTGCCGCGGCTGGTAACGCTGTTGCCACCATCAGCGCGGCCGTCAGTGCAAGAACTAGCCGAAATCTTCTCATAAGGGCTCCTCCCCGCTTGTCAAGCGGCCACAGGTCGTGACCTCCGAGCACCAACGCTACGCTCGTCGTACCGAGGACGTTCGACCCGAATTTCGCGTTCTGCTCACCCGATGTTCGGGTGGCAATGCCGTTGAGGACTCCGAACTCGACCTCCCATCGGTGGTCGAAGCGCGGCGAATCCGCCGAAGTCGTCGAAGAACCCGGACGTGGCCCCGGTCCCAAATCCAGACACCACGATGGCGATCCGGCGCGTAGGGTCGGGCATGAGGAGAGGGAAGGAGACCCCATGAAGTATGCAACGCGACGTCTGGCGGTGCTCGCCGTAGTGTCAATGTTCTTGTTGACGCTCCCGTTGGGCTCGGCCCAGGCTGGTCATGACGATGACCCGAGAACGAAGAACTTACATCCGATGGGCCACATCGAGGAGGCGGCGAGCCTGTTCCACGGTCCCCCGAATATTCATACAGATATCGCTTTCTGGGGTGACTACGCGTTCCAGGGCAGCTGGCTTGGTTTCGATATCCGGGATATCTCGGCGCCGGGGAATCCCAAACATGTGTCGTCCACCGTCTGCGAAGGGAACCAGGGCGACGTGGTCGTTTGGGAGAATATCCTGGTTCGTTCCTGGAACTCGCCCGCATCGGGAACCCAGGAATGTGATGGTTCGACGGTCCCGGCCGGATTCGAAGGGTTGCATGTCTTCGACACCAGTGACGTCAACAACCCGGTGCTCGTCGGATCGGTCGATCTGAGCACCTCCGCTATAGCCGGCAGGTGCGGGTCACACACCGCCACCGGCGTGCCGGATCTTACCAACGGCCGACTCCTGATCTATAACAATGGCGGCGGTTGCGAGGGCATCGACATCGTTGAGGTACCGCTTGACGACCCGGCGTCTGCGGTGTACATCCGCACTGAGTCCGCGGGCAGAGACTGCCACGACACCGGCGTGATCCTCGGTGATGCAATGATGGCGGCGTGCGCCGGGGACGACGGATTCACGGTTTGGACACTCACGGGCTCGGGTACCCTCGAAGATCCGGACCTCTTGTACTCGAAGTCCATCTCCGGGGTCAACATCGGGCACTCGGCCATGTTCACCTGGG
>JAYEIP010000310.1:0-6142 GCA_034660155.1 Actinomycetota bacterium | reverse complement strand
CGAGGGCGTGTAGCCCGTCCACATTCTGGGTCACGACCATCTCGATCCGACTGGCCTCCTCCAGCCGAACGATCGCCCGATGCACGTCGTTGGGCCCGGCCGCTCCCCAGGTCGCTGTGTCCTCCATCTTCTGTTGCCAGTAGGCCACACGATGTGCGGCTGACTCCATGAACTCCTGGTAATAGACCGGGCGGCGCGTCTTCCACACACCCTGGGGCCCCCGGTAATCGGGGATCCCGCTTGCCGTCGATATTCCGGCACCGGTGAAGACAAGGATGCGGTTAGCCCCTGCGATCAGCCCTGCCAATGTGGAAATGCTATCGGTGCTCAATGCTGTTGCCCACGTCGAGTACTCGACAACCTACACAGTCAGATCGCTCACTCATCGTCCTATCGGAACAGCTGCTAGATCGACGCTGATATCGGTTGCCACGATTTCGACGAGCGCGACCCTGTAATTCAGCACCACTGATACCGCGCCTTCCTGCGATGTGGGAAACGGTTCCCGCCATCTCAAGTCGATTGTGCCGCTCTCGCTGGGATCCAACAGAACGGGGAATGAGACGTAGCTGCCTATCGCGTTGCCGAGAGTATCCAGCAATGTGGCCTCCACAAGAACGCGCCCGCCGGTATCGCCTGTGCCCCGTAGCACCCACTCCACGCTCCCCAGGAATCGACCGAGCTCAAGTACAGGGATCGTCAACATCACGTCGTCCGTAAGCCGAACCGTCACCGAATCCGATGCCAAGAATGGCTCCCCACGGAAAGGTAGATCTACCGAGCCTGAGATGTCTGTGTGGTCCCATCGTTCAACCATCGTTGCCCGAACGAAGCTCGTATCCCCTGCGAACGGGGCGCTGGGGAACTCGATGGCGAACGCCCCGGGGCTAAACCGTCCAAGAATGATCCGTTCCGACTCCACAACGGTTCCTGTCGGAGTTTCGAGATGCCAAACTCCGCCGAGCGGCCAGTTGGCAGCTTGCGGATCGGTGTTCCGCTTGACGGCGGTCGTGAGAGCGACGGTGATCGTCTCCTCGCCGATAATCAACTCTGATGGTCTTGCCGCGACGCCTGCGGCTAGCTCCTCGTAACCCGCCGGGTAGTCGGGTGCCACAGGAACCGTGTTTCCCGGAACCTCAGTGGTCGGGGTATGAGATGTCGATGGGAGGGACCCCTCGATCTCATCGCCCGAGCCACCAACGACAGAGATCAGCAAGATTGCTCCGACCACGCCGGCTACCAACCCCGTGACCATTGATCGCCACCCCGCGCTTGACGTGCGGAGCGGCTCATCTAGTGGTGATCGGACCAGCTCCTCGAAATCCATGCCACTCACGGCGCAATGCCCGTATCGAGGACGAGGATGTTGCCGGTTGCCGGCCGCCACTCGAACGCGCCATTCTCAAGCACGATTAGCTCCGGCGCGTCATCCCCATCCCAGATCAACTGGAAGCCACCATCGCGCCCTGATAGGCGCCAGCCGGGATCGAGGGGGCGCGGCAACCCGTCGAATTCCCAATCGCCACCAGATCGCTCAAAGTCAAACTGAACGATGGTTGAGTTGGTCTGATCAAGCACCGTGACGATCGTCAGCTCGCCGCTACGCAGCGATCCCGAGGTACCCGATTCGACCGGGATCTCCACCCGGTCTCCAAACGGTGTGGCGACACGCCACCCGACGAGGTGAATAGTCGCAATCAGATCATCGGGGGCCACCAACTCGAACCGAACCGACTGATCCCGTGGCCCGGTGACAGCCTCCACCTCGGCGCCACCTCCAGTAGTGAGCACCCACTTCTCCGGCAGCACAACAATGTCCCCACCATGCTCTGCGTCCTCGTGTTCGACCAGGGCTGGGCTAAGGCCGACGAGTTCATACTCGAAGATCACTACTCCATCGTCCGTCTCTAAGGGCCCGGGCAGAATCACCGTTGCGTCGACGAGCGCCTCCCCCTCTTCGAACCACGGAGCCACCGGAGTAGCTGAGGTTGGCGTGATCGACGTTGGGAGCGTGGTCGCCGCGACTACCTCGGTATCGGGACCAAACCAGATCAGCGACGCCGCCCCGCTGACTAGGGCACCAACGAGAAGTCCTGCGCCGAACCTGAGGGCGGATGTCACAACAGCGGCGATACTACGACTAACACAAATGCAATCACAGTGGCCCCAACGATCGAATGGCGAGCCGCCAACCACCGCGAGCTGAGACCGGCCTTGGCGAGAGCGGCCCTCATCGGCTCATCGCCATACGCCAGATTTCTGAGGACACGGTCCCTGGTTGTGCCACCTCGAAGCGCCGCCCGAGCCGCACCGCCCTCGCGCTTGTTGACCGGTACGAGCGCCTCGGTGCGAGGGAGCAGGGGCCTGGCCAAAATAATTAGCGCCACCAGCACAGAAATCGAGGCGACAACCAACACCACGCCGTGACTCAGGGAAATGACAGCCAAACCGACAGCCCAGGCGGCCCACAGTCGCGCTACTTCACGCAGATAGGCACGCGCATCCTGAGCGTCGCTGAAGCTGTATTCGATCTCGTCCACGGTCGTCCTCTGTCGTCGTCGACGAGATTACCGCGATGTCACCCGTCGAAGGGGGTGAGTGCGGGATCGGGGACACTCGCCTCAATCGACTGCAACTCGGTGTACCCACTGGCCTCGAGCTCAGCGGCAATCTCGGGACCGCCGGACCGCACCACCTGGCCGTCCACCATGACGTGAATCCTGTCCGGGCTCATGTACCGCAGGATGCGGCTGTAGTGGGTGATTATCAGCACACCGAGATCGTCGCTGCGAAGGTCTTCGACAAGATGGGCGACCTCACGGACCGCATCGATATCGAGACCGGAATCGATCTCGTCAAGAATGGCGACCTTTGGCTGCGCTATCGCCAGCTGGAACATCTCGGAGCGTTTCTTCTCGCCACCGGAGAGCCCGCCGTTAACGGACCGCTCCATGAAGCGTTCGACATCAAGAGTCTCCGCAGCGCTCTCGGCCCGATCGTTGAAGGACGCATCGTCGCGGACCTCCCCCATTTCCGTCACCAGATCATTGAGGGTGACGCCGGGTACCTCAACCGGATACTGGAACGCCTCGAACAAACCAGCCTGCGCCCGCACATCCACGGGACTGCCCATCACCTCGGTGCCAGCCACCAGCGCCGAACCGCTTGCGGTGTAATCGTCCTTGCCCATCAACACATGGCACAGCGTCGACTTGCCAGAACCGTTGGGACCCATCAGAACATGGACTTCTCCAAAGGGCACCTCGAGGTCGACCCCTTTGAGGATCTCGAGATCGCCATACCTGGCACGTACGTTGGACACTTGTAGAGCTGCTGACATCAGGACTCCTCGTCAATCGTCAGAAAGACAACGTCATCCTCGACGTCGACCCTGTAAACCGGAACTGGCCTTGTTGCCGGGAGAGACTCGGCCTCTCCATTGATTAGGTTGAAGGAGGCGCCGTGGCGCGGGCACTCAACCTCGGTATCGAAGACCTCGCCCTCGGCAAGCGAAGCCTCGGCGTGGCTGCAACGGTCGCCGATGGCGTACACGGATTCGCCGACACGGAAGATTGCTATTCGATGGTCGCCGACTTCGAGCCGGAGGCCGTCCTCATCAGGCAAATCAGTCAGCGGTGCAATCTGCACGCGGGCCATCAGACCCTCCCAGCTTCCTGAGCAGTCCGATACTTGGCGTCAATCCACGTCGTAACCACATCGGCAATGGCCGGCTCGGGGAATTTGGCGAGAGCTTCGTTAAAGAATCCGTGTACCAAGAGTCGCTTGGCCCGTGGCTCATCGAGGCCGCGACTCATCAGGTAATACCGCTGCTCCTCATCGAGAGGCCCCATCGTCGACCCGTGGCCACAGCGCACATCATTGGCCAGAATCTCGAGATTGGGAACGGACTGGGCCGAGGCACCGTCGGACAAGATCAGGTTCCGGTTGGTCTGGAACGCATTCGTCTTCTGCGCATCCTCATCAATCCTGATCATCCCGGTGAAGACCGAAAGCGCTTCATCCTGAACGGCACCCTTGAGGAACATGTCGCTGTTGGTATTGACGCCCTGGTGATGCATCGTGTATCGGTAGTCAAGCGTCTGCTCGTTATCACCGAAGTAGGCCCCAACCACGTTCGCTGCAGAACCGTTGCCGGCAAGAGCAATCTCGAGTTGGAGACGGGAGAGGGACCCACCCAAACCGGCTTCACCAAGATGCACTGTGGCATCCCGGCCCACCGTAGCCCTGACATGCGCGATGGCAACGCTGGCTTCACCCCAGTGCTGCACAATGGTCACTTTGAGGTTCGAGTTGTCGCCAACAAACATCTCTAGATGAGGCACAACGAGAGCGTTGACATCGTTGTCGGACCGATAGCGGATCACAACCGATGCCTCAGACGAACGCTCGGTAACGAGAGTGATGTGAGGGAAGGAAACCGCACCACTGGTCGCGGCCTGCACATCGATGAAATACGGCTCGGGGATCGCGGTGCCGGCAGGAACAATGAGGACCGCGCCATCACCGGAGAATGCGTGATGGGCCGCGGCGAACTTGTCAACATCGACCGGCACCCCACCACCAACATACGGCTCGAGAGCATCGGGGCTGTCCGCGACGAAGGTCTTCAGTGAACCAAACACAGCATCATCTGCCCCGGCACGAACATCACTCACCTGGCCGTCGACGAGCAGGATCGACCCGGCAGTTTCACCAAGCGCCGCGGCTATCCCGGTGCCAAGCTCATGGGCGTCCCCCGGTGCATCGGCAAGGCGATAGTCGTCGATCGAAATGTCGAGGTCGACGTAGCGCCACACTTCTTCGGTCGGGGAGGGCATTGCCAGCTTGTCGTAGTAGTCAAGGGCCATCGCCCGCCGCTCGGCAAGCCAACCAGGGTCGGTCGCGCCTATGACGGCAGCGGCCTGGGAATCGAGGGTCTTCACGCTTTCTCCTGTTGTGAACGGATTGAGACTAACCGGCTTGCAACAGCTCAGTGTCGGTTACCGATGTTGCATAGGAGCCGGGCGGAGATAACGTGAACCTCTCGAAGCGGCCAGGAACCCAATGCGCAAATACTTCTTCAGACTTCTCATCGCCGCCATCACCATGGCGGCCGCTACCGGACCCACCGTGGGAGCATTAGCTTCGGAGGACTTCCGCCTGATCTACTTCCCCCATGAAGACACCGACTCGGTGTTCAGCAACGACTGGGGAGACTCCCGGTCGGGAGGCCGGGGCCATCAAGGTACCGACATACTGGCAGAGAAGCACAGCGCGGTAGTCGCCGTCGCCGACGGCTTCATAACCGCGATGGACAAGAGCCCGCGCTCTGGCTTCTATGTCCGGATTGCCCATCAGGATGGCTGGGAAAGCTGGTACATGCACCTCAACAACGACTCTTTGGGCACCGACGACGGCGTTGGTGGTAGCGGTGGCGCCTTCCCTCCTGGCCTCGAAATCGGAGCGTTTGTTCTGGCCGGAACAGTGATCGGCTACGTGGGCGATTCCGGCAATGCCGAGGGAGGCAGCTCGCATACACACTTTGAGCTCCACAACGGACGGAGCGGCGTCAACCCGTACCCGTACCTGAACGCCGCCTATGACCGGTGGGTGCGGGTCATGGATCTGTCCGATCAGTTGCGGTGAGCCGACGCGCTCTCGCAAAAACACGCGAGAACATGTCGGTCGTGAGTTTACCGGTGAAGGTGTTCTGCTGACTGGGGTGATACGACAGCAGAACAGTTCTCCCGTCGGGTAGCCCGATTTCCACACCATGACCAAACTTTGGCCGCGGCTTAGGAAGCTCGTGGCTCTCACCCGACAGGTACCGCCACAGGGAGTGGAACCCGTATTGGCCAAGGCAGATGAATACCTGCGCTGTCGAGAGTAAGTCGAGTTCGGCGGAAAACCAGTCGGCGCAGTTGTCGCGTTCCACCGTTGTGGGTTTGTTGGCAGGCGGTGCACAACGGACCGGTGCCGTCACCCAGGCATCTGTTAGCCGGAGCCCGTCGGCTCGCCCGGTTGATTCAGATTGATTGGCGAACCCTGCTTCATGCAATGCTCGATAAAGCCACTCGCCGCTCCGATCGCCCGTGAACATCCGGCCCGTCCGGTTGGCTCCGTGAGCAGCCGGAGCCAGCCC
>JAYEIP010000309.1:0-1201 GCA_034660155.1 Actinomycetota bacterium | reverse complement strand
ATGCGTTTCGGTTGTTCCGTAGCGTTTGGGTGATCCGGTCGGTGGGCTCTCTAAGTGCCTGCCGCCCGTGCGGGTTGGCTTTCTAGCGAGCTGCTTGCCGGCCGGTTACCCGACTGGGGTGTGGCTCGAAAGAGGCGAGAACACATCGACCCGAATCAGGAGTGCCCACCTCGGTTCACCATCGACTAGGAAGGCATTGCCATGACGATGATCGGTATCGATCCGCACAAGGCGACCCACACTGCAGTAGCGATCGACGACAACGAAGTGGTGCTCGACGAGTTCAGGCTCCGGGTATCAACCAGCCAGGCCCGAAGGCTGTGTGAATGGGCCGACAGTTTCGAAAAGAGGGAATGGGCGGTGGAGTCCGCCAACGGGCTTGGCTACCTGGTTGCTCAACAGCTAATCGCGGCCGGCGAGACCGTGTTCGATGTGCCGCCGCTGCTGGCGTCTCGGGTTCGTGTGTTGGGATCAGGAAGGTCACAAAAGAACGACCCGAATGATGCCCGGTCGGTCGCGATCGCGGCGTTGCGTTCCGATCGGCTGGCCCAGGTCCGGCCAGATGATCACACCCAAGTACTGCGAATGTTGGCGAAACGACACCGCGATATGGCCCGACTGCGTAACAAGCACTGCAGCCGACTCCACGCATTGTTGCTCGAGCTCGAACCAGGCGGCATCGGCTCAGAAATCACCGTAAACAAAGCGAATCAGCTACTCAGCAGGGTCAAAGTCGGTGATGAGGTAACAAGGCATCGGCTGGTCATCGCAACCGACCTGGTCGATGACATCGCCAGACTCGACACGATGCTGAAGGCATCAAAGAAACGAATCAAAGTTGCAGTCGCCGCCTCAGCAACAACCCTGTGTGACATCGTCGGGATCGGTCCGATCTGTGCTGCGATCATCATCGGGTTCACCGGAGATGTCACCCGGTTCCCAACCAAAGGCCACTTCGCCACCTACAACGCCACCGCACCAATCGAAGCGTCCTCAGGCGACCGACCGCGGCATCGGCTCAACCCAAGAGGGAACCGGAAACTCAACCACGCCATCCACATCGCCGCTATCTGCCAGCTCCGTTATCCCGGCGAAGGCCGCACCTACTACGACAAAAAGATCACCGAAGGCAAGACCAGCAAGGAAGCCATCCGGGCGTTGAAACGAAAGATCTCCGACCGGGTCTACCAGCACCTCATCA
>JAYEIP010000308.1:0-6230 GCA_034660155.1 Actinomycetota bacterium | reverse complement strand
TGTTCTGCTGGCTCTGATTGGTCTTGTCGTCGGAGGGTGTGCCGACTCAGCGGGAACCGGCGGCGATGACGACACCACCTACGTCGTCGTCGATTCCGACGGTGCATTCGACGACATCAAGGCCATCTTGTATCTGCTCGAGCAGCCCGATGTCGAAATCCTGGCGCTCACCATGTCGGGCACCGGCATCGCCCATTGCCCGGCCGCTGCCGAAAATACCTCGGCGATACTGGAGCGGATAGGCGCCCCGGACATCCCGGTGGCATGTGGACGCAGCACTCCACTCGCCGGCGACAACCAGGCTCCGCAAGCATGGCGTGACTCTGCCGACACCCTCGGTAATGTGGCACTACCCGAGCCGAGACCACTGGCCGAGGCCGCCGCCCCTGAACTCCTCGCCGACGCTATCGGGTCGGCCGACCGGGACGTCGTACTTGTCGCCCTGGGACCACTCACCAACGTGGCCGAGGCCATTGAAACCAACCCGAACGTCCTCGACAGGGTTGAGATGGTCTATCTCATGGGCGGTGCCGTCGACGTCGGCGGGAACGTGATCTACGCCGGCTCCAACGCCGATGCTGAATTCAACATCTGGGCCGACCCCCGGGCCGCCGCCATCGTGTTCGGTACCGCGGTGCCCATCACATTGGTCCCGCTCGATGCCACCAACGATCTGCCGGTTACCCCGTATCTGTACGACGCCGTGACAGCACATCGGGACACCTCCCCAACATCGCAGTTCGTCGCCGACTACCTCGATGACACCCCACTTTTTGGCGGGATATACCACTGGGACGAACTCGCCGCGGTCGTCGCTACCGACGAGTCGGTGGTGACCATCGAAGAACGCACCCTCGCCATCGATGAGGAAGGCGGGAACCAAGCAGGAGCGACCGTCGACAGCCCCGACGGTCGCCCGGTCCGCGTCGCCGTCGCCGCCGACCGCGACGCCTTCGAGGACCACTTCTACGCAGCCATCATCGGTACCAGCAATCCCGGCGTCCCGGCATGGCAACCCGACGCCGTCCTCACCTGGGACGGAACCACCTGCACCTACGAAGGGCCCGATCCGCTCCCCGATGATCTCGTCATGCGGATCGACAACAACAGCGCAGGCTTCATCGCTCTCATCACCGGTATCTACAACGAAGGGACCACAGCCGCCGATCTCGATGCATACCAAGCCACCGGCAATCCGGGAACGCCGCCCTGGTGGCTGCAACGCGCCCAGTTTGCGGTTCCCGCCGGCGCCCACGATGTGTGGGTGGTGAGGGGGGGCGCCTCCGTCACCGGGGTCTGCTTCATAGATGAGGCCCGGTTCTGGGAAGTCGTCGGCCCACGCCTCCGGGAGTGAGCGACGCCTTCACCTTTCCACACACCTGGCCCTTTGTTCCTGTAGGTTCGGTCTGGCAGGGATAGAGGGAAGGGAGACTCCTCCATTATGAAATCCAAACTTCGCGTCGCCCTGATGGCGGCCGTACTTATCGTTGCGAGCCTTCCTGTGGTAGCCACCGCAGGACCGGAAGCTTGTGACAGTCGAACCAACAACACCATCAACAAACTGCTCGAGTGCGTCACCGTCGACGGCGTCCGTCAACATCAGGCAGCGTTCCAGGCAATCGCAGACGCGAACGGCGGAAACCGGGCAGCCGGTTTCTCCGGATACGACGCCAGCGTCGCCTATGTGGCCGACACGCTGGAGGCGGCCGGTTACGACGTTGAGCTCGACGGATTCGAGTTCACGTTCATCCCACCGGCAACCCTGGAGCAGACGGCTCCAATCGTTGCGACCTACGAAACGGGCGCTTTCACCGGCAGCGGTAGCGGGACAGTAACCGGGCAGGTGATCCCGGTCGATCTTGCACTGGCCCCACCACAAGCCTCGACGAGCGGCTGCGAACCAGCAGACTTCGCCGGGCTGGATTTCAGTGGCCCGAGCGACATTGCGCTGATCCAGCGGGGGGCGTGCTTCTTCTCAGTCAAGGCGGTCAACGCCGAAGCAGCCGGGGCAGAAGCCGTGATCATCTTCAACCAGGGCAACTCGCCTACACGCACCGGCCTGATCGTCGGCAACGCGGCGAACCTGCCTGACGGATCACCAAGCAACCTGACGGTGCCGGTGGTGGGCGGCAGCTTCGCCAACGGGGAAGCACTGGCCGTGGCAGGCGCGGAAGCTTTCATCAACGTCGATCCCAATGAGATCCTGACCAACTACAACGTGATTGCAGAGCTGCCCGGCAAGAACGACGACAACGTCGTGATGGCCGGCGCCCACCTGGACAGCGTGCAGCGTGGTCCGGGTATCCAGGACAACGGTTCTGGTAGCGCCGCGGTCCTCGAGGTCGCCGTGCAGATGGCAAAGGTCAAGCCGACCAACACCATCAGGTTCGCCTGGTGGGGCGGCGAAGAACTCGGTCTCGTCGGCTCAACCGACTACGTCAACGGTCTGGACCAGGCTGAACTCGACCGGATCGCCATGTATCTGAACTTCGACATGATCGGCTCGCCGAACCATGTGTTCTTCATCTACGACGGTGACGACTCAGATGGTGTCGGTGCCGGAGCCGGCCCGGAAGGTTCAGCACAGATCGAGGAGTTCTACGAGGAGTTCTATGCGGCGCGTGAGCTGCCGGCAAAGGGCACCGACTTCTCCGGACGGTCCGACTACGGGCCATTCATCGCAGTAGGTATCCCCGCAGGTGGGCTCTTCACCGGTGCGGAAGGTATCAAGACGCCCGACGAGGTTGCGCTTTGGGGCGGCACCGCTGGCGACCAGTACGACCCGTGCTACCACCTGGCATGCGACACGTTCGACAACATCAACCTGACAGCGCTTGACGTGAACTCAGATGCAGTTGCAGCATCGGTACTCACCTTTGGCATGAACACCGAGACCGTCAACGGCGTCAAGGGTAAGGGCAACTTCAAGCTCCAGAACATGGACTTCCTGCCCAACTCATAATCGAAGGAACAGGACCCCGGGAGCAGAGCACTCTGCTCCCGGGGTCTTCTTCGTGGAGGTCCGGCTGGTGAACGCGACGGGGGCGTCGACGCTTTCCGGCTACTGCCGGCCGACACCGGTTGAGCAATGGGCGTTTTGGGTGACCTCGGACTTGTCGCAGTGTTGGTGGCGGGTCCGGGGCTTGACCTACCGAAGAGTCGATGTTGGAGGGTGAAAGTCGGCCACGCTGGAAGGGTAATACCCGAAGGTGTCGTTCCCTCTTTGTCAGTCCCGGACCCGATGAATCGGAGAACAGCGATCGTCGGCACAACGGCCTCCCACCAGCCTGGATCCACGGCTGAGCGAAGCCCGGATCGGCGATACGTGCTGTGCGCATTGACGTTTCAGCCAACACGACGGTGCACAGTTTTGGTGAAGACATGGCCCAAAAAACAATCCCCCCTTGATTGATGGGAGGATCGCCCGGCTCCGCGGGCGAGGGGGTGGAACCAGGAGTCAACGTTCCCCGGGTCTCTTCCCCCTCCCGGTCCAGCCTCCGGCTGGCCCCGCCCTCCCGCGAGGGGAGGACTGTTATGAGGACAAACCCTGGATCCAGGACCAGCGGAGGGTCATCAGGAGCGCAAGTCACGAATCGCGGTTCAGGCTCAGAAGGATTGGAAGCGACGCAGGGATCAACCCACGCCGCTTCCGCTCAGCTCAGGGACACGAATCCAGGTCACGCCACTTCTCGACCGTGTCGGAAACCGTCATCGCACCACCGCCCTGGTCCTCGGCACGCATTGTGCGGTTCGCGATCTCGTCGCAGTTGGCGTCTTTCTCGACACTCTCCCAATCGCCCCGGGTGTACTTGTACTCCACCTCGGTGCCCTCGAAAAGTGACAACGTCACCGACCACTCGTTTGCGTTGGACGTTGCGGTCAGCGCAATGCCGCCCGGATCCCAGAACGGAAGCGGTGACGGGAACGAACCCGCCACGTACACGGTCCCGGTGGTGTTGGTCGGCACCGTCACCAGGAAGGTCACGTCAACGACCACAGGTTCGGCCGTGGCCGTCACCTCATTCGAGGGGGACGACCGATTCCACGAGGTGTCAAAGGCGCGCACCACATATGTGTACGTCTCGCCGGTGACTACCCCGGTGTCGGTGTACTCGGTGCCGTCTACCTCGGCGATCTCGACGCCATCACGGAAGACCTCATATCCGGCGACCGCGACGTTATCCGTTGCGGCCGTCCACGCCAGCGACACTGAGGCTGCTCCGGTGGCAGCCACCTCCAGGACAGACGCACTCGGGGCGATTGTGTCTGTCGAGGCCTCGACATTCATCGTTCCCCAGGTCGGTGACAGCAGCCAGGTGCGGCCACCGTCGGAACTCCAGCGCACTGTGTAGTCGTAAGTGCCCAATAGATCTGGGGCCATCGAGCCGGCGTGCTCGTCATTGTTGGGAGCAAAGCCGCCCGGGCCCACATACTCCATCTCCGTCCAGGTCCACGTGGCCGGGTCGCTACCCGTCACACCAAAACCGACCTCGGCCGCCACACCCTCGGCAGGGCCGGCCGCTCCGGTCACGCCATCCAGCCAAACCTGGCCGAATACCGTCTCGGTGGGGTTCTCGGTGCTGATGGTGTGCGTGATGGTGAATGGCCACACCAGATCGAACCAACCTGCGTTGAGGTCATAGTGCGGGACCCCGGACGCCTCGTTCGACCATCCGCCCTCGAGCAGCGTCTTGGTGTCGCGGGCCACCACCACATAGTGGTACTCAACCGCATTGGTCAGACCGACGTCGGCGAAGCTCGTCCCCGCCGTCGTTCCCACCAGCTCGTAGCCGCCGCCCGACAGCAGCGTCCGGTACACGTCGTACTCGATCCGGTCGCCCACCGGGCTCCACACGAGATCAACCTCGCCCGCCCGCTCGGCGGTCACAGTCAGGCCCGCGGCGGCATCAGGTCGGGAGGCGATCTGGTGGGTCGGCACCAGCACCAGGCCGCTGCCCGCCGTCACCGTCACCTGGAGCGAACCGTCGTCGCCCACCCGATAGTCGTCCCCCGTCAGCACATCTTCAATCTTGGTCTTTGCGCCCAGATACCCGGCCAAGTCCAGTGTCAACGTTTGGTCGGTCGTGCCCCGGTTGACGACGATGATCGCCGCGTCGGCCTTGTCTGACTCGCTGTTGTCGCCGCCCGGGCCACCGCGCTTCTCATCGATCCAGCGGCCGTAAGCCAGCACCCCGGTGACATCATCTGCTACCAGCAGATCGAGGTCCCCGGTACGCAATGCCGGATGCTCGTTGCGGGCCTCGGTCAACGCGGCGTAATAATCGAACAGGCCCTCTTGTGCCTCCTCGTCCTGGAGATGCGTATAGAACGGGGTTCCCAGATCGTCATCCAGCCACGGGTAGGTAACCCGGTTGTACGGGTCGTCCTCCCACCTACCGTTCACATACGACGTCGGGCCCACCAGGCCAACCTCGTCGCCGTAATAGATCGTCGGGGCTCCCGGCAACGTCATCTGGAGGATCGCCACGCCCTGCAAGCGGCGCAACGCATCCGACCAGTCGTAACCCGGATCGTCCAACAATGTGTCGTCGCTGCCCTCCGCGGCATTGTGGTCCAGCATGAACAGTGCCCGGTTGGTGTCGTGACTACCCAGCAGATTCATCATTGCCAGGTACGCCTCTTCGGGATACCTCTCCTCCAGGTTGGTCAGCGCCTCCCACAGTTGCGACGGCGCCAGCGGGTCGATGACCCCGGCCGACGACGAGACGTTGTGGTCGTTGTCGGTGAACGGCGTATCCCGCCAGAACCCCAACACCGCCGAGGAGAACTGGTAATTCATCGTGGCGTCCCACTCGTTACCCAGCACCCACGACGAAGCATTGCCCCACTCCTCACCCACGATGTACGCATCGGGATTGGTGGCATGCACCGCCTCCCGGAACAGCTCCCAGTAGTCGTTGTCCGGTGAGCCGGTGACTCCCTGATCGATGTCGCCGGAGACGTCGAGCCGCCAACCGTCGGCATATTGCATCCAGTAACGGGCCACCGCATCGGGGCCGCTTGCAAAGATCAGGTCCCGCACCGCCTGGTTCGACGAATCGAGCTTGGGCAGGCTGTCGAACCCAAACCACGCCGTGTAGTCGGTATCACCGGCACACGGGCCTCCGCCCTCAGCAAAGAAGTACCAGTCACGGGTCGGGCTGTCGAGGCTCTCACACGCCCCCACCTCGTCGTACCGGCTGTAGCGGTCGAAGTAGATGGAGTCCGAT
>JAYEIP010000307.1:0-6259 GCA_034660155.1 Actinomycetota bacterium | reverse complement strand
AGCCAGCCGCCGGTACAGCGGCCAGGCAGGGGAGGAGTTGAGGTCGCCAACGAGTACCCGTGACAGATTTCCATTGCTCGCGGCCAGTAGCTGCTCGAGCGCCGCAAGTTCGAGTGTCCGCAACATCCGTGATTTCTGAAGCGGGCGGGAAATCGGATTCACGAGGTGTGCGTTGACGATGTCGAGGTCACGGTCGAGTCCCCAGTCCACAGCGGGCAATGTGGCTGTCACTGGATTTCGGTTGGGGAAATCGAGTCTCGAGAACGATGCGGATCCGCGGACAGCGGTCCCCATCCCGGTCAGGTCGTTCCGCGGGTCGAGAAGGTAGTTGTCCCCCCAATCAGCCAAGACCTCAGCACCGGCAGACGAGAGTTCTTGTGCCGCGACCACATCTGGAACGTATTCGTGGAGCGCCGACGCCAACGAGCCGGCGTCGGCGCGGCCGTTATACATATTGATCGTGAGAATGCGGAGTCTCATGGCGGCGAGGATACGACGCTGGCGTCGCAACGTGTATGTGCAGTGCCAATTAGGAGGTGGCGGGAACTCAAAATGAATGGTTGAGGAGTCCCGACTAGGAGCCGATACAGGGGGGAAGATTCGACCAAAATTGATGTGACCGGTGCGGGCATTAGTGTGTAGCCGCTCGCAAGACGAGGAGATGACGGTGCGTTTGACCACGGCGATGCTTGCCGATTCAGCCCAGGTGCAGGGTGGGAAACTGTTCGTCCTCGGTGGCGGATTCGACACCATCAGCGCTCGCAAGCTTCCGGTGATTCACCGCAGCCTGACTGTTGCCCTGGTGGCAGAGATTGAGCCGGATGAGCGTCATCGTGACCTTGAAATCTCGTTACGTCTCATCGATGAAGACGGGATCGACATGGGGGTAGAAGCCAAAGGGAAGCTCCGAGTAGGAGCTCCGCCCAACTTGCCACCAGGCTCG
Organism: Actinomycetota bacterium; assembly: GCA_034660155.1. Classification (GTDB taxonomy): domain Bacteria; phylum Actinomycetota; class Acidimicrobiia; order Spongiisociales; family UBA5794; genus JAAETI01. The sequence goes on along the minus strand of JAYEIP010000307.1, from coordinate 5,316 downwards.
TCGAGCATCGTGCCAATCGTTAGTCCGTTCCACGGCATCGAATTCCCTGATGCAAAGGGTTATGCGTTCGTCGTTACCTTCGAAGATGAGGAACTGGATCGCATTCGCTTCCGTGTCGTCCGCGTAGGCTGATACCGTAAGCAACGTGCTTACGATTCCCAATCTGATTTCATTGTTCCGTCTGGGACTGATCCCTGTCTTCCTGTGGCTGCTCTTCAATCAAGACAATCCCTTTGCCGCCGGGTGGCTGCTGGCCTTTATCGGAGGCACCGACTGGGTGGATGGCTATCTCGCCCGGCGCCTCGACCAGGTCAGCGAGGTTGGCGAATTCCTTGACCCATTGGCGGATCGCCTGGCAGTTTTTGCGGCCGTAGTTGGTGGGCTCATCTCGGGCGACTTGCCCGCATGGTTCGCCTGGGCATTGATAGCTCGGGAGGCTGTCATCGGCGCCGGGGCAATCGTTGTCGCTGTCATGGGACACACCAAACTCGATGTCAGGTACCTGGGGAAGTTGGCGACGCTGCTGCTATACGTGGCCGTGGCGTGGTTCTTTGTGGGCAGTGAGTGGGAGTGGGGCCTCGTGATCGCCTGGCTAAGCGGCATCCCAGGTCTCATTCTGTACTACGTGGTCGGATTTCAATACGCCGGTGATGCCATCGGCGCTATCCGAGCTAAGCGAGTTCAGGAGAGGCTGGACGCGAGTTAAGCTCCACCGAGTATCGAGGAGAAACAGGAGACACCGTGCAGATTCCAGAAGGACTTCGCTATACCGAGAACCATGAATGGATCGCGGTTGACGAAGATGGCAAGGTACGGATCGGGATCACTGATTTCGCTCAGGACGCCCTCGGAGACGTTGTCTTTGTCGATCTTCCGGAGGTTGGTGCTGAGGTGACCGCAGGGGAGGCCTTCGCCGAGATCGAGTCCACCAAGTCGGTCGCAGACGTCTACGCCCCCATTTCCGGGACTGTTGCCGCCAGCAACGACCTTCTTGTAGACGCCCCTGAGACCATCAACTCGGACCCCTACGGTGCGGCCTGGTTCGTCGTAATCGAAGGTGACGCCGGCGCTCTCGATGCACTGATGGACGCCGCGGCGTACACCAAGTTCAGCGAGTAGCGACACAACCTTTGGGACCCCTCGCGGTCCTGCATGCGGCTGCCCCACTCTCCCACAAGAGGAGGTCTGCGCGAGCCGGCGGTATTTTCCCCCCGACGACGGCATGATTTTCCTCGCGTGCGTCGGCTGTACCAGATTTGTGGAAAGTCTCAACCTTATATCGAGGCTTTGTGACTACCATGTCTTCCATGGCCGATCGTTTTACCGCGCCTGAAGACACACCCGATGGCGAAAAGACCGTTTTCTACAGCCCTGGTGGGGGTACCGCCGACGTCGGCGAGCAAGTAGGGCGGATTGAAGGCGCGTTTCGCTACGCTTTGGTGGTGGAGCGGGGACCCCGTGCGGGGTTGACCTACGTGCTCGGCGATGGAGAAGTCCTGGCGGGCCGTTCCAATGACGTTGACATCTTTCTCGGCGACGTAACCGTCTCCCGCCACCACGCCCGGTTCAGTGTTGACGGAGAGGGGCTTTTGGTGGAGGATCTTGGTTCGACCAACGGGACCTACATCAACGCCGAACGCCATGACAAGGCCCGGTTACGGCCCGGCGACGAGGTGATCATCGGCAAGTTCCACCTCGTCGTAGCGGGCGGACATGGCTGAGGAAGCAACCGTTCCAGCACAGATCGGCACCCGGAAGACTCGCTCCATCGGCGAAGTCATCAATCTCCTCAAGTCGGAGTTTCCGGATGTAACTATTTCGAAGGTCCGCTTCCTCGAGGCTCAAGGGTTGGTGACCCCGACGCGCAGCCCTTCTGGGTATCGGATGTTCGATGAGGATGATGTGGACCGGCTGAAGTACGTGCTCAGCGAGCAACGAGATCACTTTCTCCCCCTCAAAGTCATCAAATCAAAGCTGACTTCATGGGATCGTGGTGATGAGACTGCCACACCACGGGACAGTGGGCCGGCGCCGGAGGCCTACTTCGGAAGCGTCGGCATCTCCATGGCCGTTGATGAGCTGGGTCGCGCCAGCGGGCTAAACCGTGGGCAAATCGACGAGATGATCGCCCACGGCGTTTTGAGCCCGATGGATCTCCCCGACGGGCGACAAGTCTTTCGGGATGAGGATCTCGCTATTGCCCGTGCCGCGTACCGTCTCTATGCCCGCGGGCTGGAGGGACGGCATATCCGCTCCCTGCGCCTTGCAGCAGATCGGGAAGTTGATCTTCTCTCGCAACTAGTGACACCCTTGCTGCGACACCGCAACCCAAAGAGCCGTCGACGGGCCGCGGAGATCCTCGCGGACGGTGCCAGCGCCGGCGTCCAGCTCCAGGAGAATCTCGTCAGAGCGAAACTACGTCGGCTTCTTGAGCGATGATGACGAAAATGCTTTCTCCCGTCGCAGTATTTGCCGCGTTTGGCATGCTTGCCAGCCCTATGCAGTTCCCCTCGGAGCCGACATTCCCGGAACTGACCGCTGAGGCATGGATGGTTACCGATCTCGATACCGGAGTGGTGCTTGTCGAAAGCAACGCCGACGAGGAACGCGCCATGGCCTCGGTCACCAAGATGATGACAGCCCTGGTTGTGCGACAACACACAGAGCTGGATGAACGCGTCCGAGTTTCCGAGGTAGCCGCCGATGTAGGTGAAGCAGAGGTCGGGCTGGTAGCCGGAGAGGTGTGGAGCGTCCGCGACTTGTTGGCTGCCGTCGTGATCCGCTCCGGGAATGATGCCGCGATCGCCCTCGCCGAGTACGTTGGCGGAAGTGTCGAAGGCTTTGCTGTCTTGATGAATGACCTGGCCGTCACCATGGGCCTCGAGCACTCACACTTTGTTAACCCTCACGGCCTGGATGATGAAGCTCACTACACATCCGCCCGGGACCTGACGACGATCGCGGTGGCGGCGTTGGAAGACGACGTGCTGGCGCAGTTGACCAGAACGCGACTTATCCGCTTCAAACCCGCCCCCACCGGCGAGGACCGGGTCGCCGTCAACACCAACCAATTGCTTGGTCGCTACCCGGGGGTCATCGGCATGAAGACGGGTTACACCGGCAACGCCGGCCGGGTCCTGATATCTGTCCTGGAATCGCAAGGTCACACGTTTGTCATCGTCGTGATGGGAAGTGAAGACCATTTCGCTGATACCAGCGCACTCTTCGACTTCATGACGGGCCGTATCTCAATCAGAGACCGTTTCTTGGCGCCGCTTGTGGAACAGGAGGGCGGCGGTGGGATCTCCCCATCACCACTCGACGCCGAAGAGCAAGCGGTAGTCAAGACACTCCAACCTCTCGAGACCGGTTTGGACGCGATCACTCCATGGGGCGAGACGCCAGGATCGCAGGCAATCGAGGACATGATTCGTGACATGATCCCGGCCACGCTCGGTGGATCCGGGTGAGCTCGCCCTATCTCGAGGTTGTTGACGCTGCAGCTTTGCAACGTCGTGTTCGCGAGCTTGGTCAAGAGATCGCAGCCGACTACGTGGGGCTGAATCCGGTGCTGGTCGGTGTTCTCAATGGGTCGGTGCCCTTCCTTGCCGATCTTGTCCGGACTATCGACGAACCTCATGAGGTCGATTTCTTGCTCCTCACCCGGTTCGGGACGAGGGGCCGGGTATCGGTTGCTATGGATACCGCGATCTCCCTACAGGACCGACATGTGATCATCGTTGAGGACATCGTGGACACCGGCCTTACGCTGACGGCGCTGCGACGAAACATCGGAGTCAGAGAGGTTGCCAGCCTCAAGACGATTGCGCTCCTAGACAAAGTTCCACGGCGGATAGTCGATGTACCGCTCGAATACCGTGGATTCGAAATCGGCGACGAGTTCCTCCTTGGCTATGGCCTCGATTGGCAAGGCCGGTATCGAAACCTCCCCGGTCTTTGGGCTGTGATGGATCTGGCGCGACTCCAGGATCTGGACAACAGCTTTCCCGAGATAGCCTTTGGCGGCCAACGCTCAGTCGGCGACCCAGATAGCACCCGGTGATAGGCTGAGGCCATGGATCCAGTACCAATGGAACTCATCGGGGTTCGAATCGAACTTCCGACGAATGTGCCGATCCTGCTCCTCCGCGAAGCTGGCGGCACAAAATACCTACCCATCTGGATAGGGCCCAATGAGGCGACCGCCATAGCTCTGGCCATGCAGGGCGTAGAACCGCAGCGGCCGATGACCCACGACTTGTTGAAATTGGTCGTCGGGGCGCTTGATGCCGAGGTCGTGCGAGTCGACGTCACGGAATTATCCAGTGGCACTTTCTTCGCGAATCTGATTCTCCAACGCGACGGCACAGAGATCGTTGTGTCGGCGCGACCCTCAGATGCCATCGCGCTGGCGGCGCGGGCTGAGGCACCCGTTTTCGCCGATCGGGACCTGCTTGACGAGGCAGGTGTCGAGATCGAGGAGGACGGACAGGAGGAAGAGATCGAACGCTTCCGCGAATTCCTTGAAGACATCACGCCCGAAGATTTCGGTTCAGGCCACTCAACGGAGTCATAGGCGCGCCCCCTCGGGAGTGGTCCGGCCGCGCTCTACTGGAGGGGGACTGATGAGAAGCACTGGAAACCCGGAAATGCTGGCTTATCCACAGGGGTTGTTGACAAGTCGCGGCTCTTGTCTGTAACTTCACAGGCGTAGTTCGACGGGCGGAATTACGTCGATGTAAGCTACGGCTCTAAGGAGGCCTGCTGTGAAAGCGGACGACAATGGATATCGCGCCCCCCAGGTGTGCAAACTGGTCGGGATCACCTACCGCCAGCTCGACTACTGGGCACGTACCGGTCTGATCAAGCCGTCCATTCAGTCAGCACAGGGATCGGGCACCCAGCGGCGCTATTCCTTCATCGACATTGTTCAACTCAAAGTCGTGAAGAAGTTGCTCGACGCCGGGATGAGCCTGAAGAAGATTCGCAGCGCCATGGATATCCTCCGAGAGCAACTGGCCAGCAACAACCCTCTCAATGACGTCACGTTGTTGTCGGACGGCGCAAGCATATTTGCGGCACACAGTGCAGATGAGGTCGTGGACGTATTCCAAAAGGGCCAGGGTGTCTTCGGCATCGCAGTCGGCCCCGTTCAGCAAGAGCTCGAAGGTGAGCTCCACAAACTCTTTGAAGAAGAGGCCACCGTCCCGGCCGCAAGCACGGAGGCCCAGGCCAACTGAGTCACGAACCATTCGACGCGCCGGAACCGGCAGACGGAGTCGATTTTGCTCACGAAAGCGAACGGCAGTTCGCGCG
>JAYEIP010000306.1:0-6272 GCA_034660155.1 Actinomycetota bacterium | reverse complement strand
TCTCGGTGGTGAACAGCGAACTGAAGCTCAACGACACCGAGTTCGCTCTTCCGCTTGACCAGAAGCCCGAGGTGCGTGACATATTCGATCGGTGGTCGCAGGCGCAGGGTATCGAAGAGGGAATCGAATACTTCGAGGATCCTGAGAACGGAACGTTTATCAAAGGTCCGGTAAGCCCGACGAAGATGTACGGGTACGCAGTCGATCCCCCGTTTGCAGGTGCTCTCCATCGTCTCTACGGCGAAAGCCTGCTCGACGCCCAGAACCAGATGAAGGACAAGGGCGCCGAGGAGATCTACTGGCAAGACTACACGGCGTTGCCGACCTGGCGATCACCCACCATGGATGCCTCGCCAAGTGAGTACGAGTTCACCCTGATCAGCTATCACCAGATAGAGCACAAGCAGTCCCGGACCAGCTTTGTGCCAATGCTGGCTGAACTGGCACCGGGTGCTCGGCTCGACATCAATCCTGAGTCGGCGCAGCGGCTCGGGATCGATGACGGTGATGTGGTTACGGTCGAATCTCAGAACGCCATCACCGGTGAGACAAGGAGCCTCGTGACTACTGCGGGCTATTGCGACGCGATCCGGCCGGACACCGTTGCGATGCCGCATCATTTCGGGATGTGGACCCACCCCCAGAACAAGGGGCAAGGCGCTTCTGCAAATGAGATCTACTTCACCGGCGAGGGCTATATGTCCAACACCGCGGATCAGTCGTTCCATGTAAGGGTGAAGATCACGAAAGGGGGTGATGCCTGATGACGAAGTACGCAATGGTCGTCGATCTTGAGCGCTGCCAGGGATGCCGCGGCTGCATGGAAGCATGCAAGATCGAGAACAACACGATGCAGGGCAACTTCTGGATGTACGTCTTCCGTTTTGAGTCGGGAACGTACCCCGACACGGAGATGAGTTTCCTTCCCCGTGCTTGTCAGCATTGTGACAACGCACCCTGTGTGAAGGTCTGCCCGGTTGGAGCGAGATTCAAGCGTGAGGATGGGTTGGTACTCACCGACACCGATCGTTGTATTGGCTGTCGCTACTGCGAACTCGCCTGCCCCTACGGGGTCAACTACTTCACTTGGGAGAAGCCCGAGAAGGGTCAGTACGACATCATCGACTGGCTTGACGATGATGTACAAGCGGTAACCGGTGGGGCGATCCCGCCCTATCGGAACCCTGATCTCGATGGGCTCTACGGCGACGAGCAGCGGAAGACCGCCGGCGGTGGCCATGACAAGGGTGTTATCGAGAAGTGCACCTTCTGTGTGCACCGGGTCGAGAAGGGGCAGCAGCCTGCGTGTGTCGAGACCTGTCCCACTGATGCGCTTGTGTTTGGAGATACCGATGATGCGGAAACTCCTATCAGCCTGTACCTCCGCGAGAAGAGCACCTGGCAGCTACTCGAGGAAGCCGGCACGAAACCCAGCGTCTACTTCGTCGGAGGTAACCCCCCGACCAGGGACCTGAAGGAAATCGAGCGGCCGAAAGCGACGGTGTGACATGGCAGTTGAAATAGAAGTTCAACCTGGTCTCCCGCAAGGCGTGGGACGCTTGACCACCGGATGGAAAGCGTTCATTGTCATCGCCCTTGCGGTACTCGGGTTCGGGCTATTTGCGTATTGGTATCAAGCATCGAACGGCATGATCGTCACCAACATGCGGAACACGGGAACGATGGGCGGTGCGACCTGGGGCCTCTACATCGTGATGGTCGAGTTCTTCATCGGCGTTAGTTTCGCCGGCGTTATCATCGCGGCCATCATCCGGGTGTTCCGGATCGCCGAACTCCGGCCGATCACGCGGATCGCCGAGTTGCTTACCGTCGCATCGTTGATGGTTGGTTTGCTGGCGGTCGTTATTGATCTAGGGCACCCGATCCGGGGCATCATCAATATGCTGCTCTATGTACGGCCGCAATCACCATTTTTCGGGACCTTCACGTTGGTCGCGGGCGGTGTGCTGCTGACCAGCCTCGCGTACTTGTACCTTGGCGGGCGCCGGGATGCAGCGCGCATGGCCAATACGCCGTCACGCCTGCAATGGTTCCACCGCCTGTGGGCGGCCGGCTATACCGGGACCGAGGAGGAGAAGGATCGGCACCAGCGGGTGATGTTCTGGCTATCCGTCGGAATTGTGCCGCTGATCGTGATTGCGTTGTCGACCGAGGGGTTGGTGTTCGGGATTTCGGTGGGCCGGCCCGGCTGGTTCGGTTCGCTCCAGGGTCCCGACTTCCTCGTGCTGGCGGCGGCGTCTGGTCTCGCCAATTTGTTGGTGTTGACCGCAATCGTGCGTCGCGCTCTTGGAGACTGGAACCGGATCGGTGTTGGTGTCTTTAAGTGGCTCGGCCGCTTCCTGCTGGCTGCGGCCTCGGTTGCGCTGTACTTCATGATCGTCGAGCTCGTCACGTTGTTGTATGCCACGCCTGCAAACGAGCGTCAGCTGGCGGATGCGCTGCTAAAAGGTACGTATGCCTGGATCTTTTGGCTGTCCCTCGCTCTGATGGTTGGCGGTATCGCGTTGCTGATCGTGCAAGCGGCGACTCGTCGCTGGCGTATTGGCCCGTTAGTCATAGCGAGTGTTGCCATCTCGACGGCGGCCGTCGCGGAGCGCTATCTGACGGTCGTTCCATCCCAAACCCATGCCACTTTGCTGCCATACGAGGCGGGCTCGTACTTCCCGAATTGGGTTGAGTTTGCGGTGGTTGCGGGTTTGTTCGCCCTAGGTGCCCTGTTGATAGGGCTATTCATGAAGGTATTCCCGATCATTTCGATGCGAGACGAAGATGAGGTGACGACCGATGCGTAGGACTGTGACAGTTGGTCTGGTAGTACTTGGGTTTGCGCTCATGCTGTTGGGTTACCTCTTGGCAGCCCCGTGGGGTTCGAGTTCCGTGGCGGACAGCGATCCGACGATCGTCGGGGCACCGATTCTGTTCATCCTCGGCATAGTGTCGGTGGTGGCTGCTGCCATCGTGTACGAGATCTTGCCGGAAAGGCATCAATGACAGATTGGGCTGACATTGCCCGAACTCGACAGGGCCTCTACCGATTCCTCGGTGGGGCCCTGTTGTCGCCTTCTGCGGAGATGTTCGACGTACTTGCTCAGGCCATCGGGGTGCTTGAGCAGCGCGATATAGATATGTTCGCCTTCAGCCGGGATCTGCGGAGACTCGGTCGCCATTTTCCCGCGGATGTTGCGGGTGACCGATTGGATGTCGACTACATAAGATTGTTCGCCTCGGGAAGATCGGGTGCCCTCAGCCCACCGACCGAGTCGTACTACAGGGTGCCGGCCAAGGGGGGTGGCATCGCAGAATTCGTTGCGGAAATGCAGCGTGAATACCGTTCGATGGGGATTGGCTCAGTCGGACTCGATGAAGCTCCCGACCATATCTCGACAGAACTCGAGGTCATGGCCTACCTATGTGATCTCGAGGCCGGTGCATGGATGGATGAACAAACCCGCCTCGCCGGGGAGGTGCTCGATCTGGAGATACGGTTCCTGCGCAGACATCTGGCCGGGTGGGTTCCGTTGCTCCAGGAACGGGTGCATGCCGCCCAGCCAACTGCCTTCTACCGCGACCTTGTTGATACCGTTCATTCGTTCGTCGTCCACGACAAGGACTACGTACGTCTGATTCGAGATGGGATAGCCGAGTGAATGTTGCCGTCTTTGCCTGCGCTGATGAACCTGCCATCCGTCACGAGGGCGATGATGTTGTGGGGATCAGGGGCTTGTGTCGCGAGCCAATGCTGCTGGTGGATGCAGTGGGAGAAGCCACCCGGGCTGTCTTGCTGCTGCACGAGCGGGCACACGACCTTGCCGACGTGCAGAAAGCCCTGCGCACTGCCGAGCTGGATCCGCTTGGGGTTCAGATCCTTGAGGTTTCGGCCGGAGTCGACGAGGTTGAGCTCGATGTGGCTGTCGCCGGGTTGCAGCATCGAGCCGAGGGATTTGCCGGAAGCCGCCCCGAGCACGCCAAACCGGTGTTGCGCGGAGAGGTGACGAGACGTGGCTTGTTCCGGCCACCCAATCCGGTGTATCTCGTCGCACCGATGATCGACCAAAAGGCGTGCGCCGCCGCCGATGGTTGCCGGGCCTGTGTCGACGTGTGTCCTCAGGACGCCTATAAGTGGCATCAGGGTCGAATCCATTTCAACAAAGACGTGTGTGAGCCGTGCGGACGCTGTGTTTCAGCATGTCCTACTGAGGCAATATCCAACCCGGCCGCGTCTCCAACGATGCTTGCGGCCCAGATCGATGCCATTGTTGAGGCCGGTGAGGCGGCGATCGGAATTCGGTTTGTGTGCAGCAGAAGCACGCAGTTGGCTACGGCGACGGGCTGGTTCGATGTCGAGGTCCCGTGCACCGGGATGGTTCCCGGCGGTTGGCTCGTATCGACTCTGCTGATCGGTGCGGGTTCCGTCAGCGTGTTGCCCTGCTCCATAGGTGGTTGTCCCCTGGGTCTCGACCAACACAGTCGGGAGGCTGTCGACTTCGCTCGCGCTGCGTTGGCGTCTGCCGGGCTTGAGCCGGAGAGCGCTCCGATCGATTCGGCAAACGCTGAACCAAAGGAGCCTGTTGCGGCCCGGTCGTTGCAGCATCCTTTCACCCGTGCCGGGGACATCCAGACGATGCTGGCGCTCGATTCATTCAGTGAAGAGGCCTTCTCCGTTGTCCACCCCGGCTCCAGCGTCGGCGTCGTGACCATCGATCCGGAGACCTGTACGTTGTGCACCCAATGTGCCCAGACGTGTCCCACTCACGCCATTACGGCAGCCTATGAAGGCAATAGGGTGTCTCTAACGTTCGATGCATCATCTTGCACCAACTGCAACCAATGCACGATCGCATGCCCCGAAATCAGGCGTGGGGCAATTAGCGTTACTGGCCGGGCAGACGCCGAGTTGCTTCGTTCGGGACGCCGCACCGTTCATGAAGGAGTTGTGGCGGTTTGTGAAATCTGCGGCAACGCCATCGCTCCAACCTCGATGATGGCCCGCATTGGAGAGCTCCTCGGTGAAGACTTTGATGACACGATGCCCTACCTGAGCCACAGGTGCATGGACTGCCGAGGCTTGACCTGAGATGACCGTCGGCACAGAGAAATCCTGTGCAGAACAGGGGATTTCAAACGAACCCGCCCGCTCGAGGAGGGTCGGTGTCGATCCGCCGACCTCTGGTTCTTCAGACGCATCGTGGATGAAACCCGGTGAGTTTGCCGAAACGACTAGCGGCACGTCCGCAGATTTGCATATGGCTGGTGTGTCATTCGTGGCTGGGCACGGACCGTGCGACCGAGGAGTAGGCTTGGAGGTAGATCCCTACCGCCGGGTCGGGTGCGGTGCGATCTTCCCTCCGGGGAGCCCCCGGTCGTGCCGCCTCCGACCTAAGAAGCGTCGTTCAGCGCAAACCGGAGAACAGATCATCCTCGGTTTCGGCGCATGCAATCGATGAGGCGATACGGGCAAACGCCTCGAGACCCAGGATCTCCTCTTCAACCGAATCCGGGATATTGAGGAGGAACCAGTCCTCGGGGATCTGGGTGCGGTGCGCCTTCCACGCCGCCTCCTTTTGCTTCCACCGATCTCTGACATCAATCCATGCTGTCACCTGGTCGTCGGGGAATCCGGCCGCCGCCATCCGTTCGTGGGTCGACTTGTCGATCGAGCCCTGCTCCAGCCTGGCGTCGGCGAAAGCCCGTACCCGGGAACGGGGCCAGGCGGTCCAATACAACTTGGCCGGAGCCCATTCCGCCTCTCCGTCCTCGAGCGGGTACCTGCCAAGATCACGGGCGGCATAGAAGGCCGCCAATCCGACCCGATGGACCTGAATGTGATCGGGATGCCCGTAGCCACCAAACGGGTCGTAGATCGTCATCACCTCGGGCTGGTAGTGGCGGATGAGCTTCACCATCTTGCCGACGGCCTCGTCGAAGTCGGCTGCCCAGAAACAATCGGGGTGCTTGTTGGCACGTTCACCCATCATCCCGGAGTCGCGATAGCCGAGGAACTCGTGTTGCTTGACTCCGAGGATCTCGAGAGCGTTCGCCAGTTCAGTGGCACGCACACCCACCAGCTGTTCCTTGATCTCTGCGGGGTTGTCGTAGTTGTGGACTTCCCCTTCAGCGCCATCGGTTGCGGTGACGACGACCACCTGCTCGCCGGCGGCCGCATAGCGGGCGAGAGTGCCTCCCGTGGAGGTCACCTCGTCATCTGGGTGGGCGTGAAAAGCAAGTAGTCCGGGCATGACGTCGGAGGTTAA
>JAYEIP010000305.1:0-1225 GCA_034660155.1 Actinomycetota bacterium | reverse complement strand
TCACCGGCGTGACCTCACGAGACGTGCTGGCACCGCTCGAAGTGATGAGACTGACATCGTTCTTGTCGGTTCGACATGTGAGTCCGACGGGCACGACGGTCCCCGGATTCGAACCATTCCATATGTTTCCAGTCGACGGGGGCATAGACGAGGCTATCAACACGGATCTGCTTATCGTGCCGGGCGGTCTTGGCTCCGTCACGATGACGAAGGATCAACAGGTGACAACCTGGATTCGGGCGACCGCCAGGCAAAGCCGCTTCGTGATGAGCATATCGACAGGATCGTTGCTACTGGCTGCAGCCGGTCTGATGGAGGATCGTGATGCATCGGGCCATTGGTTGGCCCATGATGAACTCGAGGCGATGGGTGCCCGGGTCTCGGCAACAGCAGCTACCCGCCACGGGCGCATTATCACCACCGATGGCTCAGTTGCGGCGGCCGAAGTAGCAGGCACGCTCCCCGCTCGCCTGCAGTTCGGCCCTCAGCCTGAGCCGGTGTGAACCAGTCACATCTCCGCAGGCGGGCGTTGCCGGACGCTAGCGACCAGAGCCTCGCCACGTCTTCGGATCAGACGCCCTCTGTCGCAAGAGCACCGGTCAGGCTACGGCGATGTTGGGTGTAGCCGTATCGGAGCAAGACAAGCAGGCTCCCGGTACTTCCAACGATGCCATAGAGCACCAATGCGGAGTCGTGATGCCACCATCCATAGTGACCCCAGATAAAGGCCTGAGCGATGCCCAGCATCCACACGGCCGGGGCGACGCCGTTGGGAGAGCGGGTTCGGTACACCGCGATCAGCGACGGAGTTATCTGGATCCCGACCGATGCACCGAGGACGGTGCCGTAGAGCAGCCATCCACCGATCATCCCTGCGGCGCCGAGCGCCGAGCCCCACACGGTGACCGCCAGCAGCGGTGTCAGCGACCAGCCCCGACCACGCATCATCAGGCGCAGCGTGACTATGTAGAGCGTCGCCGCGATCAGCGGCGACGGTACGCCAAGCCACAACTCCTGCGAGGATCGATAGATCGCCCAATTGATGTTGGTGGTGACACCCAACGCGGCCCATGTCGGTGAGAGCCCCTCAGTGCTCGCCTCAGATCTCAGCTGTCACCTGTGGACTGAGCTGCCAGGCAGAGACAGCCGCACCGATGAGCACCACGAGTGATTCCGGACTCAACATGGCGGACCCATCGCTCCCAGCCACTCCCGGTGCATGGTC
>JAYEIP010000304.1:0-24528 GCA_034660155.1 Actinomycetota bacterium | reverse complement strand
AGTCTGGGTCCCGACACCCGAGGATCTCGACTGTGTCCTCGCCGCCATCAAGGTAACCGGCGACGTCGCCGAAATGCAGACCCGCCTGGTGTTGACCACAATGAAGGGCTAAGAAAGCTCCCCATCCGTCCCCCTCCCCAGCAGCCTCCCCCACAACAAGAGCCCGATAGACCCCCATTAAGGGGGGTCTGGCAGGTGTCTGGACGCACAACCACGGATCCGACCAGGTGCCCGAAACGCGTCACCCCCGGCGCACCGGCTGCCGAATAATCGTCCGTAGCTTCGCCGGGTCGCTCTTGCGAGGATCGCTCAGATAGATCTCGTGATGCTTCCCCGTGAGTTCGAGACCTTCGCCGCGGATGAACTCGTGGAGAGCCTTGATAGTCGGAGCCTCCTCGGCATAAGGCCCGAGGTGCATCACCTGCGCTGCCAACCCGTCCCCGTACATCTCAAGGCGTACCTTGTCCCCGGAGGCAAGTTCCTTCTCAGCCGTGACTGCCGGCAACACGTCCGCAGCCATCGCCGGAGTCACCAGGTCCGGCACGCAGATCATCGCCGTCCATCCCCAGTCGGTCTTATGATCGACGGAGAACTTGCTCATATCGTCGACCCACCACAGACCCTCCAGCGGCATCACGACGTAGCCGTCGCCCGTGGTCTTCTTGATCTCGGCGCGCAGACCGTAGGCGATCGGGTAGAGCGCCTTGACTGCGTTGGTATATTCAGCCGACGTATTGGGATCTCCCGAACCGTCGATCATTAGATAGGGTCGTTGCGAAACTTCAACGATTGTTGGGGCCCGTTTTGCCGTGTAGTGGTCGCGGTACGTCTTTTTGAGATCAACGTTCGCCATCAACGATCCTCCTGCTCAACCGGGAAACGGATCTCAGTGACCGGGCCGCCCGGGTCACCGGGTGCACTCAGATATGCCTCTTGGGCAGGGCCCGCTATCCGCAGCCCATGGTCGGCAATCCACCTGCCGATGGCGGAGTAGGTCGATTCGAGATTCTCGTAAGGCCCTTCGTGAATTGTCACGGCAGCCTTGACGCCGGACACAATCCGGTGGCTGAGTGTCCGGCCCCCAGGTGTGACCGCTGGCGCCCCGCCGTCGTCCGGCACCGGGAATGCGATCTCGACATCGAGATTCTCGGGCTTGAATTCGGGATCGTGATATACCGAGAAACAGGGCGCTGTCGGAATGACCCCTGCCGGTATCAAGGCCGCAAACCCATCCGTAATCAGCGTCGCCACATCCTGCGGGACGGCCAGCACCTCGCGCAAGGACACCACGTGTACGGGTTCCAATATCTTCATTACAACTTCATGGTCTGGCATGTTCCCTTCACCTTCGATCATGCGGAGGCGATTCTCGACTCGGGTGAGGCGTGCCTGCTGTTCCGACACAGCCTGGCCGATCTCAGCCTGTTTGAGCCGGAGCATTCCCCGGAGTTCGGTCGCAGCCAACTCGTCGTTGAGTATGGCCCCAACTTCCTCCAGTGATAGACCGAGATCCTTGAGAGCCAGGATCCGGTTCAGTCGTGGCAATTGTGACACCGAGTAATACCGGTATCCAGAATCGGGATCGGTCTTATCCGCAGGGAGCAAGCCGAGGTCCGAGTAGTACCGGAGCGCCGACGCCGGCACCCGGCATATCTTCGAGAACTCGCCGATCTGATACACAACCACCTCCGCGGTTTGATACTTGTGAAGGCCTTCGTCGCCAGTATGCAGTCTCCAGTTACTTGAGAGTCAAGGAGGATCTCATGTGAGCACCCAGTTGGCCCAGCCGACGAGGGATGAAATCGATGATGTTCTGACGCAACGGTTGAAGGCGACGGTGGCGACAATCAACCCGGACGGCAGCCTCCACTTGGCTTTTGTCATATTCCTATACGAGAAAGGCTTATATTGTGGACCAGAAGCCGACCAGTTCTGCGCGATCCCATATCCCTTCGGAACCGTGAAGCTCGTAGTACCGCTGGACACGCCTCGGGACATCTCACACCAGAAGAACATTGGGGCGTCGACACCGCTCTCCTCACTGTTCTCGGATTGAACTAGTCGCCTCGATCCGTTGGTGTCGCGACAGTTGCCATGGCAACCCCGTTACGAAGCGCCAATCACTCAATCGGGTGCTATGACAAGTAGTTCGTTGGGTGCGCCGCCTCGACCAGCCGCTTCGGCGGATCGGGACTCAGGGCAGCTTGTACAGAATCCCCCGTTTGTCCCTGCCTACCGTCTGTACCGCCCCCGACACGCGGAGACAATATGCGACTTCCCGCCCCAGGTGACGGGACCGTCCTAGTCCGTCGGCCAGGTCGGCGGTCGTGAACGGATCCGGCAAACGGTCCGGCAACAGCCCCAGCAATTCCTCCGGAGATCTGAGCTCAATTGTTTCCAAGACAGCAACCAGCCGCCGCTCCTCAATCACGAACCCTCCCCGCCGCCAGCCCTTCTTGGCGTCGGGTCGACGGACTTCCTCCTCCTCAACGAGCGCAACCTCGAGCGTGAAATTGGGGTGGCTCAGCAAGGAAGGAAACGACACCAGCTCCGCACATACGTCCGCCGCAACGCCCCGCTTCGGTGATCTTCGCCGCGACACCTGGCGACCATCCTCGTCGAGCTTCACAATCCACTTCTCGGCAGCCACCGGGTACACCAGCCGCATCGAGTGGGAATCCAGTAATCGGTCGAACTTTCGACGCATCGCAGAGAAACCTCGGGTCTGGATCTCGATGAGCAGCCCACCACGAACTAGATCCACCACGAAGCCATCCAGCGGAGCCTCCACCTGGTCGCCCTCTTGGCGGTACCACTCTTTGAGCGCAGCGTGGAGCGGCTTCTCGTTGAGGGAGCCGATGGTCGTCACGATGCGAACCCGGGAGCCGGAGTCTCCTCGTATCCGTTGACCGTCGCCTCAGTGTCGACTGGCCACGAACGGAACAGCGCCAGTTTCCCGGCGATGTCGAACCTCAACTGTGCCTTCATGTTGCGCATCAGCGCCCCATGATCGCGCAATCGGGCGTGGTCGCCATCACCCGACGCCGCACATCACGACGAGGTGACGGTTGAGTCAGGCGGCCACCGGCTGGATGGAGGTGACGTCGCTCTGTGCGATCGATTCCGTTCCGGCTTCGTGTCGAAGAAGGATCGATCGATGGCCGTAATCGGCTTCCATACCTAGGTACTCACCGACTGTGGTGCCGTACAGGGTTGTGGCGCGGTAATTCATACCACGACGAAGATGATTGAAGCTTGGGGTCGCGTTGGGACGCGACGGTTGTGGTGCCTTCATGGCACTCCTTTCAGCTGGGCCGATCTGGCCCGAGGTTGAGGTGTATTTGAGGCGGGGCTGTGATCAGCCGCCGTAGGTCCTCGGTTGGGCAAACCGGACGGTCAGGTCCCGGCCCTCCAACATGGATCCGTGCAAAGCCTTGATCGCCGTCTGCGCGGCCGGCTTTGGCATGTCGACAAAACCGAAACCTTTGGAACGCCCTGTCCGCTTATCGGTAATGACTGTGGCCTGGTTGACCGTTCCGTATCGACCGAACAGTTTGTGCACGTCCTCGTCAGTAGCTCCCCAGGGCAGATTGGCGATATAGACGCTCTCGCCACCCTTGCCGGCACGAGACCGCTTCTTCTGTGACCGCTCGGCACGCTCGAAGCGCGGGGTCCGATCGGTACGCTGGGTCCGCTCGGTACGACGACTCGATCGCTCGGCGGGACGACTTGACCCGTGCCGAGATGACGACCTTCGCCTTTGACCGTCCGGTGAAGGCTCGCCGATCCGGTGTCCACCGTCTTGGAGATCTTCGAAGCGAGGCTCTTCGATCGGAGCCTGCAAGTTGAGGTCCTGCTGCATGCGCCGAACCTCACGCCGCTGACCCCCGGTCACCAAACTGACGACCGTTCCGGTGGCGCCAGCCCTAGCCGTACGGCCCGACCGGTGGAGATAATCCTTGTAGTCGGCCGGAGGATCGAAATGGATTACAGACTCAACTGCATCAATGTGGATGCCCCGGGCAGCAACGTCAGTTGCGATGAGCGCCGGCACCCGGCCTGAGGAGAACTCATGAAGCGCCCTCTTCCGCTGGTTCTGGGAGCGGCCACCATGCATGGCAACTGCCCTGACACCAAACTTCTTCAGCTGTTGCGCAAGCCGATCCGCACCATGGCGGGTGCGGGTGAAGACAATGGAACGACCGGCAGCGTCGACCAGGTCTGCAGCGTGCTGCACACGATCGTGATGATCAACAAGCCAGAAGTGATGACGGGCGTCGATCGTCTCGGGCTCCACCGTTCCGGCGTCATGGCGGACCGGATTTCGTTGGTAATCACGACTCAATACCGCGATGTCTCCGTCGAGCGTCGCCGAGAACAGCAGTGTTTGCCGCTTCCTCGAGGTGCGGTCGAGGATGCGCCGTACTGCGGGGAGGAACCCCATGTCGGCCATCCGGTCAGCCTCATCGACCACTGCAATGGTGACTCGGCTCAGGTCCACAGACCCTTGCTCCATGAGATCTTCGAGACGGCCAGGGGTAGCGACCAGAACATCCACACCCTTGCGCAGTGCACCCTTCTGAGGGCCGTAGCTAACGCCACCGTAAATGGCGATCACCTGACGGTGGGCCGCCTTGGCGAGAGGCCCCAGTTCCATCTTTATCTGTTCAGCGAGTTCCCGGGTCGGAGCCAGGATGAGTGCCGTGGGCCGGTTCTTGCCAGCCTTTTCGACTCTGGCGAGAAGGGGCAATCCAAAGGCGAGTGTCTTGCCGGACCCGGTCGGGGCCTTGCCGGAAACATCCTTGCCGGCGAGGGCATCGGGGATGGTGGCTTCTTGGACGGGGAAAGGCTCGACGATCTTGCGCCTGGCAAGTGCTTGGACGAGCGGATCGGGTAGCCCGAGGTGGGCGAACGCGGTGGACATGATTACTCCTGAATCCAGAATGGGGAAGATAGGTTGATACTGCCAATCTCTCGCTCGACCGTTTGGCGCATATCGCCTGTGGGTTCGAGAGTCGGCCGAAGAGGCAGTCCAACCGTATGAGAAAACTATGCCGTTTGTCACCGGGGAAGCGACAGTGCGCTGGCCTCCACCCGGTGAGGCTTGCCAGACCATAGCAGACATATGCACGATGTACTATCCCCAATGTGCCATCCCGGTCCCAGAAATCGCTCACGTTGCTTGCTCCCCGACCCGTAGGCGATGAGACGAGGCCCCCCCCCCGAACAGTCTGGTCCGGTGGCGACGGTTAAGCCGCTGTGCGGTTTCTCAGTGTCGGCGGAGGCCGCCACACCCGGCCGGGTGGCGATCGATACTTGCCGGAGCAAATCGTCGGGCGGATCACTGAGGATTAGGGCTCTTTCCTCATCTGGGAGCTTTTTGCGGGCGCCGATCGCGACTAACGCCGGATCGCCTACCATCGGGAATCGCTTACCTAGGGAGATTCGCAGTGGGAACGTTCCTCGTGTTCATTCATATTCTGGCGGTTACGGCGTGGCTTGGCGCCAACGTAACCCAATTCGTAGTCACCCCGGCGATGCAGAAAACTGGTGGGGCACCAGCCGCTGAATGGATGAGACAGGTAGTGCGCTTGGGCACCCGGGTCTACAGCCCGGCGGCCATCTTGATCCTTGTCACCGGCGTGTGGATGGTGCTGCGAGAGTCGCTCTATGAGTTCGAACAGGTCTTTGTGACGGTTGGTTTCGTCACAGTGATAGTCGGCATGGTTCTCGGCATGCGGGTCTTTGGCCCGGGGGGGCGCGATGTCGCCGCCTTGCATGATGCCGGCGATGAAGCCGCTGCTGGCGTGGCGCACAAGCGACTGGCGATGTTCGGCATCGTCGATACGGCCCTCGTTGTACTCACGATCTGGATGATGGTGGACAAGACCGGTTTTTGACAGATCGGCATCAGCCGGTAAGCGAACCAACGATCACCATCAGCACAACGTTGAAGACGCTCCACACAACGCAGAGGACGACATAGCGTCGCAGCCATCCACTCCAATGGTTCTCGAAGTAGGCGAGGCGCGAGCCGGCCAGGAACCAGAGTGGCAACGATGTTGCCAAAGCTGAGGTTATGACGAGAAGGCGTCCTGCCTCGATGAAGTCGACGGTGAAGATCCACGCAGTCGGGGCGGCCATCAGAAACAGCATGGTGGCCAGTAGAGACGCAGCGAGATCGCTCATGTCGCCAGCGCGCCGGAATCCAACACTGAGTGCGAGTGCGGTCAGCGCTAGAGGAAACGCAAACGCGGCGATTCCCCCGAACCTTCGGGACAACCCCCCTCGTCGCGATGTGAAGTCGATACCCGAGGCCACGGACCCAGGCTAACCGCTCACAGTTGCTGCGGACGGGTGCTGCTTGAATGTCCGCCCGTCCCTGGGTTAAGCGCAATGGGTAGCATCGGATTTGGCAAACAAGGAGACACGTCATGGCCGATTTCATAGACACGGGTGCGGTGAAAGTCATTGAGATCATCGGGATCTCTCCCGACGGATTCGAAGCGGCCATCGATAACGCGGTGGCCAAGGCTGCCGAAAGCATCGCCGGGATCACTGGAGTCGAGGTGCAGAACCTCAGCGCCCGGGTGGACAGTGGGAAGGTTGTCGAATACCGAGCCAACGTGAAGCTGGCATTTGCGGTCCGATAGCCAGGCGATCATCGGATTGGAACCGGTGAGCACGACGACAACGAGGCTGTCGACTGGTAATAACATATGAATACCTGAGCTTGTATTCAGATTAACTGTCCGATAGCCTTTGAGACATGCCGCCCGAGAACAGCCGACCCGCATTCACCGACCCCGACAAAGTCGAGGCGATACGCGACCGTCTAATCACTCCCGACGACGCGGTTCAGCTTGCCGATAGATTCCAGTTACTTGCCGAACCGGTGCGGGTCCAGATGATCTATGCGCTACTCGAAGCGGGTGAACTCTGCGTCGGCGATCTGG
This sequence comes from Actinomycetota bacterium, assembly GCA_034660155.1. GTDB lineage: Bacteria > Actinomycetota > Acidimicrobiia > Spongiisociales > UBA5794 > JAAETI01. The sequence continues at coordinate 17,572 of JAYEIP010000304.1, read as the reverse complement.
CGGGAGTGGTCGGCTCCTCCGAATCGGCAACGAGTCACCAGCTTCGCCAGCTTCGGCTGGCCGGCCTCGTCCGCAGCCGCAAAGCGGGACGAACCGTCTACTACCGCGTTGCCGATACTCACGTGCGACTGCTGCTGGATGTGGCGATCGAGCACTACCTCCACGACCACGATGAGCGCTGACCACGACCACGCTCCGTGGCGTGCCGGTGCCCGCCACCGCCGCCCGCTGCTACTCGCGTTCTGTCTGGTCATAGCGTTCATGGCCGTCGAGGTCATAGCCGGCTTCATGACCGGATCGCTCGCCCTTTTGTCAGATGCCGGCCACATGGCGACCGACGCCCTGGGGTTGGGCATGGCCCTCGCGGCAATAACCGCGGCCACCAGAACCGGCAGCGATGGCCTCCACACCTACGGGCTCTACCGACTCGAGATCTTGGCCGCGCTCGCCAATGCCGTCCTGCTGTTTGCCGTTGCCGGCTACGTGGTCGTCGAAGCCATACGTCGTCTCGGCGATCCTCCCGAGGTGCTCACGGGCCCGATGCTGGTGGTCGCCATCGTCGGGTTGATAGTCAATCTGATCGCCTGGCGACTGTTGCGGGCTGGAGCCGGAGAATCAATCAACGTCGAAGGCGCATACCTCGAGGTGTTGGCAGACTTGATCGGGTCGCTAGGAGTCATCGCCGCCGCGTTGTTGGTCCGCTTCACGGGTTGGGCTCACGCCGATCCCTTGTTTGCGGCTGCTATCGGCGTCTTTATCCTCCCCCGCGCCTGGCGCCTCGGAAGCCGATCGCTGCGGGTCCTCGTCCAGGCAGCGCCGCCGGATCTCGACCTCGACGATATGCACCAACGACTCGCCGCAATCGACGGCGTAACCGGAGTCCACGATCTACACATATGGACGCTCACCTCGGAGATGGACGTGGCAACCCTGCACCTGGTGACCCGTGAAGGCACCGACCCGCATCCAATCCTCGATCAGGCCCGAGCGCTCCTCCAAGACCAATTCGCCATCGCCCACGCCACCCTCCAAGTCGAGCCCGATACCCACCAAGGCTGCGCCGAACTGAAGTGGTGAAAGCGTACCGCAAGCAGCGCCAACCAGTCCCTCTCTCGGGCAAGTACCCCGTTACCCCGGCACTCCGGCCATCGACCTCAACGCGTCACGATCCACCAGATGCCCGTGACTGACCACTGCCAGTGGTGCCGCGTGAAAACGCAAAGCCTCGGCAATCGTCTCACCCTCAACGACAACCAAATTCGCCATGTTGCCGACCGCGAGGGTGTGGTCATCCAAACCGATGGCCGCTGCAGGATTGATTGTGATCGCGTCGTAGATGAGTTCCAGATCGGGGCCGGCCATCATCCAGAGCAGATGGGCACCAAGGAAGGCAACTTCGAGCATGTTGTTACGGCCAAACGCGTAGTACGCATCGGATATGTCATCCTGGCCAAGACTGACATTGATACCGGCGGCCATCAACTCGCGCACTCTGGCGTGCAACGGTCCGGTGTGAGGATCTGACACGACCGGGATCCGGGCTGTCGACAACAGCGCGACCAACCGCTCGAAGTAGGGCTCGGGGTACAACTCCATCGCCCGGGCATGATGCGCCAGCGCCCGCCCCTCCCAACCTCGCCGCAACGCTTCGGTGGCCATCATCTCCAGAGTACGAAGACCCGGATCGCCGGCATCGTCGAGCAACATCGACACCGGGGCATCGTTCTCGACCGCAATATCGAACACGATCCGCACATGGTCAGCCATAGCCTGGTCGGTGAACTCAATCCACGGTATCCCCCCGACGACATCCGCACCGAGCTCCATGGCTTGTCGTAACAGGTGTTCTGTACCTGGCTCCCGAACAATCCCGTCCTGGGCGAAGGCAACAACCTGAAGGTCAACGACGTTCGCAAACTCCTCGCGGAGCGCAACGAGCACTTCGATCCCCCTCACCCCTGCCTTGGAGTCGACGTCGGCTAGTGCCCGAATGTGGGTATTGCCGTAGTAGGCCGCCATCGCCAGGGCACGTCTCCCCGCGATCACCATCGCTTCAGGGTCCTGGACCTCTTTGATGGCCGCCGCGGTCTCGATGGCCGACATTGCCTTACCCATGCCGCCGGCCTGGTATTCGGCCAATGCGGCATCTCCTAATTGACGCAAAGTGAAGACCTTGTCGAGATGGAGATGCGTGTTGACGAACGACTCGGTCACGAGGTTGCCCGCGGCATCGACCTCAACATCGCCGGAGGCAGCCGCACCCGCCGGAACGATGGCAGCAATGGTGCCGTCACCGACAACGATGTCAACAAGTCCGGAGCTGCCGCGGAGCCGACCGGATCGGACAGTTAGCGAACTCGAACCGATCATTACTCCTCCAATCAGACGCTGGCCTTCCTCCCATCCTACGGTCACGAATCCCGAGGGCCTCGTGACCTTTGGCACTATGAGCTGGGGAGCCGTCTGCGGGATCATGGTGTTAAGTCAGTATTTCCTCGTGAGGAGAACCCTTATGCCCGAGATTGTCTCGATCTCTATCGAGCTGGACGAGTTGACGAACGGAGTGAACGGAACGGGCTGGTTCGAGCTCTCGGGCAAGACCTACCGTGCCAAGGCTCACGCCCCGGAGAACCACCGTGACCATCGTCTCGCTCATGACCTTGCGGTTGCACGTGTCATGCGCAACCTCGAACTGGAACTCATGGAGTGGATCCACGAGCACATCGATCGCTACATCACAGACGAGTAGGAACGCGGCGGCGACTCCGACGGCATCGAACATCGCGATAGGCCGCGGGTCCGGTTCGTAGCGGCCTAAACGACCCGTCAGTTATCGTGGCGCCATGAAGCCACCTCGGGGACATGGTGCCGTACTCGCTCTAATGATCGTCGTTGCCGCTTGCGGCAGCACAACACCCACGTCCACGCTGCCTCCGGAGCCGGAACCGGTCTTGGAAGCGGCCGCCACCGCAATGGGCTCTGTTGACTTTGTTCGCTTCAAGATCGAACGCAGTGGTGCACCCGTCTACATTGATCCGTTGCAGACACTCAACTTCTCGCTTGCGGAAGGGCAATACGCTGCCCCCAGTGCAGCCAATGCCGTCGTAACGCTTGCCGTCGGATCTCTCAACGCCCAGATCGGTGCGATTGCCATCGACGGCCAAACCTGGCTGACCAATCCGATCACCGGCGATTGGGAAGTGGCTCCATCTGGCTACGACTTCGACCCTTCGACTCTCTTCGACCCTGAGCTTGGCTGGCGACCCCTGCTGGCAACGGGATTGACCGAAGTCGAGTGGATCGGAGAGGAAACCAGGAACGAGGAGACCAGGTACCACATCCGTGCCGCAGCCGACGAGGATCGGGTCGCACTGATCCTGGCTGGTCTCATCAAAAGACAAGCCGTTGATCTCGACATGTGGATCGATCCTGAGACCGGATACGTCCGGGAAGCGGAACTGTCCACCGTCTTCCAGGGTCAAACAAGTGACTGGTACATCGAGTTCACCGAGTTCGGTGTCGCCGTCGATATCTCACCGCCCGATCTCGAAAGCTGATAGTGGACACAACCCGGCGAGAGGCAACACCGCGTGCCGTCCTGATCGTTGTCGCCTTCGGCGTGTTCATCGCCGCAGACGATCTGACCGTTGTCACCACAATGCTCCGACCGATCATCAGCGATCTTGGCATCGTCCTCCCCGACGGTATCGACGACGCCGCCTGGATCGTCAACGCCTACTTGATCGCATATGTCGCCGTCATGCCGTTTATGGGGCGTTTGAGCGACATCCTCGGCCGACGACGCGTCTACCTGGCCGCACTAACCCTGTTCCTTGTCGGATCCATCATCATCCCGATGACCAACACGTTGGGCCCGTTCCTGTTCGGGCGCGTGTTGACTGCCATGGGAGGTGGGGCTCTCGTACCAATCGGCATGGCCGCCGTCAGCGACGCTTACAAAACGCAGAAACGGGCACGCGCCCTGGGTGTACTAGGGGCAATCGACACGCTCGGTTGGGTATGGGGACCGCTGTACGGTGCGATGATCGTCCGCTTCCTGGCGTGGCGATGGCAGTTCTACTTCAACATCCCGCTGGCAATCATCGGGATGATCGCAGCCTGGTTCATCCTCAACGACGTGACCGAAGAGAAGCGGGAAGCACGAATCGACTGGGTCGGGGCGGCTCTGTTGACTACTGCTTTGGTGACGCTGAACCTGGCGTTGCTGGGAAGCGCCGAGATTCAAAGCATCACCGGTCTCGAGCAACTGACCGGCGGAACTGGATCCGGGCTGGTCTGGCTTTACCCGGTCGCGCTGGCCGCCGGCATTGGATTCGTTGTCAGCCAGCGCCGCACCGAGCACCCCCTGATAGATCCATCGCTCCTACGCGGTCGCAACCTTGTGTCCGCGGTGACGGTGAACTTCTTCGTAGGAGCCACACTCGTCATCGCCATGGTCAATGTCCCGTTGATCATCAACGTCCTCGAGCTCGACCTCGAACGGGCAGCCGTGACCACCGGCTGGGTGCTCAGTTCGTTGACGGCGGCAATGTCGCTGGCGGCCTACATCGGCGGAAGGATCACCGAAAGTCACTGGTATCGACCCCCGGTGCTGATTGGGTTGGCGCTGTCGGCAGTAGCGTTCTTCATGATGGGTTTCGGTTGGGATGTGGGCACCGGTTACTGGACAATGGCCGCACAATTGGGGATCCTCGGCACCGGCTTTGGGCTGGTGATGGCCCCGACAACGGCCGCGGTCGTCGACGCTGCCCCTCCCGACCGACGCGGTACAGCCGCCAGCCTGGTGATGGTGCTCCGGCTCATGGGCCTGTCGGTGGGCCTCTCCGCGCTGACTGCCTGGGGGCTGCATCGTTTCAATCAACTCCGTACCGAGATTGATCTGCCGTCGCTGACTGATCCCGACTACGCACAGGCCGCAAGCGACGCTTCGGCCGAGCTCACCACAGCAGCGATGGCCGAAACGTTCGTTGCGGCGGGCGTCCTGGTCGTAGTGGCCTGGTTCGTGGCTTCGATGATGCGTCGGCCGACCGATGGGCCACGCCCACGACATGATTCAGAAGAAACCGATTCGGTAGCCAAGGGGGTGCCCGTGAAGCAATTCATCAACCGCAACATGACGGTGATCGTCGGTGTCGCGGCTTTAGCCGTGATTGCCTTGGTCGCTGCCAACATCTACCTAGCAACCAGGGTCGCTTCGTTGACCACAGAGGTCGAAGCTGCAGAGGGGCAGCGAACGCAGCTCGAAACTGACCTGGCCCGGGTAGAAGGAGGCGCTGCGATCTATGCGGCGCAGGTGACCGCGTTCCAGGACCAGCTTGGGGGCCTGGGGCCAACCATTGACTCGGCGCTCGGCGAAGCAGTAGCTGGCATCGACGAGTTCGCTACGTCGAAGATCGAATTCAACGTCGCCATCGACGAGGTCGTGCCAATCAGCGCTGACGTTGTGCTCGACCGAACCGTGAACATACCGATCGAGACAAGTATCCCGATCGATGAGAGTTTCGACACCACGATCATCATCAAAGGACCCTTCGGAATCGACGTACCTCTCGACATTACGGTGCCGATCCAACTTGAGGTCCCGATCAACCTCGATGTCGCGATACCGCTCAATGAGAGCATCCCAATCGATACCGAAGTTCCGGTGAACCTCGAGGTGCCGATCGTCATCGACATCGCCGAGACTGATCTGGCAACCCTCGCTGAAGCCTTGCGACAAGGCCTCGAATCGTTCAGGGTGCTCGCCGCCGAATTGGGCTAGTTGCCGACCGGCACCCTCAGGGAGATGTTGCCGGCCAGACCTTCAGGGCAAGCCTGCGCCCGCGGGTATCGGCCGCCACAAAGCGAACGCGCTGACCGGGTATCAACGACGCCGCCTTCTCCAGAGAGCGGCCATGAACGAACACTCCGCTCGCCCCACCGTCAGGGACAACTGTCCCTATCTGGTGCACCTCGTCATAGGCCTGTACCCATCCCTCTTCCTGACGTCGGGTTGCCCCGAAGGGAAGCACCGATCGCCGACCCTAGGTCAGATGGTGCAAGAAGAACGCAAGGATGTCGGCGGCCTCGTCGATCACCTTGGCAGTGGGCTTACCAAGACCGTGGCCCGCTCTCTTGTCGACCCGCAACAACACGGGCCCCGAGTCGTCAACGGCAGCTTGTAGCGCGGCGATGAACTTGTAGGAGTGCAGCGGGACGACACGATCGTCTGTATCACCCGTAGTGATGAGCGTCGGTGGATAGCGCCCGGCCTCCACGTTGTGCAACGGCGAATACTCCATGAGAAAAGAGAGATGGTCAGCGTTCTCCTCGGCATTGCCGTACTCGGGCGTCCAATAGCGCCCCGCAGTGAAACGGTGGTATCGCAGCATGTCCGTTACCGGGACCATCCCCACCACCGCACCGTAGAGATCGGGCCGCTGGAGCAGGCATGCGGTCACCAACAAGCCACCATTGGATCGACCATAGATACCCAGATGGTCCGGTGTCGTGTAACCGGCAGCGATGAGATGCTCAGCCGATGCGATGAAGTCATCAAACACGTTCTGCTTACGCTCCAACATCCCGGCAGTGTGCCATTCCAGCCCGTACTCCCCACCGCCACGCAGATTGGCAACGGCGAACACCCCACCTGCCTCGATGAACCCCAGCCGATCGGGGGCATACAGAGGTGTCATGCTGATATCGAATCCGCCGTATCCATATAGGATCGTGGGAGCCGTGCCGTCCAACTCCAGATCGCGTCGGTGGGTCAAGAAGATCGGTACAGCAGTTCCATCACGGGACTCAGCCCACGCCTGAGTCGTCATGTAGCCGGCTGTCTCGAGCCGCGCCTCCGACTCTGCGAAGAAGGTCAACGCGTCATCATCCAAGTCGTACTTGAGGACCGTTGGAGGATGTAGGAACGACTGGAACCCGATGAACATCTCACGGTGACTTGCCTTACCGGCCAGTTCCGTGACAGTCCCCATCCCGGGAAGATCAAGATCGCGGACGAAAGTCCCATCCATCTCGTAGATGCTGATGACATGGTGAGCGTGATGCAGCCAACCGACCACCAGCCGCCCGGCAACCACAGTGGCGAATTCAAGCGTGTCCTCGCCCTCGCGAACAACCTCACCCCACTGGTCGCGACCGGGCTTGTCGAGATCTATGGAAACAATCCGTCCCCGCGGAGCATCCAGGTCAGTCAGGACGTAGAGCATTCCGGCCCGGTGCCCGACCAGATGATACTTTGCATCGAAGTCGTCGAGGAGACGAACGAAGTCACTGTTGTCGTCGAGTTTCCGGTAATAGAGCCGGTTGCGGCTGTCCGTGCCCTCCCAAACGTGGAGAAGGAGCAGCTCATCATCATCCGTGATGATCGGCTCGAAGCCAAGATCAGGCATGTCGGGTCGCGCATACACGAGGGCGTCCGCTGACTGGTCTTCGCCGAGTCGATGGAGATACACCCGCTGGTGAGTGCTTGGTGGAGCCTCGGGGAATTCATCGGGCTCCGGATAGCTGCTGTAGTAGAAGGAGTCGCCGTCCGGTGCCCAAGCCAGAGGCGTGAACTTGATCCTGTGTAATTCGTCGGTACGGTGCTCACCCGTTGCAGTGTCGAGAACATGAGCGATCTGCCAATCGCTACCTGCCTCGGCACGGGTGTAGGCGAGGAGGCGACCGTTCTTGGTGAACGACTGGGTCATGACGGCGACGGTGCCGTCCTCCGACATCGTGTTCGCGTCCAGAACCACGGTCGGTTCACCGCCACCGATGGGTCGGCGCTGTAGCACGGGCTGCGGTTGCAGACCATCATTGTGTGAGAAGAAGTACCAGTCACCACGACGAATCGGAGCCGACTGCCGGGGGAAGTCCCACAGCTCTTCAAGACGTTTCCGGAGAGTTGCTCGATGCGGGATTGCAGCAAGGTGGGCGAAGGTCAGATTGTTCTGGGCATCTACCCACGACCCGACTTCATCGGAATCCATTGCCTCGAGCCACCGATACGGATCCGCAACCAAGACTCCATGGAAGCCATCAACAACTTCTCCGCGCCGGGATGCCGGATAGTCGACCATGCGATGCTCCTCAATACTCACAATCGGATCTGTTGAGACTGCATTCTTGCGCAAGCCGCGATCGGTTGGCGTCGACTAGAGGTTGTTCTGAGAAACCGTGGGCGTGGCGTGCACCTTGCCAGGGATCGGGAGCTCTAGCCGGAAGAGGGCGTAGCCCGCCTCATACCGATAGGTGAGCGTGCCTGAAGGTGAGTCTTCAAATGCCGCTCGGAACCGTTCATTGGCTACATGTTGTTCCGAGACATCTTCCAATACGCCATCGAAATGCTCGATGTCCCCCTCGATCCCCCGCACGCTGCGAGACCAGTCCCTCACCCAAATCGTCGTTCCGTCGACTCGCCGCAGTTCAAACTCCCTCCACTCACCCCCGACGCGCCAATCCCGTCGAGCTGACCGTGTCGGTCGTCACTGCGCACGTAGTGATCCCAAACGTTCGCTCGAAGCATCGCCACCCGGTCTGTGAAGCCGAGGATGTCCATCAAGGCATCGTTCCCACCGGTGATCCTGCCATCGGGTGTCGTGCGATACAGCCCCACCGGCACCTGGTCGGTGATCGTCAGCATCCGGTCGCGCGCCGAATGCTCTAGTTCCTGGTACGCCTGATCAGTTCGTGCCCTGGCCCCCAGGGCATCCTCCAGCACCGACGCGATATGCCCGATGAGGAACGCAACCGACATGATTGCGACTGCATCGAACCACATCGATGCCGTTGGGCCATCTAGCGCTCCCGAGCGGCTAGCCCAATAGGTGTTCGCCGAGACGCCGATCGCTGCCGCCGTCACCCCGACCGTGCGGCCCCACATCCAGGCGAGGACGAGAGCAATCGGGGCAAGAAGCGCATTCGAACGATGACCGTAGCTTGCAGGAACGGTTCGCCGGCGATCGCAAAAAGCCCAACAAGCAAAAGCGTCAAGATGGCGCGGGTACGCCCCCGCACTAGCAACGTACCTGTTAGGTAACGCGGCAGCAGAGCATCGATCGCAGAATCCTTGCTTTCCATATGTCGTTGACTTCGGCAGCCGACATGTTGCTCTTGATGATCCCACAACCGTCAACAACGTGCCCGGTCTGCTGATAGCGTCGGAAGCCAACGTCCGGAGGAGCGATCGGGTGCACCCATGGTGACCACATCGGCAGAGATCCGACGCGTCTGCTTGCTGCTCACCCTGCTTCAAACACTGGCGGCATCGTTGATCTCCGGTATCAACACGCTATTCCTGCTGGATGCGGGCCTATCCAACACAGGTGCCTTGATCGCAAACGCTGCTTTCACCGCAGGGATGGTGATCTTCAAAATTCCAACCGGGGTCGGTTGCAGATGCGGTCGGTCGGAGGGCTTCGTTTCGATGCGTTTCTCATAGCCGCAGCAACGTGGCCAGAATCGGTAGGTAACGAGGAGGGTGTGGCCGTGACAAAGACTCGCTTGACGTTGATCATGACGCTCCTGACGTCATTGCTCGCCGGCGTTGGGCCGGGAATCACCCCGGCTTCTGCCGCCGCCGAGTGCGCCTCGTTACCTACGCCCAGCGGCACCGTGGTCGAGGTCGACACGACAGCGGAACTGCAGGCCGCGGTCGGCAACCTCTCGTCGGGCACAACCATCCTCATCGCGGACGGCACTTACGATCTGACGAATACCCTCAACGTTCGGGGAGTGAGCGGGGTCTCCATTCGCAGCGCGAGTGGCAACCGGGACGCAGTGATACTTCGCGGCCGCGGGATGAGCAACGCCTCTTTTGGCAACGTCCCGCATGTCCTCGCCGTGTACGACGCCCAAGATGTGCTGATCGCAGACCTCACTCTGCAGGATGCCTATTTCCACCTGATCCAGATCCATGGCGAGCACAACGCCGACGGGGTTCATGTCTACAACCTTCACCTGGTAGACGCAGGGGAACAGTTCGTCAAAGGCTCTACAGCGGGAAGCCCGGGTCCGTACGCCGACGATGGCATCGTTGAGTGCTCGCTCTTCGAGTACACCGACCGGGCCCGCAGCTGGTACACCAACGGAGTCGATGTGCTCGCCGGATCCGACTGGATCATCCGCGACAACACCTTCCGCAACATCCGGGCGCCGGAGGGCCAACTTGCCGGCCCGGCCGTGTTGATGTGGCGCAACTCACTCGACACGATCGTGGAGCGCAATCTATTCATCGAGTGCGACCGTGCCATTGCTCTCGGTCTGTCCGCACCCGATGGCAACTCTCGTGACGGAGACACCACCTACGACCACCAGGGCGGGATAATCCGCAACAACATGATCTACCGGGAGGGCAGCGGTGATGTCGGCATCTCGGTCAACTACTCCCGAGGGGTGGAGATCTCCAACAACACCGTCATCCTCAACGGTACGTTCCCGTGGGGCGCCATCGAATACCGGTTCGCGTCGACATCAGCAACGATCCGCAACAATCTCACCGACGCTCCAATCTGGCAACGCAACAGTGCGACGGGCTCCGTCGCCGGCAACCTGACCAACGCAGTTGCCGGGTGGTTTGTCGATGCTTCTACCGGCGACCTTCATCTGGCGTCAACGGCAACGCAAGCCATCGACACCGCCACGACTCTTCCGACAGTTATCGATGACTTCGATGCTGACTTTCGGCCGGTGGGCGGGGGACTAGACATCGGCGCCGACGAATATGGATCGAGTGGCCCGGTGCCACCATCAGGCTTTCGTGACGTGTCCCCAGGCCACCTCTTCGAGGCGGACATCATGTGGCTGGCGGCTGAAGGGATCACCAAGGGCTGCAACCCCGATCTCAACGATCTGTTCTGCCCGGACGACCCGGTAACCCGGGAGCAGATGGCAACGTTCCTGGTCCGCGCTCTGGATCTTCCGTCAACCACGACTGAGCCATTCTCTGACACCGGGGCCTCGGTTCACCGCGCCAACATCAGCGCGCTGGCGGCCGCAGGTATCACCAAGGGGTGCAATCCCCCAGTGAACGACCAGTACTGCCCAACCGAAGCGGTGACCCGGGGGGCGATGGCCGCGTTCCTGGTTAGAGTGCTCGGGCTGACGGATGAGGGGGGCGGGAACACGTTCACCGACGATGACGGCTCTGTCTTTGAGACCGATATCACGAGGCTGGCCGTCTCCGGGATCACCCGTGGCTGCAACCCCCCGATCAATGATGAGTTTTGTCCGGACGACGCCGTGACCCGAGCCGAAATGGCGGCCTTCCTCCACCGAGCAATCGGTTAGCGGATACCGCTCTCTGCCCAGCGCAGCACACGCAGCGCCCGCAGGGTGTTCCAGCGACTGGGCTGGCCACCCTTCTCCATGTCGAACCACACCCTTCCGGCATGCTTATTCTGAACCGGCCACCTACCGCTTTTCCGTTTCCGCTCGCGGAGCACCTCGAGCGCGTCACTGCATCGCGGGTCCCAGCCGGATCGAACTGCCTGGAAATGGTCCAATCCCCGAAGTAGGTCGTAATGCCATCGGGGAGGGAAAGACAGGTTGGTGAACGCAGGGTTCACAACGCTGCCGTCCCGATGTGATTTGTAGAGGCGATGTCTGAGGAAAAACTCACGACCTCTCGCCATGGCTGTGGTGGTTTCCTGCCGACCCGGATCGGATTCGGCTGCCTCGGCAAGGGCTTCCAGCGCCAAGATGGAGGTATGGAATGAGCTGTGCATGTCACCAAAACGCACGTTACGGCAGTTCCACCCACCGTCCTCCAACTGGTTGGCCAAGAGCCAATCCATCGCGGTGTCTACCCGCGGGTCGTCGTATCCGAAGTACCGCGCCAAAGAGATGTACATCGAGGTGGCACAGGCCTCAGGAGCCTCTATCGATTTCGCCGGGGTGAGGCCTCCCCCATAGTACGAGGCACCCTCCCACAACAACTCAACACCCCGGAGCGCAGCCGGATAGTGCGGGGGAAGCCCACAGCGCCGCAGGACCAGGAGCGTATAGGTAGTCGAAGTCCACTTGGGCGAATACAGGCCTCCGGCCCAGGTCCCATCGGGGTCTTGAGCGTCGAGCAATTGCCGGCCCCATCCCGTGGTTGCCACCAACGCTCGATCCAGATCAGATTCGCCCGATGGTGCGTCAAGCAGATCGCGCTTGGTTTGCCAGCGAATGGCGGCATCTCCTGCCAACAGCCACTCGATGGTCGGGTCGTCCACTGCGAGTTCCATTGCAGTGAGCTTAACTTAGAGCTCTTTGCTGTAGAATGGACATGTTGAGGCAAGGCGCATCAAGTTTTGATCGAAAGCTGCCGACAATTAGATGATGGGACACGACTACCAGCGGATGGGCACCGAAGAGCGTACCCTCCACCATGACGAGCTGCGTACCGACGGTTATGAGTGGTGTCCAGAGTGTGGCGAAACTCTCATATGGGACCTCCCGGCTCCATGCAAACAGCAGTCGGCCGGAGGCGTGCCGGTGGTGGCAGGCGACTATCCGCCGCTGACGCGTGAAGAACTCGCCATCACCTCACCACCGACGGATTCGTAACCTCAGCTACTCGCGGGTGATCGCTCTCCAGCATGAACGCACGATCTGATCCAGCACTGCATCCTCTATCGAGGCGTCCGCGGTCGCAAGCCTTAGAGCCGGGCCGAACCCGAGCTCGAACACCATTTCGAGGGGGAGGTCTACGAGCAGAGCCGCCATGTCCTCCTTTAGCGCAGCCTCGAGAAGGGGATCGTCTTCGGCTGCCAGGTAATCGGCATGAGCCTCCGCCGCATACGGCGACGCTTCGAATTGCACCAGAAACCTGGCTCGTGCCGGGTCGGAAGCCAGGTGTTCGTAGATTGCATACCACAGCTGCCGGAACCGCTCGGCCGGTGGTGCGGTCGGTGTGATCGCACTCGCACCCGCAGCACTGAGCCCACGCTTCACCTCCTGGTACGCAGCCACGACCAGATCGTCTTTTGACTCGTAGTGAACGTAGGCGGTGCCCGTGGCGACACCTGCGCGCTCGGCAACCGCGGCCATCGATGTTCCCCGGAAACCGTTCTCCGCCACTAGTTCAACGAGGGCCCTTCGAACCAGAGCGGGACGGTCCACCGCGGTCTTCGCCGACCTCATCCCCTCGCCTGGCCCATCGTGGCAACATCGAAACTGATTCTTGTAGCGGCCTCAGAGATGTCCCACAAAGCCCGTCCTGATTCCGGCTTGTTGGCCCAGCTCGTTACTGGTCTCTTCACCGCGGCACCGCTGTTGACGAAGCGGGGAGCGTATAGCTCGCCACCGGAGGCTGACGGGTCGGTGGCGGCACGTAGCTGGGGAAGCACACCTTGATCAGCGGACATGCCAACCCAGCCAACGGTCTTGGCAAAGAACCGCTGGCTGGTACCGCCGTGGGATCTGGCGCTCTGCGCTTGCAGGTCCGTGTTCGAGAAGCCGGGGTGAGCGGCAAGACTCTCAACGCTGCTGCCTGCCGACGCTAGGCGTCGGTTCAGCTCCAGGGCGAAGTCAGTATTCGCCTTCTTGGACCGTCCGTAGGCACCCCACGGCGTGTAGTTGTCATCGAGGTTCAGATTGTCGGCGTCGAGCTTGGTGGCGAAGTGGCGAGCAGTGCTGGTCACGGTCACGACCCGCGAGGTCTGGCCTTTCATGAGACCAGGCAGCAAGAGGCTGGTGAGGGCGAAGTGGCCGAGGTGGTTCGTGCCGAACTGGAGCTCGAAGCCATCTGCGGTGAATTCATGCGGCGTCGCCATGACGCCGGCGTTGTTGACAAGAAGATCGATCGCCTCGTGATCCGCGAGCACGGATGCGGCAAAGCTCCGCACGGATTCGAGCGAAGCAAGATCAAGCTTGCGCATGTCCAGCTTGGCATCGGGGTTCTCCGCAAGGATCTCGGCACGGGCCGCCTCAGCCTTCTCCAGGTTGCGGACTCCCATTACGACTAGCGCGTTCCTGCGGGCTAGAGCGCGAGTTGTCTCGAGGCCGAGACCACCGTTGGCTCCGGTGACAACTGCGATCCGGCCGGTTTGATCCGGGATGTCTGCTGCTGTCCATTTCATAACAATGATCTCCTCAGGTGAATGAATGTCCGTTCATAATGAACGATCGTTCACCCATTGTCAAGGACGAGTGCATCTGAATCTGGACGCGCAAAACGCCTCACGGGGTCGTGCCCGGTCGCCTGTGGTCTGGGTAGATCACATTTGACCCGGCAGAGGGAGGGAAGGGGAGGAACTCCGTGAAGCGCTCTGCGTGCGATGAATCGCTATTCGATTGTGGTATCGATAAGTACATATTCGAATACGGACATAAGACGCGGCCTAGGCGGACCTAAGAGTTTGATGAGATTTCCGCTGGCCAGGGGCAGTAGTCCGATATCCGCAGGCGAACTCGGATTCTGACTACCTAGAGGAGGCGCGGATAGGCTGTCCTGCGGACTCCCGGCCGTGGGTTCGCGGTCACATTCACGGCACCTGCGCAGACCCCCAAGGGTCTACCCCAGCGGCTCTGCCGCTGCGGTACCTTCCCCCCGGAGGAGGGGGGACTGATGCGAAGCACTTCCCTATCCGAAGGGGGGACTGTGGGAGCCGTGACTTCCCTATCCGAAGGGGGGACTGATGGGAGCCGTGACTTCCCTATCCGAGCGTGGTCGCCGGAGCATGCAGCATCGATGTCGGACGCCCAGACCGTCCTCGCAGAGGACAGCCTGGCCAACGAGTTGGGCCGGTCCAGGCGGGACCACCCAGCCACGCGCGTCACTACCGGTCAGCGGTCTAGTCGTCCTCTTTGATGCTCCGCATCGACCAGATCAAGGTCCGCATACTCTTTGGTTGGCGGAGCACGGTCACGACTGCCTCAGCAACATCTTCGGGGAGCATCATGTCGGCAAGGCCCGGCATGTCCGGTGTCCTCCCGGCCCCCATAGCAAACTCCGTTGCTGTTCCACCAGGAGCGATGGTGCTCACTCTGATGTTCTTCTCTCGCAGCTCACGGTCGAGCCCGCCCGCAAGGCCTACTTGGGCAAACTTCGTCGCCGCATAGACAGCTTCGTCACCGGCTCCGCGCAGTCCAGCTACGGAAGACACGATCACGATGTCTCCGGTGCCTGCCTCGAGAAAGTGAGGAACGGCGGCACGAATTGGCCACACTGTGCCGGCAATGTTGCTATCCATCATCTCGCTGAGCTGTTCATCGTCGAGGTCCATGATGCCGCCGTAGGCACCAATTCCGGCATTGGCTACGAGCGCATCGAGTCGGCCGAACCGCGAAACTGCCGCGTCGACGAGCCGACGCGAGGCATCTGGATCGCGTACATCCATCTCGACCGCAATCGCGGAACCATCGAGCTCCTCAACCGTCGCGTTGAGGCGATCGATCCTCCTGGCGCCCAGAGCCACGAGGGCTCCCTGAGCCGCAAGGGCTCTTGCGCTCGCTGCACCGATTCCGGAACTGGCTCCGGTGACAACCACAACTTGACCTGTGAGATCTCGCACAATCACTCCCGTGTAGACGTCGGCAAAGGGTACCTCCGTCAGAAGACGCCCAATCCTCTACCGATAGGAGAGGGGGGACAGAAATCGGTTGCGAGATGAGTCAAGAAGGTCGGTAGGTTCGTCGACCGGCACCACCGTGACGGACTCGGCACCTATCAGATTTCCGATGCGTTGGGCCTGGATCTCGACGTCGCTCCAGCGCCGCTTCGGCCACTTGGAGAACGGTGCCACCCGGATCTCGAGCGGATCGTCGGAACTACCAAGGTCCCACTGTCCCACGATGCGCCCTCGATCCAATACGGCGGACGTCGCGTTGCCGAAGCGGTCGTAGATCAACGGGGCGTGACCCGGATCGAGCAACCGATCACGATTGCGGTAAGCAACCAGCCACACATCCCAGACGGGGAGGAGTCGCACGCCGGTCAGCAGATCGGCCGCGGTTCCGACTGCACCCAGATCGATACCATCGATCGCCTGCAACGTCTCGGTCCTGGTCCAACCGGTCCACCAACGAACGTCCTCGACATCGACAGGCCCGTACGCGGCGACATACCGAGCGACCAGCTCTCGCATCGCATCGTCCGTATCGATCTCATTCGGATCTGTTCCGGGGAGCCAATCCTGCCAGCGGGCATAGAGAAACCGGTCGGAACGCCACGAACCGGTGGTGGTGGCTCGAACGATCCGGTTGTCGGCGGCCGCCATCCCCAACAGAACATTGAAGAGATCGCCGATCTCATTCTCCGGATCAATCCGTTTTCGGATCCTGGCTGCGGGAAGGGGTCCATCGTTAAGAGCCGACTCGACTTCCCGGGCAAGTTGCTCGTAAGAACCCTCGAGCCGTTTGCGGTATGAGTTCATCTTGCGGTTGAGCCGTCTTGTTGCTGCGGCAGCAACAAGGAGCAATTCGACAGGGAAGGTGTGGACCGAGTAGCGCATAGCCCGCACCCGCACGAGAGTGCTCGCCGCGATCGCATCGTTGAATTCGTCGAGCGTGAAGTCCGGCATCCGGGCGAGGGCGGAAAGGTAGCAAGTCGGCGCGGTCCCGTAGACCCCCACCGACTGGTCGACCACGCTGAGCAGATCGTGTCGTCCGGCCATGTAGGTGATGATCGCACAAATGGCCGCCGACCCAACAACCGGTAGACAGTTTTAGAATCCTGTTCTAGAATCAAATTCTAATGAACACCGTTGCTACATCCACCTCGCAGCTGCCCAGCGCCATCCTCGCTGCCGCACTGCATGCCTTCACCGAGTCCGGGTACGACACCGCATCCATCGAGGAGATCTGCCTTGGATCAGGTTCGAGCGTCGGTAGCTTCTACCACCACTTCGGCAGCAAGGAAGGTGTTGCAGCCGCTCTCTATAAGGAGGGAATCAGGTCGTACCAGGCCGGACTGCTGGCGGTGTTGGACACACCAGCCAAACCGCAGGAGACGGTCACCCAGCTCGTCCGCCATCACTTCACGTGGATCAGCGACAACACGGAGCTTGCGAGATACTTACTGCAGATGGGAGCGGCCCCGGCAACTGTGGCCGCCCACAGCTCGGTTCGAAAGCAGAACCGAGAACTCCTCGATGCGGTCCGATCATGGGCTCAACCCCACGTTGAGAGCCGGGCGCTGCGGTTCTCGGAGCCGGCGCAGCTACTGGCCCAGCTACTCGGGCCGAGCTACTTCTTCACGCGGGCGTGGCTGGCAGGAGGAGTCGTGATAAACGAGGTAGTAGTCGACGGTTTTGCGACGGCGGCCAGTAGGGCAGTCAGTTTCTAACGAGGAGAAATGATGCATATCAAGTTCGACGAGACAACCACACTGCCGCCGTCAGCCGTGTATGACTACATGAAGACACCCAGTGATTGGCCCCGACTCTTTGGTGCGTTTGGCGAGGTAACCGATCGAGGTGACGGATGGTTTGCTGTTCCGATGCGTCGATCGCCAGTCCCGCTTGTAAGCCGGATCACCGAGGCCAAGCCCGATCAGTACGTGGCCTGGGAGTTCCGCGGCCTCTGGAAAGGCACCGGCGAAACACGCCTCGAAACAGTCGGCGACGGGACGCGAATCACGGGTTAC
>JAYEIP010000303.1:0-6294 GCA_034660155.1 Actinomycetota bacterium | reverse complement strand
CGATGGCCGAGTTCGAGTGTGGCTACGGCCTCCTGCACGTACTCGGCACCGTTGTCGGTAACAGTGGCTCGGTAGTGAACGGTGACGCCAATCAGGTCCCCGTTCTCGGGGTCGTGGTCGCTGGGCTGACCATACCCATCGGTCCATGAATACAGGTCGAGGACTTCGATAGAAAGGTCTCCTTTGGAGCCGAAGCGGATATCAGCAAGATCGGCAACGGAACTGGCGCCGTTGGCATCGAGACCCAGCAGGCTGTCGGTGAAGAGTGCATTGTCGTTGTACAGAGCGGCAATCGCACCCGCGTCACGCTGGGTCCAGGCGGTGATGTACCTGTCGACCGTCTCCTGCAATGCGGGACATCCATCGACGGCAAAGCAACCAAAACCAAACCGCTCGTTGTCCTTCGGGTACCACCACACGTCGCTGACAACCACCATGCCGTCCTCGAAGACGAAGGTCTCAAAGTAGCTGAGGCCGGCGGGATCGCGAGGACCCTCCACCGGGTAGCCGCCATCGGTTGGCCACAGGCCGGGCCATTCTTGTTTGTAGGCGGCACCGTCGGTTGAGATGAAGGTACCGGTTACCTCGATGGTGTAGTCGGTGATCCGCTCCCACCACCTCCACATAGCAACCCACGCTTGCTTCCCGCCGTCCGAGTCGCGGCCACTGGGATCGGCCCCGGTGACGTCCTCTGCAAGATCGGCGACATACGCGTCGACATCTGGCCACACCCCCATATAGCGCGCCGCAAACGCATCGGCTTCAGCGCTGAGCCGCTCGATCTCTTCTGTGGACACGACCGGAGCCGGCAGCAACGCGTTGCCGGTCGACCCGCCGCATGCCGCAAAGAGCATCAGGACCACTGTGATTGTCAGTGCCTTCCGCATGACTTCCTCCTGTTTTCACTCCTGCACCCGACCGATGACCAACCCGTCGTGGCCGCCATTCACCGAGTAGATGGCATCGGAACCGACGGAGGGCTCGATATGGAAGTAAAACCAGCCGAACCCCTCGGGCCCTGCATACGGGCCGTCCCAGGTCAGACCGTCCGCGGAGAACCACATGTCCACCGGCAGGGTGCCATCGTCCGGGTTGCTGGAGTCGCCCACCAGGAACCATCCGAGATCGCCGGCGGCTATTCCCCGGGCCGAGGTCAGAAGTGGGACGTCGGCACGCTGCCAGTCGATTCCGTCGTCCGATACCCAAACATCCCCCTCGCCCATGGCCACAAATCGTCCGGCGAAGGCCGCAACGTCGGCGACGGCGACAGATTCCCCAAAGGGTGACTGCGGCGTCAATAACTCCCAGTGATTCCCATCGGTGGAGAACCAGGCAAGAGGTTCGCACATCGGCAACGGATCCCACTTGCCGTCGGCGGGTGCAAGTAGCACGTACCCGGTTTCCGTCACCAGGATCGGTCCGCTGCCCGGACCGGCGAGCGAGATTTCCGGCCACGAACCCTCGCACACACCCGATTGCCCGGTATCGACCTGCACCGAATCGGGGCCGGCCTCAGCGGGGGCGAAGGCCACTCCGTCGATCGAGTAGTAGACGGTGTTGTTGGCCAGCGCTACCGCGCCGGTGGGACCAAAAGCAAGGCCCTGTATCCGTCCCGGCAGCTGTAGGGCCGCAACCTCGGCCCAGCCTGCTCCATCCCACGAGTAGCGCACTGATCCCCAGCCGTACACAATGAGATCGGGGCCATCTGCCATCATCCACAGATCCTCCGCACCAGTGAGCACTGCGTCCCAGGTCAAGCCATCGTCCGACCGATACACCACATCTCCGCCGAGGACCATCCACCCGAAAGGTGTCATCTCGGTGTCGAATACGTCGTAGCCCGGCGTTCGCAGAGTCGTGAATTCGAAATCGCCAATCGCCGTCGAAACCCCAACCGGGGCCTGCCCGGGGTCTTGAATCAATGTGAAGGGCAAAACGGGTGGGGTCGCCAGCTCCTTGGGCACCACGAGTTCGATGGTATCGGTGCCGTCGAAACCGACGATCCCGGAGGCGGTAGACATCCACCGGGTGCCGTCGGCGCGGAGCACAGCACCTGTGCTGGGCCCTCCGCCACTGCCGTCAACATCCGACGAAGTGGTCCACGTCGTGCCATCGAACCGCGAAACGCCGATCGGGACCGGCTCGTGATTAGGTCCCAGTTCGTCATGTAACACCCACACGGTGCCATCAGCGTCGACAACAACCGAACCCTCATTCGAGAGCAGACCATCTTCGACCGTGAACGTGGTCCATTCGCTGCCGTCGTAGCGAGCAAACCCGGTGCCCGGCACGTATTCCGCCAGCTCGGCGTCGGTGTAGTACCCGTTGGCCCAGGTCCACACGGTTCCATCCGGCGCCGCGATCACACTCCAGGCTCGCACCGGGACACCGTCGGTTTCGGTGAAGTTCAGCCAGGTAGATCCGTCGAAGGAGAAGATGCCATCGTTGTCGCTCCCAACCCACAATGTGCCATCTGGGCCAACCGCAAGACCTTCCGGCGTGACCGAAGGCCACCCCTCGTCGGGGGGCGGATCTACTGCCGCCCACGAGCCGTCGAACCTGGCGATGGCTTCGCCCTCGACGGCCACCCAGACGACACCATCGCGATCCACTACAAGAGTATCCAGTTGGCCATCTAGTGCCGGAGTGTTCTCCGCCGAGTAGACCTGCCACGAGCCGTCGTAACGTCCGATGCCCCGCTCCGCAACTATCCACACGGTGCCGTCCGGCGCGATCTCGAGCATATCTATGTCGCGCCCGGGAACGCCGTCGCTTTCAGTGAAGATTTCGAAGAAACCGGTTGTGACGTCCCACCGCACCAGGCCGCCCGCGGTCGCGGCCCATAGGTGCCCGTCTGGAGCGAAGGCCAGATCGCCAACCTTGTTCAGCGGACCGGCCGACTCAACGCCCGGATTGGGCGTCACCGGCGTGGTTGTGGGCACAACCGGCGCCACAGTAGTGGCGGGGGGCATCTCCTCGCCGCCAAAGGGGCCAGCAATGAGGATCGTCGCTCCAGCGACCACGAGGATCGCAATGGCTGTACCGAAGGCGACCACGAGACCACGCCGCCACGTCGGTCGAACCGAGGTCGCGTGTTCGCCCACGGCCTGCGTACGAGCATCCTCCAGCACCGCTGCGGCTCCCCTGGGATCGCCCCGTTCGGCAAGCGCCGTCAGCGACCGGGTCAGTTCCTCAGCCATCGGTCACCTCCCCGGTCAGTTCTGCATAGAGGCGGCGCCTGCCGCGCATCGCCCGCTTTCGCGCCGCCGCCTCGCTGCATCCCAGCATCCCCCCGATTTCCGCATAGCGATACCCTTCTACCTCCGACAGATAGAGCACCGCCCGCTCCTGCGGAGCGAGCCGCAGTAACTCGTTGAGATCAGATGGATAGACATCCTCGATTGGCCTGACTGAAGCTTCGAACCGGGCCAAGGCTCTGCGCCGGTTACCCATCTTGCGGCGATAGTTCGACGCCAGGTTCACCATCGTCCGCCGCAGGTATGCACCCGGCTCGTCTAAGTCGGTCAGCCGCTTCCGTCGCAGCACTCTCGCCACCGCCTCCTGCAAGAGATCATCCGGGTCTACATCGATCGGTGCTACCACAGCTGCGAACCGGCGCAGCGAGGCGTACAGCTCCGCAAAGAGCCGGGCTTCCTCATCCAGCTGCGAAAGCTCGGACCGAACCACGGCTATCCCCTTCTGGTCTTCACCTATAAGACACCACAGACAACTGATTCGTGCCCAAGGTTCGAACGTATTTCCCAGTGTTCAGCAAACTGAGCTACACACCACTTCTCTGGCTTCCGCTCCTTTCCATCCATAACACAGAATCCCCAGCATTGCCCCTTCTCATCGCCGGGGGACCAGTCCATGATGGAGAGAGCCAGAGAAAGGCGTGCGTGATGAGTCACGACAGCGGTTTCCGCCGCAACGACCACGACTCGACCCACCAACCGGCCATGAGGCAACGACGCAGGGCAAAGGCATCACAGATCTACGAGGAGCGCCTCAAGCGCCGCCACACTCAGCACGATCGGGCCCGCGAGCTCGCCCAGGAAACGACACCCCCACCGGAGGAGTAGCGCTTACCCCTGCGGCTAGATCGAGCACACCTCACGCAGGCGGTGCGCCAGGCTTACATCGCCGGCAACAGTCACGTCTTCAAGCGGTGCCCGCCCCCACATCCACAGCAACACACGGTCGGGGTCTCCCGAGACCACCGCGTCAGGTTCAGCCCCCTCTTCGAAGACCGTTGTCGCCATGTCGTAGTCCCGGCCACCTTTAGTTCCAACGAAACGGCCAAAACGAACCGTCCATCCACGCCCACCCGTCTCAACCCGAACCACTGCCTCGTCCGGCGTGTACTCGCCCCAGTCGGGGTACCCCGTGATGAACACGTCGAACAACTCGGCGACCCCGTCGGCTGCCAGATCCGGGTCGACCGGGCTCTCATACCCGTGTGCCTGCTCGGCATCTACCCGATGCACCACAGTCTCCTGCGCCATGCGACGGATCCAGAACCCAACCGTCTGCTCCGCGGCCCATGTCTTGGCTGGCGCGGCAGGGTCGGCGGCGGAAAGAACGCGGTACATCCGGTCGGCGCCGGCCCGGTACCAGTCAAGCGGCGCGACACCGTCGGGAAGTGCAATCCTCGCCGGCCACTCATCTACCAGCCCCTGGTCCACTATCTCGGTCTTCTGGATATGAACCTCAGCGGTGTGAACGACCAGGTCCCGCACCGTCCAGTCCGGGGCGCCGGGAACGGATGCCTCAAGGCCCCGCGCCGCAGCTGCGGCCAACAAGTGCGAATCAGCATCGATGTGAGCAAGGTAATCATCGTACGAAAGCATGCTGTGACCATACCGTCACCGACGTCGCGATGGCACAGACTCGAAAGTGACTTGACACGACCCCTGTCATCTGGCATTGTCGCTGCAAGGCCGTGACACCCCTTCGGGGGCGTTGCGGCGTTCGGTTTTTCGAACCGTTCTTTTTCGAGAAGAAGGGAGACGCAAATGATGATCACCACGACATTTACTGGCGGTTGCAGCCTCATGCTTGTGTCTCCGCGCCCACACGGGGGCGGCGCCGGCGGCGTTGTTTCACCCAGTAGCGCTCCTCGGATCACCGGGGCGACGACCCTCTAGTCGTCTACCCGCATATCGATCGCTGAGGAGCCGCCGAAGAGGCGGCTTTCTTGATTTCCGCTTCTTTCGGCGGGAACGCCTAAGGCGTTCCTTGGGAGTTGCTCCGCAACTCCTGCGGGGGGCGGACCCACTGTTTGGGGGTTCCCGGAGGTTCGAATCCTCCCCGTCCCACGGGAACGCCTACGGCGTTCCTCGGGAGTTGCTTCGCAACTCCTGTTGACGGAGAACCGTCACGTCGGGATCTGTGGCCTGCGCACATACACGGCCCATCTTGCAGATTGCAGGTCCCGACGGGACGGAACCGTCGACCGATGAAACCGAGGAGAGGAAACACAGGGAAGGAGGGAAACGGTGTACGCACCTATCAAACTTGTCAGCAGAGTGCTGGCTCGCAACGGCTACGACCAGGGTCGCAGTCCAAACTGGATTGAAGACGCCGATGCACGGCAAATCGCCAACGTCAGCGAAGCAATCGCAACTCTGCGTCTGAAGTGAGCACCGCAGGCACGCCCTCTCAAGGGGGCCCAACACAAGGAGAGAACATGTTCAAACAACATACGGCACCGGTCGGACAGATCCGGGTATCACAGTGACCTGCTGCGATCCCTGATTCGGCTAACGGCTACATCCGGAACGGGAACCCGGGTGTAGCCGCGATGCTGTACTCGTCATCTGTCATCCCGGGGTCCCCCACTGGACAACTGCTCATGGACAACTGGTCATCCGCCAATGCGGACGACGGTTCCATCGGTGAACTCGACCTCGATCACCGAGGCACCAGCGGCGATCTCTGGATCCAGCCGGAAAGCACCAACGCTCGCTTCGCCCTCTGCCAACCGGAGCAGACCGTAGAAGTCGTGCGTGGCGAGCCGGCTGGTCTGGTTGGCCGCACCTGCTGTGTTGAGATCGGATGAGGGCACGAGCCGGTAGTCACCGGCATCCCTGTCGACAAACACGCGGGCCACGCTCACCTTCTCTGCCCCGTCATCGAAGTAATCGAAGGGATCGGGGCTCGGCACCTCACGGAGATTGCTGGTGAAGGTGTCTATTTCCCCCCAGTTCCCCAGGTAGTCCTCAATGCCTCCGAGGTAGCTTCCGAGCAGCAGATTGTTGATATACGACCGCCGGAACATCGTCATATCCCAGG
>JAYEIP010000302.1:0-1234 GCA_034660155.1 Actinomycetota bacterium | reverse complement strand
CTCTGTGTTGTTAACGACCTCACCGACGACGAGGGTGCCGAGGGCCGGATCGGGATAGATCTCATGCCAGGCGATGTGCAGGCCGGGAAGCAGCCTGCCCTGGGCGTAGTCGTCGGGCCCATCCTCCAGGTCGAGCAGGATCCCGGCAAGGGCGAGCTCCTCATAGCGGCCCCGATTTGACCAGGCCCGGTAGTCGAGCTCCAGGCTTCGGGGTGTACCGCCAAGCCGATAGAGGTGTGGCATCGAGAGCCCGTCGATGTACTTGGTGACCATGATCGAGAAGAACTCGGCGAACCCCTCAGTCCACGCATCCGTCGAATATGGGTTGACGTAGTAGCCCGCATGGTTCTGATTGACGCTGTGACCGGGTATTGCATTGCCGAAGGCGTCGGCCTGGAAGTGGTGTCCGAACTCGTGATACTCCCTGTTGTCGGGCCACCCCGGGTCGTTAGCGGTGCTCGCAAGCGTACCGATGCCGATCCACGGCTTCTTGGCGCAACTACCCCCGTTGCTCACATCACCACACCAAAAGACCGTGGTCGGCGCAGCGCCTTTGGCACAGAAGGCGCACACGATCAGGTCTTCGTAGTTGAGGGGCTGGCCAAGCAGATCGGCGAGTTGAGTTGCGTTGTGGATGTGGTGATAGATCTCGCCGAGATCGTCCCAGTACTCAGCTTCGGGGAGCATAGGAAGGTAGTCGTCGGGTATAGCACCGAGCGGGAAGTCGACGTCGATTACCCCATCGGTGCAATCGTCGTCAAGGGTGAATGGTGTCGACCACAGTTCGGTCCTACCGAAGTCGTAGGTCACCTCGAACCGGGGCGGATCGTGGGCGGCTTCGGCAAGACGGAGACTCATGAAGAATTCGTCTACGGCGCTGTCGATGGAGAACGGAAGGTCGTCCTCGACGATCGTGATCTCGTAACGACCGTCGCTGTCGGTGGCTACGACCTCGAGTTCCTCGAGGGTGTCGAACCGCAACGACACCCGCACCCCGACCAGCGGATGCCCCTGGCGATCTGGTGGTCCCTCAGGGTGGAAACCACCATCGGTTACCCGACCCCGGATGATGCACTCCGCCGGCTCGTCGGCCGCGGTGGTCGGTGGCGCAGTAGCGGGAGTGGTGGAGGTGGTCGTGGTTGTAGGAGCGGCCGCCTCGGGCTGGAATACCCACTCCACCACACACGCCGCGCAGTTCCAATAGAAGGCGTTGATGCGGAGATCCGCATCAACG
>JAYEIP010000301.1:0-6313 GCA_034660155.1 Actinomycetota bacterium | reverse complement strand
GAGCGGTGATCCGGGGCGGCTTCCGTGATGGTGACGGATCAATCGACATTGCAGTGGAGCTCCCCAAGAGCAGTCGTCGGCAAGTACTCGTGAACGGCAAGCGTCCAGGACGTCTCAGTGATGTGGCGATGACAGCACCGGTGGTCGCGTTCTTGCCGGATGATCTCGATTTGGTGAAACGGGGCCCGGCACTACGACGGGAGTATCTCGACGATCTCGGTGCCCAGTTGGTGCCAACGGTTGGCGCCGATCAACGTGAGTATGAAAAGATCCTCCGGCAACGGAATGCGTTGTTGCGGCAGGACGGTAGGAACGCCGATCCGATGACACTCGATGTGTGGGACGTTCGACTGGCGGAAGCCGGTGGTCGACTGCTGGCGAACCGGCTTCGGCTATTGGGGCAACTTACGAAGCGGCTCACGGAGGCATATCGAACGGTTGGGGGCCACCATAGGGAAGTTCTCCGACCGGGCTACTCGGCCTCTTGGGTTGACGTCGCTGCGATCGTCGACGGATTTGATCCGCGGTTCGAGGGTTTTGCATCGGCGATGCTGAAAGCACTTGAAGAACGCCGTGGCCGGGACATGGAGATGAGATCTACCAGCGTCGGCCCCCACCGGGATGATCCCGGGTTCCTGCTTGACGAGCGAGACGTTCGGGTTCAGGCCAGTCAGGGGGAACAGCGGTCGGTCGCGCTGAGCCTACGTATTGCTGCGTACCAGTTGCTCGACCTGCGTCATGGGCGTCCCCCGATCCTTCTTCTGGACGACGTCTTTTCCGAGCTGGATCCCGATCGTGCCGAGGGAGTCACCGCGTTGCTTCCGCATGGGCAGGTTTTTGTCACAAGCGCTCGCGATGATGAGGTACCCGAAATGGGGCGGCGATGGCGAGTCGTAGAAGGTGTCCTGACATGACGGTGTTTGCGATGAAGAGCCCTCAAGAATGAGGAACCCATGGACCGGAAGAGATCCCGATCGGGGGCTCGTCAGGCTGGAAGGTCCCCTAGAGAGCGTGTTAGAGCGGGTTACCGAGGGTCGTCTGGCTGGCATCGAGAGGATTAAGAGCCTCTGGCCGGAAGTTGTCTCCGCGGCCTGGGTGCAGCGATCACGCCCGGTGCGACTCGACGAAGGGGTATTGACTATCGAAGTTGCTGACGGTGCGGCGGCCTCCCGGCTGCGTCTCGAACAGGGCAAGATCAGAGACGTACTCGAGGAGCGTCTGGGTCAGGCCGAAGTTGTCCAAATCCGATTGCGCGTGGGGCGGAGCAAGGACTGGACGAGCACGAGGTGATTACCCGCAAATGGCCTGCGTACGTTGGGTTTTCGCCTATAATGACATGGCTGTTAGTTGACACCGCAAACCACTGCCGTTCCGGCTTCGAGGAGTCCCGTTGAGCAAGCCAAGATTGTCGTCCGCCGCGTCCTATGGCGCCAAGGACATCACCGTTCTGGAGGGACTCGAAGCAGTCCGAAAAAGACCCGCAATGTACATCGGGTCCACCGGGCCCAAGGGGCTCCATCACCTCGTCTGGGAGGTACTGGACAACGCGGTCGACGAGGCAATGGCAGGCTTTTGCACGAGAATCGACCTGACGCTTCACGCCGACGGCGGTGTCGAGGTCCGCGACAACGGCCGGGGTATCCCGGTGGACAAGCATGCGAAAACAAAGATCTCGGCGCTCACCACTGTTTTGACGGTCCTGCATGCGGGTGGCAAGTTCGAAGCCGGTGCGTACACCGTGTCTGGTGGCCTTCACGGCGTCGGCGTTTCGGTCGTCAATGCGCTTTCCGCTCGCATCGAGGTCGAGGTCGTACGCGATGGTTTCCACTGGTCCCAGTCTTTTGCGTACGGGACACCCGTCGCGAAGGTAAAGAAGGGAAAGCCGGGGAAACGCACCGGTACCACGATCAAGTTCTGGGCCGACCCTGAGGTTTTCACCGAGACCACCGAGTACAGCTCCCAGGTCGTCACCAGCCGGGTCCGCGAGATGGCTTTCCTGAACAGGGGTGTGGAGTTCCGGTACCACGATCTGCGTGGCGAGGAGCCCGTCGAGGAGATGTTCCGGTATAACGGTGGCATCATCGACTTCGTCAAGCACCTCAATTCATCACGCGAACCCATCCACAAGCAGGTCGCCTTTTTCGATGAGGTCACCGACGAGGCGGAGATCGAGGTCGCCATGCAGTGGACCAGCGGCTACACCGAGACGGTCCTCAGCTTTGCCAACAATATCAACACCCATGAGGGCGGCACCCACGAAGAGGGCTTCCGCAAATCATTGACCCGGGCGATCAACGACTTCGCCAGGGGACGCAATCTCTTCAAGGAGAAGGACAGCAATCTCACCGGTGAGGACGTTCGGGAAGGTCTCACCGCGGTGATTTCCGCCAAGGTGAGGCAACCGCAGTTTGAAGGGCAGACCAAGACCAAGCTCGGGAACACTGAGATTCGGTCGTTTGTGGAGCGGGCGCTCAATCAGAAACTTCCCGAGTGGCTCGATCGACATCCCGGAGACGCCCGTCGCATCATCGACAAGGCATCCACTGCCGCCAAAGCGCGGATGGCTGCCCGGCAAGCGCGCGATCTCACGAGGCGCAAGAGTCTTCTCGAGTCATCGGGCCTTCCGGGCAAACTCGCCGACTGCTCATCACGCGACCCGGCGCTAAGTGAGCTCTTCATTGTTGAAGGCAACTCGGCAGGGGGCTCGGCGAAGCAGGCTCGAAACTCGGAGTTCCAGGCCATTCTCCCAATCCGCGGCAAGATCATCAATGTCGAGAAGAATCGACTAACGCGGGTGTTGCAGAACTCGGAGGTGCAGTCTCTGATCACAGGCGTTGGCACCGGCATCGGTGACGAGATGGATATCACCAAGAGTCGATACCACAAGGTCGTCATCCTGACCGACGCCGACGTGGACGGTGCCCATATCCGCACGTTGTTGCTGACCTTCTTTTTCCGGCACATGACGGAACTCATCGAGGCGGGGTATGTGTACATCGCACAGCCTCCCCTCTATTCGGTCAAAGCGGGCACCAAACTCCGTTGGGTGTACAACGACGAGCATCTCGAAGAGGTGAAACGGGAGCTCGAAGGAAGGAAGCTGAATATCCAACGCTTCAAGGGTCTCGGCGAAATGAACGCCGACCAACTCTGGGATACGACGATGAATCCCGACACGAGGCAGCTGCTCCAGGTGCAACTGGACGACCAGTTCCGGGCGGAAGAGGTCTTCGCCACGCTGATGGGCACGGATGTTGCGGCGCGCCGCAGCTTCATTCAGCAGAACGCCAAAGACGTCCGCTTCCTCGATATTTAGAACAGGGGCTCTGAACCAACAACATGCCGAATGACGAGACGACACGAATTAGACCGATCGAGATCGAACGGGAGATGGAGGACTCGTTTCTCGAATACGCCATGTCCGTCATCGTGTCGCGCGCGTTGCCAGACGTGCGCGATGGTCTGAAGCCGGTCCATCGCCGGATCCTCTATGCCATGTACGACGCCGGGATTCGGCCGGGTACCCCGTTCCGCAAGTGTGCCCGTGTTGTCGGTGACGTCATGGGTTGGTTCCACCCCCATTCGAACGACGCCATCTACGACGCCCTGGTCCGGTTGGGGCAGGATTTCTCGCAGAGGTACCCGCTGGTACAGCCTCAAGGAAACTTCGGATCGGTTGATGATCCCCCGGCGCAGATGCGTTACACAGAGACCCGCATGGCGCCGATCGCAATGCACTTGCTCGAGAGCATCGACGAAGAGACCGTTGATTTTGTGGACAACTACTCGGGGGAGCGCCAGGAGCCGTCCGTGCTTCCTTCGCGGTTCCCGAATCTGCTGGTCAACGGGTCGACCGGAATTGCTGTGGGGATGGCAACCAATATCCCGCCACACAACCTCACTGAGATCATCGACGCCACCTTGCACATGATCGACAACCCGGACGCAACGGCCGAAGGCCTGCTCCAGTTTGTGAAGGCCCCCGACTTTCCGACCGGTGCCTACATCCTCCGTACCCCCGGGATCCGTGACGCCCTACTCACCGGCCGCGGCTCGGTCAGGATGCGGGCGGTCACCGACATCGTTGAGAACAAGCGCAACCGCATGGCGATCATCGTCAGCGAGATTCCGTACCAGGTGTCCATCGATCGTGTCATGACAAAGATCGCCGACTTAGTCAAAGACAAGACAATTGCGGGAATCGCCGACTTGCGGAACGAGACCAACAAAGACGGCATTCGGATGGTCGTGGAACTCAAGAGGGACGCCAATCCGCAGGTTGTCCTCAACATGCTCTTCAAGCACACGCAACTCGAAGACTCATTCGGAGTCAATGCAGTGGCGCTTGTCGACGGCGTGCCGCGGACACTGAACATCGCCGAGATGGTCGGCCATTACATCAACCATCAGCTCGAGGTCATCGAGCGACGCAGCATCTACCGGCTCAAGAAGGCTGAAGCACGGGCCCACATCGTCGAGGGTCTGCTCATCGCTCTCGACAATATCGACGAGGTTGTGCAGATCATCAGAAGCTCGGCGGATGTCGACGCCGCCCGCACCACGCTCATGGAGCGCTTCGACCTCTCGGTGGATCAGACCAATCACATCCTCGACATGCCGCTCCGCCGGCTGACCGCCCTCGAGACGGACAAGCTGCGTCAGGAGTATGAAGATCTCCAGGCCCTCATCGCCGAGCTCAAGTCGATACTGGAGTCAGATCAACTCCGCCGCTCCATCCTGTCCGAGGAACTCACTGCCATTCAGGACAAGTACGGAGATGCCCGACGTAGTCGGATCATCGCCGACGAGGGCGACCTCTCCCTGGAAGACCTCATCGCCGACGAGGAACTGGTCGTAACCGTGTCGGACGCCGGCTACGTGAAATCGGTGCTTGCCCACACCTACCGCCGGCAGGGGAGGGGTGGACGTGGGGTCAAGGGTGCCGACCTGCGTGAGGATGATGTCATCACCCATGTCCTCCATACCTCGGCACACGCCTACTTGTTGTTCTTCACCAACCGGGGCAAGGTCTACCGCGTGCGGGCGCACCAGCTTCCACGGAAAGAGCGCACCGCCAAGGGCAGCCTGGTGCACTCGGTGTTGCCGATGGAGCCCAACGAAAAGATCGAGGCGGTCATGGACACCCGTGACTACGGGTCGCATCGCTACCTGGTGGCGTTCACCAAGCGTGGTCAGGTCAAAAAGTCCAAGTTCGGTGACTATGACTCCCGCAATCAGGTGCTCGTCGCCATCAGCTTGGCCGACGATGACGAGGTTGTCGCGGTGCGAGCCACCTCCGGAGAAGCCGATCTTGTCATGGTGACTCGCGACGGCATGGCTATCCGTTTCTCCGAGACGGACGCCCGTCCGATGGGTCGTGACACTCGCGGAGTCCGTGGAATCAGACTCCGCGAGGGCGACGAAGTTGTATCGGCTGCGATTGCCACTGAAGGTTCCGAGATCCTGTTCCTTACTAGCGGCGGTTATGGGAAGCGCACCGCGATGTCTGAGTTCCCGCTTCAGAAGCGTGGGGGAATAGGTGTCAAGTCGATGAAGCTGACCAGGGTCCGCGGTCAGTTGGTCGCGGCGCTAGCGGTGACCAGGGAGGATAATATCTTTGTCACCTCGACCGACGGGATCGTCATCCGTCAGGCTGCCGGCGAGATCAGCCGTCAGAAGCGTGCCTCCACCGGGGTGAAGGTGATGAACCTCGACGACGGCACTGAGCTGGCTGCGGTGGCGTTGGTACCTCGCGAGGACGAAGAGGACTAGACGGGTATTGGCCGGGGGACGGTCTCCGGACAATGAGCCGCAGGCTATCCGTACGGTTACAGCGTCGCTGAAGCCTTGTCGGCGAATCTCCGGCCCGCGACGTCCCTGGCTGCGCCTTCCTCGTCAACACAGTCCCGACTGCGCGTTCGTCGCCAGGCGGTGCCGGTAACGCCGACCACCCGAAATTCCGCTGGTAGAGCTGCCGCGACGCCGCACTAGTTCGTTCGCCATGCCTGCCAACGACCCCCAAGTTTTTAGGGTGCTTTTGCCGATAACCACCCTCAACGGACGTCAAGTTCGCAAGGAAGCCATCGGAAGTGTGAGACCAATGACTTTCTCTGCCAACCGTGGTGCGAGCAGTGCGCGTACCGTTCTCGTTCTGCTTACCTCCATGGCTCTCGCGGTAGCGTTGCTGCCGCCCCTACCTGTAACGGAAGCCGGCAACGATCTCCAGGTAATCGTTACTGCGACCGACGGATTGGCTGCTACAGCGTCGGATGTGGTTCAAGATGTGGGTGGGTCGATTGGAACAGAGCTAGGT
>JAYEIP010000300.1:0-6314 GCA_034660155.1 Actinomycetota bacterium | reverse complement strand
GACTGTCCGGTGGGCGCTTCCACCTCGGGGTGGGCACAGGAGAGAATCTGAACGAAGGACCACTCGGGTATCCGTTTCCCAAGTATGCGGAACGGGCTGCGCGGATGGCGGAAGCTCTGCAGATCATGCGCAAACTGCTCGACGGCGAGAAGCTCGACTTTGCGGGTGAGTACTACAGAACCGACCGGGCCAAGCTATACAGCCCACCGATCGGTCGGGTGCCGATCTGGTTGGCTGCAGGTGGCCCTAAGTCGGCTGCCCTGGCCGCACGACTGGCAGACGGGATCATCACCAGCGTCAAAGACCCCGTCGTCACTACCGAGAGAGTCATCGACCCGGCATCCGCCGCCGCCGCAGAGGCGGTGCGGGCGACGCTGCCAATAATGGCTTCACGGTGGTCGGTGCGCGCGGACAACGCCGATGATGCGTGGGAAGCGTTGTCGCCATGGCGAGGCCTGCGGGCCCCCGGCAGGCTGGAGGCCGTCGATCCGGCTGTGCTCCGGGAACGCGCCGATTCCATGGATAGGGCAGAAATCCTCGGTAGCTATTCCATGGTGTCCACCCCGGAGGACTATGTCGAGGTCTACTCACCGCTGGTAACCGACCTGAACGCCGATGTTGTCACGATCCAGACAACATCTTTGGATCAGGAAGCGACCATCGCCATGCTCGGCTCTGAGGTGCTCCCAACGCTACGAGCGCTGACCGGCTGATCGGCGTCAGGGCGTCAGGGCGTCAGGACGTCATGGCGTCAAGAGCTGGCGGATGAACTCCGTTTCGAACACGAGATCAGCGTTCTGTGGATCGAGGACGATGGCAGCGTCAAGGGCAGGCACAATCCCGGTCCGGTAAGCATCGCTGATGGCGGCCGCGTGAGCGCCTTCGAGGGCACTGGACAGATACTCGCCAAGAGGACCGACGAGAGCTGGGCCGACGGTCGCAGCCATATCGACCTGCCACCCGGAGTCGTCGGCCCGTCTCGCAACTATTCGCCCGCCGGTCTCACCACTCGAGACTTCAACAGCCGTAAAGGCCGACATGTCTTCGATCGGGCGCTCTGCTCCAACAATGAGCGCAGTCACCGGCACCCCGCGAATGGCCTCGAAGTCGTCACGAAACACCTTCCAGTAGCTCTCGGCCAGATCGATATCGAGTGGACCTTCAAGCAACGCAACGAGTTCATCTGAGCGAAGACCATTCTCGACGCCGGCGATAACGGCCAGGCCCACGGGCTCGACAATTACCGTTAACGTATCCGTGTCGACATCCGCAACGGCTTCCAACCATTGGCCGGCGACGGCAACAGGGTCCTGATTAGGCACCGAGGTCGGCGGAGTCGCCTGCCCGCCGGAGCACGCGGCCAGGACGATCATGACGCTGAGAAGAACAACTCGCACGCCCGCAGGCTACCCCAGCCATCTGTGTAATCCGCTGTGGATCGCCTGTGAGCCGGGCGACCTACACTCACCCGGTGCCTGTTTCGACTTCCAAAGCAATCACTCTCGGCCTGATCGCCGGCCTCGTCGGAGGCCTCTTCGGCGTCGGTGGTGGGATCATCGTCGTCCCGGGACTCGTTCTCTGGCTCGGTTTCAGCCAGCACAAGGCGTCGGGAACCTCTGTGGCAACGATCATCGCTTCGGCCGGGGCTGCCCTGGTGTCATTCACCCTCGATGGGTCAGTCGACTGGACCGCGGCACTCTGGGTAACGATGGGAGCGGTGGTCGGAGCCGCTATCGGGACCCGAATTCTTCATCTGATACCCGCGGACACGCTGCGGAAGGCTTTCTCGGTATTGATGTTGATCGCCGCGGCAAGGATGGCAATCACGTGATCGAGGTTTTCGGCTTTGCGCTTCTCGGCCTTATCACCGGCGTCATCGCGTCGACAATGGGCATTGGTGGCGGCATCATCTTCGTCCCCTCACTGGTTGTCTTTTTTGGGTTTGAGCAGCACATCGCCCAGGGAACGTCACTGGCGATAATCGTCCCGACTGCCATCGTTGGCACCATTCTTCACGCAAAAAAGGGACGCGTCGACTGGCGGGTTGCAGCGTTAATCGCCAGCGGCGGGATTGTCGGTGGCCTGCTCGGCTCGAGAGCGGCCTTGGCCCTGGACCCACTTCTCTTGCGACGCCTATTTGCCGGTTTACTGGTGATTATCGCGATCCGGATGCTCAGCAGCTCGCCTCGCCGTCAATCGGCAGATTGACGCGACCGGTGGTCAACAGAGCCCGGCGCTGCTCCCCATCCGAAAGCCTGGCGGCTCTCCACAGGTAGACCAGGTAGACCAGTCCGGCTGCTTCGGTAAGCCACATCCGCCAGTCCGCGAACAGCGCCGAAAGATAGGCCGACGCGGTCTCCGGTCCGGCCGCGGTAAATCCCCAGCCCAATAGCGGCCACCACAGCGTCTCGGCGTTCAACCACATCGCGTCGAGAAGTAGATGAAATAGCAATCCGATGGCCAGCGGCATCCACAGCTTCCGTGGTCTCCCCCGGCGGGTGGACAAGACGACGCCGACCATCACGACCGCAGCCAGCATCAGACCATGGGTGAAAAGGCGCACCGCACCAAGCTGGTCGTAAAACAAAAGACCGATCGGAGTATCAATCAGATCTGGCAGCAGACCGCCAAGGACCAGCATGCGCAAATCCATCCGGTCGTCCCGAAAGGTGTATCGGGCAATCGCGATGGTCGCCCCAACGTGCCACAACAGCATGTCTAGGTAACAAGAATCCGGCGACAGTGGATACAGCGGGCCGGGTCGGATCGCTTCGCCTCGAGCACCTCGGCCGCGGTCAGCCTGAGATGACAACCACCGCATATCCCATCGGAGAGCTCTCCAACGGCAACACCTTCTTTGGATCCACGAAGGTCGTCATAGAGCTCCAAGAGCTCTTCTGGGATCGACGGAGCAACGCTGCTTTTGCGCGCCTCTTTTGTGGCGATCTGGACATCGATCCCTCGCCACGCTTCCTTGATGACGGCTTCTAGCTCTTCCTTGGAGGTCGTCGCCTCTTCGACGCGGGCCCTCAAGTCCGTAACCGCAGCATCCTGCTCTTCTCGCTTTTCCATGAGGTCAAGAGCGAGATCTTCCATCTCGCGCTGCTTACGATCGAGCATCTCCACCTCGCGGCGCAGGTAGTCGGCATCCCGAGCGCTGATACCACCTGCATAGAGGCGGTTCTGCTCGGCCCCCACTCGCTCGGTGGTGATTTCGAGTTCACCCTCGGTCTTGTCGAGGGCTAGAGACGTCTGCCTGAGATCGCCCTCAGCCTCGGCCAACGCGCCGCTGACAGACTCTGCATGCTCGTGGGCAGCTCGGTATTGCCCTAGTGCTGGCAAGGATTCACGCTCATGGAGGAGCCGATCGATCTGCAAGTCCACTGCCTGCAATTCGAGCAAGTCGGCCAGGCTCCGCAACTCCTCCATGGTCACCGTTCCTTCCAGGGATCTGGGTCAACATCCGTCATATCGATCGCATCGCCGATCGTTTCAGCAACGGCAGCGTACAGTGCCTTGACGCCCGGCCGTTCGGTGGCGGCATGACCGGGGTCAATAACTGCAGTGGACGCCTCCGCCGCAGCTCTGGCTTGATGGTGACTCACGTCACCGGTGACCACAACGTCAGCGTCGACAGAAGACAGAAACGAACCACCGGAGCCGGGAATCACTGCAACCGTCGACACGGGACCCGACCCGGACACCCGGACCACTCCACCCAGGCGATCGTGGACGTGGTCGGACAGGCTGGCAACAGTCATCGGGGCACTCAGAGTGCCCGCTCTTCCGATGAACCCCGCATTCGATCTGGTCTCGATCACGTCATAGGCTGGTTCCTCGTAGGTATGAGCGTTAACGAGAGCGGCCACAACAGAGTCGGCCTGTGCCGCGGGCGCGACCATCTCGATTCTGATCTCGGACTCGCGATTGAGTGTCTCCCCCCTACCTATCTGCGGACTGGCTCCAGGCTCGGGATAAAAAGTTCCGATGCCTTCGGTTCGAAACGAACAGCTCGAATAGGAACCGATCCGGCCTGCACCGGCGACCGTCATGGCGGTGGCGACATCATCGGCGATACCGATTGGAGCAAAGGTGACGATCTTCACGGTGTCTCCGCCCCAACCCGGGCCGAAGCCACTTGTCTCTTCCAAACCCAGAGCAGCGGCAAGAGCGTCCGCAGTCCCTCCTGTCATCACATCAAAAGCGGTATGGACAACCACTAACGCAACGCCCCTCGATACCAGCTGGAATGCCCGACCGGCTGGTCCTGCGCTGGAGACCAGTTTTGACACGGCTCGGAAGAGCAGGGGGTGATACGAAACGACCAGGTCAACACGTTCCGCAACTGCACGGCTTACAATCTCCGAAGTGACCTCGTGGCACACGGCGACCCGCGATGCCGCTGCAGCGGGATCGCCGAGCTGGAGACCAACCGGATCCCACCCGGCTGCTTTGTCGATTCCGAATGATGTTGCAATCTGTGCGGCAAGTCCGCCGACGGTATTGGTCATGGCGGGATGCTACCGCCGCTGCATCAACTCGGTTCTGATCGCAACATCTTGGTGACGCGGGCGACACCTGAGTCGATCTCGACACTGCCGAAGCCGCGCTTCTCCAGCACCCGCTCGATGGCATGGTTCTGTGCCAGGTAGAGCGCCTCGAGTTCGCCGATCCCGCGTTCGACCGCTGCCTCCTCCAACAATGAAATGAGCTTGGTCGCCAGGCCAAATCGCCGCCAATCAGGCTTGACCACAATGGCTATCTCCGCTCGACCTTCGCCAGAAGGCTCGAAACGAGCAATGGCGACACCAACTCCATCGACAAATGCCGCTAGAGCGAAACGGCTGTGGTAGTCGAGTTCCGTTAGGAGGCGAACCCGGGTGCGATCGAGACGCATCGCGGGGTTGAAGAATCGCTGATAAAGCGTATCTGCGTCGATTTCTTCGATCTCATCGGCGAGCAGCGCGGCATCGGCCGGTACTACCGGTCGGACATATGCAGTTCTGCCATCTTTGAGGTCGATACGGCGTTCGTAGTCGAACGGGTACCCGTCGGGAAGTCCGCTGCGAGGCTGAAGTGGTGTGATCATTGGCTAACCTTTCACCACTATTGTAAGCAGATTGCGAACTATTGCAAGCACCAACGGGACAGACAGCAACTGTCTGTTACCTCAACGCTTTCACCCCGCGTCGCTAGTAAGCGTCCGGCACGAACGTTTGGTCCGACATTGGCGGACGCACGTAGCCTTCGTTCTCCTGCCGGGGCGGAAGTTCGATGGGGTCGGGTGTCAGATCGTCATAAGGAATGACGCCGAGGAAGTGGGTGATGCAATTGAGACGAGCCCGCTTCTTATCATCAGCGTTCACCGCAAACCACGGAGCCTGCTTGATGTCAGTGTGGGCGAACATGATGTCCTTGGCTCGCGAGTACTCGACCCATCTGCTCCTCGACTCGAGGTCCATGGGACTGAGCTTCCACCGTTTGCGGGGATCCTTGATCCGGGAACGGAAACGACGTTCCTGCTCCTCATCACTGACAGAGAACCAGTACTTGACGAGGATGATGCCGCTACGAACCAGCATTCGCTCGAACTCCGGCGCGGTACGCAAGAACTCTTGATACTGCTGCTCGGTACAGAACCCCATGACCGGCTCGACCAGCGCCCGGTTATACCAGGACCGGTCGAACAGGACGATCTCGCCTGCCGCAGGGAGTTGCGCCGCATAACGTTGGAACCACCATTGCGTCTTCTCACGCTCGGTGGCAGTACCGAGGGCCGATACACGGCAGACGCGAGGATTCAATCGCTCAGTGATGCGCTTGATGACACCGCCCTTACCGGCGGCATCCCGACCTTCGAAGATAACGACGACCTTGAGCCCTTCGGACTTCACCCACTCCTGAAGCTTGACGAGTTCCATCTGCAGCCGACGCAGTTCCTTTTCGTAGAACTTCGTGTTCAGCTTCTCCAAGTGCCCGATTCCACCTTCAGCCGGATGCAACACTGAATCGAGAATCGATGGTGGGCTATCACCCTCGACCGGCTCGGTCAATGAATGGACGGGAGCCCCAACGTCGGCCTCCTCCTCCGCATCCTCCAACTCCGGTACCTCTTGCGTAACTCCGTCGACCTGATCAGACATGACCTCTCCCGGTTGAGACTCCCCCACGATACAGAATTGCACCCCAATCGCCCCAACCCAGGGTTCGTAGCCCCCACAATCACCCCCACAATCACATGCTCCGAACCCAGGGTTGGGAGAAAAACGCGAGAAAACAGTAAACCTTGTCACTCGCCGCATCGGGTGACAAGG
>JAYEIP010000299.1:0-6346 GCA_034660155.1 Actinomycetota bacterium | reverse complement strand
AGTTGGATCCAAGGGATTAGGTCATCGCTGGTGGATAGCCTCGAAGCCTATGGATTTGGCGCTTTTGTAACGGTGCTGAACGCAAGTCTGGGCATGCTCGTTGCCGATGCTTTGTTTTCTGCACCCGGTGCGGCAGCATTCGCGATCATTCCTGGACTGGCCCTTTTTGCGGGTTTCCGTGCTTATGGCGAGTCACGACACGAGCGGGCTCGCCTCAAGGCGCTCTATGAGGCCACTCGCGATCTGCACGCCTCTCCACAGTTGGACATGTCGCTAACGGCGGCTGCTTCGCACGCTCGTGACATGTTCGAGTCCGAATTCTGTGAAATCGTATTACAACTGGGGGTCGACCACCGGGGGTTCAGAACGATCGTGGGCCCCGATGATCACCACGCGGCTATGGATCCGGTGGATCTTGATCGCTGGCGGTTGGTGTGGGACCAGGCTATTGATAGCGAGGCACCCTTCGTAATAGACCGTTCCGGGTCGTTGGCTTCGTCGGCCGGCGATCGGCGTCTGCCGATTACCGCGGCGATGGTGGCGCCCGTGATCGTCGGCAGTGAGCAGACCGGGATCATCGTTGTCGCTAACCCGATTAACGACACCGCTCTATTCAGCGATTCCGATCTTCGATTGCTGGCGACTCTTGCTGGTCAGGTCGGGGTGGCGGTTGACAATGGCCGGCTCGAGGATTCACTCGCCGAACTGACCGATTTGAAGGCAGAGCTTCAACACCAGGCTCTCCACGACGGACTCACCGGGCTCGCTAATCGATCTCTTTTCAGCGAGAGCGTCTTCCACGCACTTCAGATGACAAGACGCACCGGACGAGACATTGCGGTTCTTTTCCTCGATCTTGACGATTTCAAGAATGTCAATGACAGCCTGGGGCACGCCTCCGGGGACGAGTTGCTCCGGGCGGCGAGTGACCTTCTTCGGAACGAATGCCGTCCGGAGGACACGATCGCCCGTCTGGGAGGCGATGAGTTCGCGGTGTTGCTTGAAGACGTTGATGGGCCCCAGGATGCAACGGCGATCGCCCAACAGATCCTCGCCGCATTTGAGGTCCCGTTGCGGATTGCGGGCCGCGATATTCCGGCCAACACCAGTATCGGGATTGCCTTTGGTCACTACGGGGATACGGCGAACCAGGTCCTCCGCGATGCCGATGCGGCAATGTATGCGTCCAAACGCGAGGGCAAGGCGACTTTCCGGCTGTTCGAACCCACCATGCATGCCGAAGTCGTTGCTCAGCTGAAGCTAAGGGCAGATCTTGAGGCAGCCATTGCTCGGCAAGAGCTCAGGCTGCTCTATCAGCCCATCGTCGATCTGAACGATGGGTCTCTCCTCGGCTTTGAGGCGTTGGTCCGGTGGCAACACTCGCTCAAGGGATGGCAGAGCCCCGCGTCGTTCATTCCGTTCGCCGAGGAGACCGGTCTCATCAACGACATCGGTCGATGGGTCTTGTGGGAAGCGGCCCGGAGATGCCGGGACTGGCTTGACGTTCTCACTCCGGAACCAGGCGAGTTCAAGGTGACGGTGAATCTCTCGGCACGTCAACTCGATGATGCCTCCATTGTTGATGAAGTCGAGCGTGTGCTCGCAGAGATGGCGTTCGATCCGTCCTTCCTCGTCCTCGAGATCACCGAGACCGCGATTATGAACGCCGCACCGGAACGGCTTGATGAGCTGAGGGAGCTCGGGGTGCCATTGGCGATCGATGACTTCGGCACCGGCTATTCGTCGTTGGCCTCGCTTCATCGGCTCTCCATCGACGTGCTCAAGATCGATCGGGTTTTTGTTCAAGGGATCACAGACGAGGATGATGCCTCGCCGTTTGTGGGAACCATCGTTGGCCTCGGTGAGGCGCTCGGGCTGCAGACGATTGTTGAGGGAATCGAGACCAAGGAGCAACTGGAGCGACTCCTCGAGCTTGGGTGTGATACGGGCCAGGGGTTCTACTTTGCCAAGCCGTTGACGCAAGCCCAGGCCTCACAGCTTGTTGACCGGCAGGTCGCCGGAAAGACGGTGTTCGACCTCCCCGCGATGGCTGAGGGCTTCCGAGATCGCCGGCTCCGGTCGGTTCGCTAACGCCCGACACCTGCCACCTACTGTTTGGTTTCACGCTTGATCGCGACTCGCAACGGCGGCGTTGACCGTTCGCGCCGCCGTGGTGACGATTTCCGCGGCGTCCTCCGGGGCAGCGGCGACGAGTTCGCCGACGCCGTCAATCATTCGCTGCACCAGTGTGGCGTCTCGCGCCGGATCCAGATCTTCTCGGAAATCGCCGCGGTCGTGGCCGTCTCGGAGCGTTGACTCGATCAGGTCCCGGATGGAGTGGTCGTAGCGGCCAATGAGTTCTTGCATGCTCGCTGACAGGCCGTGATGGACATTTAGCCCGGGGTGATGGTGCGCGCTCGTCGCAGCCACCTGTCGGATGATGTGCTCGAGCCGGTCGGCCGGTGAGTCGACCGTCGACAGCAGCGCGGTCAAGTGATTGATGTTCTCTGCCTGGTGGCTTTCAATGACCGTTCCGACGATGCTGTCGATGTCGGGGAAGTGGTTGTACAGGGTTTGGCGTGCCACCCCGGCCGTTTCCGCAATCGCCGACATAGTCACACCGCCCAGGCCGCGCTCGGCTATCAGCTCTAGCGCCGCGTGGACTATGCGGGCTCCGGGTTTTGCCGTTGATGCAGCGGCCGTGGAGTCGTTGGTGTTGTCGTGCGAAGTCATGGTTTGCTGTACAGGCGCGAGGCGAGAGGAACGAACACGATGAGCATTAGCGCAATCCAGGCGAGCGCATAGAGAACATCGCCCCCGGCATCGCTGCCGTCGGTCAGGCCGCGTACGGCATCGGTCGCAACCGAGATGGGCTGGTGATTGGCAAAACCGCGTAACCAGCCGGGCATTGATGATGTCGGGGTGAACGCACTGCTCGCCAACATCAGAGGGAAGAGCCAGAACATCGAGAGCATTCCCACCATCTCCGGGTTGCGAACTTTGGCTCCTATCGCGGCGCCCAGCCAGGAGAACGCATAGCCGACGCCGACGGCGAGCAAGATGGCACCAATCGCACCTCCTAACGAGGCGAAGCGAAAGCCCATCAGCAACCCGACGATCGCCACAAGCACCAGCCCGATCAGGTTGCGAATCGAGTCAGCCAGCGTTCTCCCAGAAATGACTGCACCCTGGCTTATTGGCAGCGATCGGAAACGATTGGTGACCCCTTCCGAGATATCGCTGGCCAGGCCGGTACCGGTTTGCTGGGCGCCCTGCAGCGCGGTTATGACCAAGACACCCGGGACGACGTACTGGATGTAGTCGACGCCGGCCCCGGCTCCGATTGCTCCGCCAAAGACGTAGTTGAACAGTAGAAGGAAGAACACCCCCATGATGACCGCAAAGGTGAGCATCTCCGGTTGTCGCGCTGTGCGCAACATATCCCGCCACGTAACCGTTGCCGTGTCTTGAGCGGCATCGCGAAACCTCCTCAGTAGCGGGGGATTGGTGAGAGTTTCGCGATTCCGGGTCGCCTCGCCGATTGTGGTCGCAGTCATGTCGTTGCTCCTCGGTCCGTTTCCCCAGAGGCGCGTTCGGTGGTCAGAGCCATGAAAACGTCATCGAGGGTGGGGCTGCGTAGTTGGAAATCGAGCAGAGCGACGCCGGCATCATCGAGACGCCGCAGGACCGCGAGCGAGGAGGCGGCACCACCTACGACGGGGATATGGATCAGGCCGGCATCACTGTCGAGTACCAGGCCGGGCCTGTCGCCGACGATCTTGAGCCCTCGTTGAAACTCGTCACCGGGCTCGAGGTGGATTTCGAGCACTTCCTGTTCAAGGCTTCGCTTGAGCTGCTCCGGTGTTCCTGATGCGACAGTCTCGCCCTGGTCGATCAGGACGATCTCGTCGGCGAGCTTGTCGGCTTCCTCGAGGTACTGGGTTGTGAGCACGATGGCGGTGCCGTCGGATGCAAGGCGAGAGATTGCATCCCAGAGCTCGTGACGGCTCCGCGGGTCGAGCCCGGTAGTGGGTTCATCGAGGAACAGCGCTGGGGGATCGGCTACCAAAGCAGCGACGACATCGAGCCGGCGCCGCTCGCCACCGCTGTAGGTGCCCGCCGGACGATCAGCAAAGCTACCCATGCGGAAATTGGTGATGAGCTCCTCGATTCGTGCAGCCAGCTCTGTCTTAGGGATCTTGTAGAACCGGCCGAACAGACGCAGATTCTCCCGGGCGGTCAACTTTTCGTCGACGGCAGCTGTTTGGCCGGCCAGGCCGATCATCTGGCGAACTGCACGAGCCTCAGTACGCAGGTCGAAACCGGCAATGGACGCTGTACCTGCATCCGGAGGGATCAAGGTGGTCAGCATGTTGATGGTTGTTGTCTTGCCGGCGCCATTGGGCCCGAGCAGCCCGAGTACCTTGCCGCTCGCGACAGAGAAGCTAAGACCACGCACTGCGACCGTATCTCCAAAGGTCTTCTGCAAGCCATCGGCCCTGATGATCGTGTCACCATCGCCAGCAATTTTGATCGTCTGAGATTCGGTCATGCCATTCCTAGATCTGGACATTATGTCCATATTCTAGTGACAGAATGACTACATGCAAATCCGGCTCGACGAAACGGAGCTCGCTTTCCAGCACCCGGCCCGGGCACACAGGCTCGTCACCAAGGTGGCGAAGTCCCATTCCCACGCACTCGTCGATGAAACCATCGCCGTCGGGTGAGCACCCGCCGGCGGAGAGGGTGCTACTCGTTGGCGTTGCGCAGTGACTAGACACGTGAGATACCTGAACAATGGCTCGCACATTGGGATAAAGGACCAAGGCTGCCGACCGATAGAACTCCTTATGAACAGCGCAGATGCCTCCAGCCGCCCCAAGAGGCCTAAGTTCTCTACTTCTCGTAGAGGCCTTGAGAAGGATCAGGTCGAAGCCCATTTGGACGAGA
This sequence comes from Actinomycetota bacterium, assembly GCA_034660155.1. GTDB lineage: Bacteria > Actinomycetota > Acidimicrobiia > Spongiisociales > UBA5794 > JAAETI01. The sequence continues at coordinate 1,393 of JAYEIP010000299.1, read as the reverse complement.
TGGCGTGTCGCACGACAAGCTCGCCTCCTCCGCAGCTCTCGCCGAACGACGACTCACCAACGCTACATCGCGTCTGGAGCAAGCCGAGCATCGTCTGCAAGAGACCAACGAGCATGTTGCCGATCTGGAAGCTCGGATCGAGACCGCAAGCGTTGCTGAGCCAAGTTCCGACGGCAACAGTGACGAGAACATGAAGGCCATGCTGGCCGCCAAGGAACGAATCATCGACCGCGCCAAAGAGCGAGCGCGTCAGATCGAAGATGATCCGCAAGAGACGGCGCGCAACATCGTTGCTAAGGCACAGGATCAGGTTGCCGACGCTGGGGCGGCCGAGCAACCTGTCCAAGAGCCCGTCGCAGTGGCGTCTTCTGAGAGCGTTGTTCTTGCAAAGAAGGAAGCCGCTGTCGTCCTCGCCAGAGCCGAGCAGAAGGCTGCCACCATTGTTGCTGATGCAAAGCAGATCGAGATCGACGCTCGCCAGGCAGGCGTAGCCGGGGCCGACCTGGACGAATTGGCTCGAGGTATCCTCGAAGCCGCTCGGGCTCGCGCCGACTCGATTACTGCCCGCGCTGAGGCAGTAGCGGCTGAAGCATCCCAAGAAGGTGCCCGTCTGCGAGACGGCGCCCAAATCGAGGCCGATGCCATCATCGAGCGCGCTTGGTCAGAAGCCCGACGCGCTATCGGCCACACCGACGACGATGGAACCGACGATGCCGCCAAGCTTGCTGAGCTGCGGGCCGAACTAGAAAAGCAACGTTCCGACTTTGATAAGGCGCGGATCGAGCATGAGCAGAGCCAGGCTCAGCTCGAGCTCGAGTGGTCAGATCTGGCTGCAGAGCGTGCGGCCTTTGATGCCAGGATCGCCCAGGGTGACGATGACTCGAACACGACGATTAGTGACGCACTCAGCGAGCTCGAGCAAGAACTGGCACGTCTCGATGCTGCCGCCCCCGAACCGATTCCGCATGTCGCTGACGACACGGACGAACGCATCGAAGATCCTGCAGGAGCGCTCGGAAACTGGGACATGCTCTGGCATGGTGAACCAGGAGACGAAGAGGCACCGATGGACACAGAGGTCATCGAGGAGGCTGATGACGCCCCCGTGGTGGACGCTGAGCTGTCCGCTGATGATGATGTCTCCGAGCAGGATGACGAGGATGCGGAGCCGAAGACTGAGCCAGGCGACGGGTCGAAGTACGGCGAAAGTCGCTATGCCCGCAAGTCGAGCCATCTGCCACGGATCGAGAGTGACAGCGATTCGCCGTCAACAGGTGCCGGGCTGCGCAACGCGATCATCGGGGTACACAACAAGCGCGGAGGTGGCTCGGCCTAGGGCAGCCGCTGCCTAGGGCTGAGCTCGAAGTGTGATGAGTGATAGCAAGCCGACTGA
>JAYEIP010000298.1:0-6363 GCA_034660155.1 Actinomycetota bacterium | reverse complement strand
CGACCCCGTACGCTTCTATCAGTGTGTCGACTGCGTCATCGATGTCGGCCTGGCTGGCCCCGGCGAGACCTTCAGCGAGCTCGCCGTCGACCAGGTCGGCGAACGATGTCAGGCCGAGTACGTCACGACCGGTAGCTGCGTCGAAGTAGCCCACCATGGTTGGTCCCAACTCGGGGTCAGAACGCAGATTGTTGGCTCCGCGGTGGAGTTCCACCAGCGCTTCTTTGGTGAGGATGTCGCCGTCGCGAGCTTCGGAGATGGCGAAGATCGGATAGACCGAGCTGACGAACCGGTCGTCGATCGCATCACGAGCATCAAACACTACGCCGCCCGGTTCCTGCGACGCGGTCTCGTCCGGGGTCATTGCCAGGAGGGGAATGGCCAGCAGGGCCGTGATAAGGAGTGCGAGCCCTATGACTAGCCGTGACCGGCGCTCCAGCGTTTCGGTCCAGGTGGATCGGGTGGCGTTCATTGTTTCTCCCACATCTAATCTTGACACCGTCAACTTGGCAGTGGCAAGATCATACCTGTAATATGGATGCTGTCAAGATAGGATCTGATCAATGACCAGCACCGCCGCTAAAAAGGGCAACTACCACCACGGAGATCTGGCCAACGCGCTCCTCGATGCTGTCGCGGGAATCGTGTCCGAGAAGGGCGTTTCCGGCGTGAGCCTGCGCGAGGCAGCGCGACGGGCAGGCGTGTCGCATAGTGCCCCGGCCCACCACTTCGGCGACAAAGAAGGCCTTCTCAGTGCCCTTGCAGAACAGGGATTCGGCCATCTTGCTTCTGCCATGATCTCCGCCGTTGCCGCCGCCCAGGACGAGACCGATCTCGACCAGATGAAGGCCATGGGCAAGGCATATGTGAAGTTTGCGGCCGAATACCCGGCCCATTTCGATGTCATGTTCCGATCAGGTCTCAACAAGTCTGCCCATGAGACGCTGCACAATGCGGCTGACGCCACGTTCATGGTTCTTCAGTCCAAGACCGAGGACCTGGTGACGAAAGGCATGTTTCCTGGAGTCGATCCCCGGGATCTGGCGGTATTCTTCTGGTCGCTGGTTCACGGGCTCGCGTCACTCTGGGTCGACGGTTCAATCCCCCAGGTAGTAGCAGACAAGACGCTGGACGAACTCATAGAAGCTGCGCTGATTTCGGTGCTCGGCTTTGCCGAAGATCTCTGGACTTGACCTCAGCGATATCAGTCGGCTTCGACGTTGATCTCGGTCGCTTTGATCGAGACCCACACCGTTGACCCTTCGCCGAGATGGAGCGATTCGACCGCACCCGGAGTGACCTCCACGGTAAGTGGAAGCGGATCACGGGTCTGAACGCGAACCCGGTCGCCGTGATGCTCGACCCTGGCAACGGTGGTCTCCCAGGTGTTGCGAGGACTTCCTTCCGGCTGGCGGCTATGGATCGAGATCGCCCGAGGATGAATGGTCGCCAGTACGGGGCCGGTGATTCCGGTGTCGGCAATACGCAGTTCGTGGAGACCTGTAGCCACCACGCCCCCAATGGCGGACCCGACCACGAGATTGGATCCGGCCAGATCGGCGATGTAGCGGGTGCGCGGGCGTAGCCGTATGTCATCGGGGGTGCCGACCTGGGTGATGACGCCGTCCTCGATGACGTGGATCTCATCGGCCAGAAGAAAGGCCTCGGTGGGATCATGGGTAATTAGCAGCCTTGGCCCGGGAAACTGACTGAGGTGATCGGCAAGCGTGTGCCGAAGCCGGACGCGGGTTGTCACGTCAAGCGCCGCCAGCGGCTCGTCGAGAAGTAGTAAGTCCGGTTCGGTAATGAGCGCCCGAGCCAATGCCACCCGTTGCGCTTGCCCTCCAGAGAGATCGCCTGGTTTGCGGTCGGCCAGGTCGTCGAGCCCCAGTCGATGTAGCCAATCGGCCACAGCCGCGTCGACATCGACATGGGGATCCTTCCGGCTTCGGAGCCCAAATGCCACATTCTGAGCCACAGTCAGATGTGGGAACAAGACGTAGTCTTGGAAGACGACTCCAATCCCCCGCTCCTCCGGCGGCACGAACACATCTCGACCCGGATCGTCGAGGGTTCGACCTCCCAGAGCAATGCGGCCATCGTCAAGGGGGATCAGCCCGGAGATTGCGCCGACTGCAGTGGACTTCCCGGCCGCGTTCGGTCCCAGCAGAGCAACCGTCCGGCCCGGGGCAATGGCGAGCGGGACATCCAACAAGAACCCTTCGCCACGAGATACCACCAGGCGAGAGTCGAGCCCGGGGTCGAACCTCATCGAGACCTCCACCATCGGTCCCGCAACGCCACCAACACCGTCAGCGAGACGACGACCATGATCAGGCTCAATGCCACCGCAGCGTCACGATCATTCTCCAGCGCGACGAATACCGCCAAAGGGAGCGTCTGGGTGCGGCCTTGCAGGTTGCCGGCGAAGGTGATCGTGGCCCCGAACTCACCCAGTGCGCGGGCCCAGGTCAGCACCAGACCTGAGGCAAGAGCGGGCCAGATCATCGGAAAAGTCACCCGACGCAATACGGTCCAGCGGCCGGCGCCGAGGGTGGCCGCCGCTCCCTCGAAGCGAGGATCAAGGTTACGCAAGGCGCTTTCGACAGTGATGACCAGGAACGGCATCGCGACAAAAGTCGTGGCGACGAGGACGCCCCAAGTGGAGAACGGCAGTACAAGACCGGTCAAGCGATTGAGTGGCTCCCCGATGACCCCTCGCCTGCCAAGTGCGAACAACAGGGCGGCACCCCCAACCACAGGCGGCAGTACGAGCGGGAGCAGGACTAGACCGCGCACGATGGCGCGACCGGGGAACTCAACGCGTGCCAGCATCCATGCCAGCGGAACCCCGACTACCGCGGAGATGGCGGTGGCCCCCAGCGACGCGATCACAGACAGGCGGATGGCGTCGCCGACGATGTCGCCGGTCAACAGCGTCCCCAGGTCGCTCCACGGTGTCCGCGCCAGCAGCCCGATCAGCGGTACGACGAACACTGCCAAACCCAACATTCCCAGCACCACCAGGACTGCCGGCGGTCGACGAACGTTGCGTCTTGATCGGATTGCACGCTCGGTCATGGTGAGGAGAATCCGTATTCGCGGAGAATCGCCTGACCCGCATCGGAGAGAACAAAGTCCACGAACGCTGCGGCTCCACCAGGATTGGCAGCATCGTCCAAAACCGCAATCGGGTAATCGGCAAAGACGTTGTGATCGTCGGGAATGGCGATCCCGCCGGCTCCATCGGTCGAGGCGATGTCCGTCACGTAGACAAGCCCGGCATCGAGTTCTCCCGCCTCGATCTTGGTGAGCAGAGCCCGCACATCTGGTTCGTTAGTGTCAGCGGCTACATCTACCCCAGCATTCTCGAGGACCTGACGCCCGAAGTCACCGCAGGGCACCGCGGCGGCACAGATGCCGATAAGCAACTCTTCGTTGGCGAAGTCGGCCAGGCCGGTCACCCCCGCCGGATTACCTGCCGGCACCGCAATCTGCAGCAAATTGCGAACGAAGATCTGCGCCTCACCGGCTACGCCACCCGCATCAACTATCTGATCCATGTTGGCGATGTTGGCCGAAGCGAATACATCCACCGGCGCACCCTCGAGAATCTGCTCCCGCAGCGAAGCGCTCCCACCCAGATTCAGCACCACATCGATGTCGGGATGGGCAGCCTCGAATGCCGCCTCAATTTCGCCGAATACATCGGTCAGCGAGGCCGCAGCCGATACCAAAACCTGTTCGGTCACAGCGTCGCCCCCAGATCCCGCGCCACAGGCTGTGAATATCGATGCGGCAAGCAGCAACCCGGCAATTGTCGTTCGATTCATCCTGGCTACGCCACTTTCGTCCCGCAGTCCGTGAGGTCGTATCCCCCGACCCCGCGCAGCCTGCTCTGGAACCGCCGACTCGCCAGGACGTTCATCGCTTCAACGACTGGCCGATCTCCCAAGAAACTGCGCGCCACCCATATCTCCGCCTTGTGAACTTCCAACGGGTGAAACGACGCCCCCAACGCCAGTGCTGCAGGCTCGATCGTCACCGCCGGCATCCCGGTGAGTACCGCCCGCTGTGCCGCCTCCATGTGACTCGAAACCCGGGGGCCGGACACCTCGCCGACATCCGGTGCCACGGCCTCCTCGAAGGCCCGCTGCACTCCGGCACCCTGTTCCCGTTGCGCAACCAGCACCCGACCCAATAGCGCGTCTTGCCACCACCGCGCCGGCGCATCCGACGAGACCGCCAGACCAACCTGCCACCGAGCCAGGTGAAAGCGCTCGATCTCGATATCACCCAGTGTGGAGAAGGCTTGTAATGCCGGGCCGTGGACCACAGCAGCGTGCACCCGGCCCGCCACCAGAGCTTCCATTGCAACCTTGCTCGACCCTAGGGCGGCCACGGCTCCCATCGCTTGTTCCCGCAGCATTCGCTCCAGGACCTCGAGCCCCGGCTCACATCCCGTCACCACAAGACCGGGTGCCCGTCGCCCGAAAGAGGTGAGTGAGCCAGATTCTTCGATCACGCCGTCGGCAACCCCCCAGCCGTCCGGGCCGACCCGGGCCGGAGCCGTCACGATTTGGTCCCCCACCGAACCAATACGCACTAGCGACCCGGCGTCCGGTATCGACCCGGCAATCACGTCAACCGGCTGTGAAGAGGAAGCGAAGATGGCAGGAACGTCGACACCGAGCACGGCGGCGATGGCGATCGCCGCATCTACCCGCGGCAAATGACGCCCGGCTTCAACCGCCCCAACCAGTTGGCGACTGACGCTGGCACGGGTGGCAAGCTCGACCTGCGTCAACCCGGCAGTCTCACGAAGTTCCTTCAGCTGCGTTATCACCATGCCAGAAATCTAGCAGAAAGGCTAGATTCCTGTCGTCGGGCTGGCCCTCCCGACGGTACGTGCCAAGTACAGGGTCGGCGCGCTCCTGCGCAGTTTTTTGGCATCGAGCGAGCCCTCCCAGACAACGGGACGGCGGGTGCCAGTGCTGGTTACCGGACGCTCACCGGTGCGCGAGATCGCTCCATGTGATTGGGGATCTGTGTGGCTCGGCTCTGTCATGCCTGACTGTTCGCCCTTTTGCGTCGTCATGCTCGTTCTTACATCTTGTGGAGGCAACGGTGACGCCGACGGCGAAAGCAACGACGCTGTCAGAGAAGCAAGCACCGCCGACATCGACGCCTGCTCGCTCCTCAGCGATGAAGAGATCACCGCTGCATTGGGGAGTGCTCCTGAATCGGAGCCGACTGAACCCGCCGGCCCATTCACGGGGTGTGACTGGGGCTCCGGGCTCCTGTTCGTCCAGTTCGCACCAGCGACGACGTTGATCACAGCACCTACCGAAACCGAATGTGAATCAGCCGGAATCGGTGAGCAATCAACGCTCTGCCCGGGCTCGGTCAAGTTCCTAACCAACGGGATTCATACGATCGTCTCGACAATCGAAGACGTGTCCGAAACTCAATTGCTCGCCATTACGACGACGCTCGAGCCCAAGCTCAACAACTAGCCCGACAAGCACTGACCGATCGGCGCCTGCCGCCGGCGCGCACGGCTTCACAGATACTGCCCGGGGACGTAGTCATCGTCGGTGGCGGTCGCCTCCAGCGCCTCGGCCTGCTCCTCAGCCTCGGCCATCTGACTCCGCACCGCGATGACGATGCCGTTCATCAAACCGTCGAGCCAGCCGACCAACTCCGCCTGGGCAACACGGATCTCCGACGGGGAGGGCGCCGACTCGTCAAAGCGGACTGCCAGTTTGAGCAGCTCGGCGTGTAGGTCATCCGAAATCACGTCATCGAGCTCGTTGATGGTGCGCTGATAGATACGCTTGAACTTCTCGCATCCCGCGGCATCGCACGGGGTGGTCCGGGCTTCTTCGAGCATTGCCTTCGCTACCGAGGTGATCCGCATCAGCTTTCCGGGGCGGGCGATGAAGCCGGTGGAGTTAGGGAACTGTGTAACGGTCATGATGTACTCCTCTTTTGGTGGATAACCACGCGATTCCGGGAGAGACAACCGAAATGTCGCCTACTCGATAGTCGAGCTACTGGTAGATCTCGACCTGGGGGAAAGCGCCGACCAGCGCAAACCAGAAGGTGGTGCGGGTGGCCAACGGCTCCAGAGCCGATCCCTCCAGCGGCCCGGCGATTGCTACACCCGCTTCGGTCCAGGTCGAGCCCGTGGCAGTGTCTGCAAAGGCTTCACCAAGACGCTCAAACACCAAAATGGTGTCATCGGCCCTGGGGGAGAACACTGCAGCGCCGCTCGATGTCGGGAAGACCACCACCGGCGCATCATCGATCGTGTCATTGATCGGATCAACCAGGCCCTCGACCGGATAGGCCCGCATCTCC
>JAYEIP010000297.1:0-6367 GCA_034660155.1 Actinomycetota bacterium | reverse complement strand
AGCAATGAGCACTAAACAAGATTCACCATCCAAGCATTCCTACGTCTCGAAAGGTCTCGGTGCGAGCAATTCGGCTTACCTGTAGTCCACGCATGATCTGACCTCGTTGTGATGGGGTGCCGCGTGCGGGATGGAAACGGAAACGGCACCTCCCGCAGAGGTATCGCTCTGCGGGAGGTGGGGTTGACCGTGCCGGTAGTCCCCGGCAGTTGAGTTTTACGGTGTGAGGAAGACCAACCTTCCCTCGATGGCAGGGGCGATCGGGCCCACCTGCGCATCGACGTAATTGATGACCGTGTCTCGCACGTAATACTGGGTGTCGTAAGCGATCTGGTCGAGCGGCCAGATGGTGTCGCCGTCGTTGTTGAAGTTGCACGAACCCGCTGCGACGTAATTCACGGTCGACACCAAGTAGGTCGTGGTGTCGTCATCGAAGTCCACTGGCAATCCCGCGAGGGTAAGTCCGAGAACGTTGTCCCCATCCGGGGGTGTGTCGGCTCCCGGGTCGGAGTACGTGATCTGGTTTCCGAAGTCGGTGGCCAGCATGCAGGTCGTGTAGTGCGAATAGCCTCCGTAGTCATCGACGTACTTGTAGTACCAGTAGTTGCGATAGCTGCGCTCCAGAACCTCCTTGATCTGAGGGCCGGTCATCTCCAGCACGACGAGCGAGTTCTCGTACGGCATCAAGTTGAACATGTCGCCCTTGGTCAACGTCACCGGCGTCACGGGCGTAGCGTCCTCGGCGACCAACTTGTTCGACATCGCACCAGAGAGATGCATGTCAACTGCGATCCCGTTCGTCGCCAGTTCAAACACGGCCGAGTCGGCTTGCAGGTTGGCCCCGTTCGTCTCCTCGGTGTATGCGTCGAGAGCATCGATCGGTACCAACGTCTCGCCGATGGGCGTGGCATTGTACGTGTCGATCTCTGCCACATACGGTGCCAGGTAGGCCTCGAGCGCAGGATCGGGATTCGCCTCTCCGGCCGGGATCAGGTAGCCCTCACGCAGAACGATTTCGTCGCCGATGAAGCCGACGTTCACCTTGCCCAGGTACAAGGCGTACTTCTGCGCCTGGGCGATCAGCGTGCCCTCGGGGTTGAGGTCCGTCGTGACCATCGTCGCCGGGTTGAGCCGGGTATGACTGTGCCCGCCAACGATCACGTCGATACCGGCTACGTTCTCCGCAATCAGCAGATCGCTGTCGACCTCACCGCCGTACGGCGCAAAGCCGACGTGGGTCAGGCCGACCAACAAGTCGGGGTTCTCGTTGGCGAGGAGGTCGGGCACGAGCGTTTCCGCTGTGTCCACCGCCGGATAGAACGTGAGGCCCGGGATGTTCGTCGGCAATTCATAGCGATAGACCCGTGGGTTGGTCAGCCCGAAGATGGTCACCTTGCGACCATCGACATCCAGGTTGATGTAATCCACGACGTTGTCGTTGATGAATCCGTAGGAACCGTCGTCATCCATGTTGGCCGTGCCCAGGAGTGGGAAGTCGGCTTGGCCCAGCATCGTGGCGAATGTCGCCGACCCGAAGTTGAACTCGTGATTGCCGACCACCATCGCGTCGTACCCCAACAGGTTCATCCCGCCCGCAATCGGGTTGTCGGAACGGTCCTTGAAGAAGTAGGCGAACGAGTTGCCCTGGAACGTGTCTCCTGCATCCAGCAAGAGGGCGTTCGGGTTGTGCGCCCGCTCCGCCTCGATCAGCGAAGCCAGGTGCTCGAATCCCTGCGGAGACCCGTAGTACGAGTCGGCGGGCCAGCGACCGTGGGTGTCGTTGGTGTGCAGTATCGTCACCACGTCGTCCAATCGGACGATGCGGTCCATCACTATGTCCTCGGCATCGATCACCTCGAGCATCTTGATGTACTCGACGAAGCCCTCTTGCATGTCGTAGTACGTGTCCCAGCGATTCGTGCCGTCGGCGAACGTCGTCCAACCGTCCTGGCCGCCGGCCAGGAAGTTGTTGGTCACGACGCGGTACACCTCGTCACGGACGAGCGGCTCTCCGCCCACCTCGACGCCGTAGGCGCCCCAGGTCGTGGCGTCATCGCCGCCGGTGTCGTTGTACCAGTAGTAGGAGGCACCCGACGTCTGGAGGATGCCCTTGTAGAGGAGGGCCGATTGGTCGGCCAGTTCCTGGATCTGGGCCCCGGTCAGGTCCATCAAGTACAGCGTGTTCCCGAACGGCAGCACGTCGAACGTGTCGCCCCAGGTCACCTCGTGCGGCAACGAAGCACCATCGGGGATGATGATGTCGGAGCGCAAGCCACCCGGGTTGGTGAAGGCGATGTCGACCGATTCGTTCAACTCGCCGTCGTCGTAGAGGTCGGCACTCCACCGCATCGAGTCGGTGACGATGTCGCCCACGTTCGACTCGTCGTTGTAGTCGCGAACGAGATCGATGTTGGTCGCGCCGACGGGCTGATTGACGATCGGGGCGACGATCTCGGCCCAATACGCGACCCGTGCCGCAACATCCAGGTCGATGTTCGCCAGGTACCACTCGACGTCCTCGAGGATCATCTCCGCGGCGGCGGCGTCGATCTTTTTCCCGGTCTGCGCTGCGACCTCGTTTATGAAGGCATCGAGCTTGTTGGCTGCGAGCTTCGCATTGTCTTTCGCAAGAGCGTCCAGCACGCCTTCCAGCTTCTTGATCAAGCTATTGAGCACTCCACTGTTGGTGATGAGCCCGTCTTCGTACATCTGCTCCAGGTCGCCGATGAGCCCTTCGATGGTCACTGCACCGGTGACGGTGTTCAGCTGATAGGTATCGACAGTCAGACGCTTCGCATCCTTGTCGATCGAGGCCTCGATCTGTCCCAGCCACCGGCCGTAATAGCCGGCTGCCACGATGGCGGTTTCATCGACCATGACGGGATCGAAGAGCGCCTGATGCTGGTGCCCGCCGATCATCAGATCGACCGGCTTGCCGGCGTCGATCAGGTTCTGAGCCACCGTCACCAGCCCGTCATAGGGCCCGCTGTCGTTCGTGCCCATGTGGGCAACGACGACCAGGGCGTCGGCTTGAGCGAGGATCTCATCCCGATAGTGCAGGACGGTCTCGGTCAGGTCCTTGAACTCCAGACCGGCAGTGGTGCCGAGCAGGGTGACTTCCGGTGTCTCCTGCCCCGCGAGACCCAACACACCGACCTTGACGGCGTTGGAACCCTTGCCCAGTTCGAGGATCTCGTACGGTGCTGCCCACTCTGGCAGGTCCCACTCGGTTCCTTCGAGGACGACGTTGGCGCCGAGCCACGGGAACTCCGACTGTGCAACCCGCTCGGCCAGAATCTCCTGCCCCTTGTCGAACTCGTGGTTCCCGAAGGCGGCGAGGTCGTAGCCCATCATGTTGTAGATGTCGATGGTGCTTTCGCCCATCAGTAACTGTGAGATCGCCGGAGCTGCGAAGTAGACATCGCCCGCGTCGAGCAATGCCACGTTCTCCTCGCCGGCCGCGTCCCGGATGTCGTTGATGATCGCCGCCATGTAGGCGGAACCTCCGCGACCTTTGTAGTCGGTTGCTAGACGACCGTGGAAGTCGTTGGTGTGGAGCAGCGTCACCTCAGCGACATTCTCTGCACCGTTTGCCCCATTCCCATTCCCTGCCAGTGCTGCGGTTGGAGCGATCATGGCCAATACCAAGGCCAGGATCAGTAATGCGCCCCTTTTCCCAAACATGACGAATACCTTCCTTCTCTTGCGGATCGCGTCGCGAGCAACGCGTGACGGCGCGGTTACCCCTGTACCGGCCGGTCTCATAATTGTGCACCACCAAGCTGTTAGTTCATAGAGGAAAAGGTCACACAAAGTCACCTGAACTTGGCAGGTTCTCGCCGATCGGGAGGAACCGCCAAGGCACGGGGACATACCGACGAACCCCCGGCAACCTGCCGGGGGTTCGAAGCATCGCTGGCGGATCGCCGCGAGGGGGATATGTCGGGCTAGCGGCAATCGGTGTCGAGGAGATGGTTCGCGTTCTGTCCAGTTAGGCCCACAACCGTGTTGAGATCACAACGATTCAATCCCGAACGAGTCGTGGCACGCGCAGTTGGCACAGCGGGGGCTCCACCTCTTGGCGCCGCTTTCTCAGTTGCTGCCGGTCCCGGAGCCGCGGTCTCCGCCACCCGTTCCGCCGTCACCGCCGTGCTCACCCCCGGATTTGTTGGCTTCGGCTTGTATCGACGACCTCGTCCAGGGAGAGCGAAAGATTCCGCCGGCTGGTCGCTAGGCCCCGACGAGCGTGGTGAGGAGGAATCCGGCAAGGGCCGCGAGGCCTACAAATCCGCCTGATCGATGTAAGGCTTCGGGCATCATCGTTTGAGTGATGACCGTGAGCATGGCGCCAGCGGCCAAGCCTTCCACGATCGAGAACGCATGCGCCGACGCCTGCTGGAAGAGCACGCTGCCCGCAGCAGCGCCGATACCGGTGGTGAGTACGACGGTTCCCCAGAGAAAGCCGATACTGCGCCAGGAGAACTCCTGTTCACGCATGCCCACGCTACTGGAGAGGGCTTCGGGGTAGTTGGAGAGAAAGATTCCGACGAGAAACGAGATGCGCAACGCGTCCGCGGTGGCGCCGATCACCAACGACTCGGGAATGCCGTCGAGCAGAAGCCCAAGCCAGATGGCGATCGGGGCGCCATGTATGGCCTTGGGGCTGACGGTGGGAGCCAGCCTGCCCCGCCGTGCGGCCGTCAGCATCCGGCGTCGGACGCTGGTGACATGCTCGGAGTCGAGCCCGTGGTCGCGCTCCAGGTATTGAGAGATACGGTTGCTATCGATGAAGTCGGCGATGGCCTGGGACAGCGCATGATTCCGAACGACCAGTTGCTCAAGGTGGGAACGCAGCAACACCCGAACCTCGCTGGGGCTTTGGGCAATGGCCGTGGCGGTATGTCGCATCCCGGTGAAGAACGAGAGCAAGCCAAATTCCTCACCGTCCTGAAGCAAGATGCTGACGTCAGACTCGCCGGTGGCGTCGACCAGCGCAACGTCGCCGTCCATGAGGATGTACATGCGATCCGATGCCTCACCGGGTCGGAAGAAGACGTAGCCGGCCTCGTGCTCCTCGCGGAACATGAGATCCGGGACTCGAGTCAGCAAGTCCGGTGGCAGGTCGCGAAACACTTCGACATCAGCAAGGTGATCGATGAGGTGTTCACTTGGTGGCGCCGCGGCAATCTCCACGAGCTGCGGGAGTCGCTCGATCCCTTCGGCCTGAACCGTCTCGATCCACGAGTCGACATCGGCGTCGGACATCTCAGGATGGTGACTCCGCACAGTGTCGATCAAATCCTGACTACAGGCTTCGGTCCGCAATCGTCCGGTGAACACGGGACAAACACTGAGGACGCTGCGAAGCCGGCTGCGGTTGAGCCGAAGCACCTCGCTATCGACGCTCGCCGTTGCGGTCGAGCTGTGCGGCGTGCCGCTGACGAATGCGAGATACCCGAACGCTTGGTGCGGCCGCAGTTGCATCACGCCATCGACGGTGGCCAACGCGATCTCCCCCTGGGCGAGGATGTTGATGTGCTCGCACGGATCGCCAAATCGATACAACGTCTCGCCTGTGTCGAGGCGCTCGGAGCGAAACGCTCGAGCAATCTCGTCGAGTTCTCGATCCGGGAGACCGTCGAAGAAGTCGATACGTTCCAGGTCATCGAGGATCTCGCGGATCCGGCGCTGCTCCCGATCGCGGAGGAAGGTGATCGACGTTGAAGCCTTGCGGAGAAAGCCGCCCCGGGCGTTGACCGTTCGATTCAGAATCTCGAAAGCGAGGCCGCCGGCCACGGCGCCTATAGCCAGCCAGCCGAACTCGTCCCTTTCAACTGACGGCGCAATGATGTCAATGGTCACGGCGGACAGCAGCGCCCCGGCGCCGAACGCCGTGAGAAGACCCAGGATGAAGTTGGTCGGCTTCCATAGCCGGGAGGTGAAAGCCCCGAGGCCCAGCGACGAGGCTGAGATAACGCCAAGCAGGAAGGCACCGGCAACTTCGGTCACGAGGATATGCTCGCACGATCTGCCGAGTCTGTCATCTACGCATTGGGGAAGTTCGGGCAATCTGCGCTATCTCTGATCGCGGAGATGGTTCGCGTTCTGTCCCGTTAGGCCCACAAACCGTTGTTGGTACGGACATCGCTCTCCCCGGTCAAGAGGCTGATTCTGTGGCCGGTCGGCTGACCGTTCGAGGCGAACGCTGATTGCCCGTCGCCCCTAACGGGGCAATCGGTTTGACGAGGGTTAGGATCGCTTCTTGGTCGGCTTCGGTTCAAGCGTTCCGATCCAGTCGTATGCCTTCTCGAACCACGAGCCGAGTTCCTCGGTATCGCTAAGCAGATCATCGGGGATGGAGACGTAG
>JAYEIP010000296.1:0-24988 GCA_034660155.1 Actinomycetota bacterium | reverse complement strand
GACTCAACTCGGCCGCCAGGAACTCACGGGCGTCGAGCATTTGAGCGTCGACGAAATCGTGGCCCGCATCGAGGCACTCGAACAGAAGGACATTCTTGACGCGGCTCGTCACGTCTTTGCCGGACCCTATGTGCTTGGTCTTGTAGGACCGTTCGAGGAAAGCGACTTGGAGGAGTTTGTCCAGTGACAAGAGTTGGAGTGTCGGGCGCTGCCGGAAGGATGGGGAAACTGGTCGCGGAGACCATTGCCTACGCAACCGGATTTGAGTTGACTGCGTTGTACGACCCGGCAGCAGGCGGCTCCACGATCGCGGGGCTCGAAGTGTCGGCAACGCCGGAGGTGATGCTGGATGCTGATGTCGTCGTCGAATTCACTATTCCCGATGTCGTCATGGAGAACCTGCGTACCTGGCGCACCATGGGCCGTCACGCTGTTGTTGGTACCTCTGGTTTCGGTGACGAGCGTGTTGGTGAGTTGGAGGCATTCTGGGAGGCGGGGGGTGGCAACTGTTTGATCGTCCCCAATTTCTCCATCGGTGCCGTTGTGATGATGCGGTTGGCCGAACTAGCGGCTCCTCATTTTGATGCAGCCGAGGTAATCGAGATGCACCACGACCGTAAGGCCGATGCCCCATCCGGGACTGCAATGGCGACCGCGGAGCGGTTAGCTCGAGCCGGTGGCGAGTACAAGCGCGAGGTGGAGAGCAAAGAACTGGTGCCGGGGGCACGTGGAGCCGGCGTCGACGGTGTACCGGTTCATGCGGTCCGGCTCCCGGGATTGATTGCCCATCAGATGGTCATGCTGGGTGGGATGGGGGAGACTCTCACCATTCGCCACGACACCACAGACCGGCAGGCCTTCATGCCGGGGGTAGTGATGGCGATCCGCAAGGTCGCTGACTTACCGCTACCGGTGACGGTCGGCCTCGACGTCCTTCTCGGACTCTGATCTAACCGTAAATCCGCGGTCCTCACTCAGGTACTCGGCTAGACCTGTCGAAGGTATAGGTGGTGTATCGACTAGAGGTGAATATGAGTCGTAGATACCTGATGCTGACCGCCGTTGTGACACTGCTCATCGCCGCCTGCGGCGCCGGTCCGGATCCGTCGGCCGGCGGCGCGATCGCTATTGCCCGTCCACTGGCATACAGCCTGACCGGAGATGTCGAACTGGACTACCGGGTCGACATGGATATGCAGATGACCACCACGTTTGGTGACACATTTACCGCGCTAGATCCCAGCATCCCCAGCTCAATGGATATGGTCATGGAGATGGGTTTCGATGCCCGGTATCGGGTAGAGGTGGGCGAGGCCCCCGGCACCTACCGGGTGACCATGACGATGCAGAACCTGGAGATGGGCTCGGGCACCATCGATATGGGCGCCGAGTCGTTTGACTTCGACGATCTTCCCCAGAGCGAGATCGATGGTCTGCTTGAAGCGCAGATAGGGGAGATGTCATTCGTCATCGACGAACAGGGCGAAGTCCTTTCGATGGAGGTCGCAGGTCAGACCTTTGATATCAGCGGGATTCTCAGCGGCACCTCACCCGCCGGCGGCGGGGTAGGGCAGATGTTTGGGCCGGCGCTTCCCGGGGGCGACGTGCAAGTTGGCGATACCTGGACCACAACATCCGAACAGAGCCTTTTCGGGATGGACCCGATCGTCACAGAAGAAGTTCACACCATCACCGGACGCGAGAGTCGCAATGGCCATGACACCTGGGTGATCAAGACGGAATCCAGTACCGGCGCCTACACCATTACGTGGGACGATCTGATCGCTATGGCAGAGTCGCTGGGAGGGCTCGGCGAGATCGGGGTCGGCGAAGGTATGGCACCGGGATTCGAGATGTCAATGCGGTCCGCTCCGAGCGGGTCGACATTGATAACGTGGTTCGATCCTGACTTGGGTGTGTCTGTCGCCCAGGAAATCACAATGAACCTGGCGATGACGATGGAGATGGCGGGCATGCCAAATACCGGCGGTCGTGCGGTCTCGATGCGTATCGACGGCTACACACATATGACCATGGAGCTGAAGGGCTAGGACCGGCGCGGCGCTCGATAGTGGTTCGGGCACCTGCTCAGACCCTGGGTTTGCCTTGCGAGCTCCCAAGCTGCCCGCAGGGCAGCCGGGGGCTGATGGCCGCCGCTTGCCGCACGTTAGAAGAGGGCGCTGGCTAGTTGGCGGCGGTAGGTTGCGGTTAGGGGATGGCCGTCGCCGAGGACGTCGAAGATATCGAGCATTGCTTTGCGGGCGTCGTCCTTCTCGGGGCCCGCTGCGCGGACGACTGTCAACAGTTGATCTAGCGCCGGCTCGTATTCAGCTCGTGCCGCTAATGCCATCGCTAGTTCGATACGTATCTTGGAGTTCTCGGCTTCGCCCTCCAGACGGGTCTTGATCTCGTTGAGATCGGTACCGCGTGATGCGCTGAGCCGGGCAGCCGACTGCAGTCGCTCAACCTCATCAGTCGGAGCTAGTTTGCCAAGGACGATCAACGCCTCGTCGATATTCCCAGAAGCGATCATCAATCCTGCCAACCCCGTACCAGCCTCTTGGTGATCGGGTTGCTCTTGGAGAGCAACTGAAAACAGTCGCTCGGCTGTTTCAAGATTGCCGGCGATTGCCGCGTCCCGCGCTTGTTCGACGACCTGGTCCAATTCAGACGGGAGCAGATTGGTGAGCCACTCCTTGATGGCATTTTCCGGCAACGCACCGGTGAATTGGTCGATCGGCGCTCCGTCGCGGAAGCCGATCACGGTGGGAATGCCCTGAACATTGAACTGGGCTGCGAGTTGCTGATTGCTATCTACGTCGACTTTGGCGAGCACGAAAGCACCATCGGCTGCGGACACCAGTTTCTCGAGAGCCGGGCCCAGGGTCCGGCAGGGTCCACACCACTCTGCCCAGAAGTCAACAACAACGGGCACCTCGTGGCTTTTCTGTAGCACCGCCTGCTGAAAGTCGGCCTCGGTAACGTCTTGAATGTGGGGGCTGATGGATTCCATGGAATGCAGGATAGTTCTGGTCCCTGCCAACGGTAGCGGCACGCCCTGTCGGTAGTGGATCCAGGCTGGCCCGGGCCACTGCTACCGTTCTGTGTATGGAAACTCGCCCCCCCGCCCCATTCGGTACCGTGCTCACCGCCGTCCTCACGCCATTCGATGAGGAGGGCTCAGTTGACTACGGCGTATTCTGGAAACTGATTCGCCATCTCGCCGACAACGGCAACGACGGTGTCGTCGTTGCGGGTACGACGGGCGAGTCCCCAACTCTTTCGAAGCCCGAAAAGATCGCGCTGTTTAAGGCGGCGGTTGAGGCCGCCGGCGATCGTATGAAGGTGATTGCCGGCACCGGCACTTACAACACCGCGGAATCGATTGCGCTCACCGAGCAGGCTGCCGCTGTCGGTGTCGATGGGGTGATGGCGGTGACGCCGTACTACTCCAAGCCGCCCCAACAAGGTCTTGTGAAACACTTCAGTGCTATCGCAGATGCAAGCGATCTGCCGTTGATGCTGTACAACATCCCGGGTCGGACCGCTCGCGTGATTGAGGTTTCGACTCTCGTTGAACTGGCCCACCACGACAAGATTGTTGCCGTGAAAGACGCCGTCGACGATATCGACTTCACCCGCAGTGCAATGAACGAATTGCCCGAGGGCTTCGCGGTCTACTCCGGATCTGACGCCATGACCAAGGACATCGTTTACGCCGGTGGTGTTGGCGTTGTATCAGTAGCCGGTCACTTTGTTGGTTCGCAGATCCAGAAGCTCGTCCAGGCGGTGATCGATGAGAACCATGACGAGGTGAACCGTATCCAAGAAGCGCTCATGCCTCTTTTCAATGCTTTGTTCGTCGAGCCGAGCCCGATGCCACTCAAGGCAGGGATGACCGCGCTATGGAACAATGTCGGCCAGCCGCGCCTGCCTCTTGTGCCCGCTTCGGAGGAGACAACCGAAGGGGTGAAGGCGGGTTTTGAGGCTGCGCAGAGCGTATGAGGCCTTTCTGCAAAGCTGAGGACAGGTCAAGATGAGCGTACGCATCGGATTCCTCGGCGGTCTTGGTGAGATCGGCCGCAACTGCGCCACCATAGAAATCGACGGCAAGGTCGCCCTGCTCGACTGCGGCATCATGTTCCCCGACGATGACATGCTCGGGATCGATCTGGTGTTGCCTGATTTTTCGTCTGTGCTTCACCGTCCCGACGACATTTCCTGTGTTGTGTTGACTCACGGCCATGAGGACCATGTCGGGTCGTTGGCGTACTTCTTACGAGAAGCCAACGTGCCCGTTTACGGCAGCGAATTAGCGCTGGCATTTGCCCGCAGCCGTGTCGAGGAGATCGGTGTCGAGCCGGATATGCGACCTATACCCACCAACGAATGGGTGGAGGATGGCCCCTTTCGGTTCACGTTTGTGCGGGTCGCGCACAGCGTTCCGCATGCGACAGGTGTTGTGTTCGACACGCCGGAAGGCATTGTCGTGCACTCAGGCGACTTCAAGCTCGATCCGACACCGATCGACGGCCAGCCCACGGACCTGGCGACTTTCGCCGGGTTTGGCCGGGCCGGGGTACGGCTACTTCTTTCCGACTCAACCAACGCTGAACGGCCGGGGTTTGTCGAGTCCGAGGCGACGGTCGGCAAGGAAATCCGCGATCTCGTGCTTCACGCCGATGGCCGGGTGATCCTGGCCTGCTTTGCCTCTCACATCCATCGGGTACAGCAGGTGATTGACGCTGTCGTCGAGTCAGGGCGAAGATTTGTGTTCCTGGGTCGTTCGATGCTGCGCAATACCGAAATCGCCCGCGATCTGGGAGTGCTCAGCTATCCGGCTGAGGGCCTGATGAATCTGGACGACATGGCCGAACTCGATCCATCCCGGACGGCAGTTATCTGTACCGGGAGCCAGGGAGAGCCTTTCGCAGCCTTGTCGCTGATGGCTTCCGGACAACATCGGTCGATCAAGCTGGATCCCACGGACACAGTCATCATTTCTGCAACGCCCATCCCGGGCAACGAGACAAAGGTGTCACGGGTTATCAACAATCTGGTTGCGACGGGCGCCGATGTGTTCCATGGCCGCAATACCCATGTTCACGTCTCAGGGCATGCGGCTCAAGATGAGATAAAGACGTTTGTCAATGTCTTGCAACCGCAGGCGTTCATCCCGGTGCATGGGGAACGGCGCCATTTGCAGGCAAACGCGAAGCTGGCGACCGAGGTTGGCGTGAGCGACGTAGAAGTCTGCGTCGATGGTGACGTCGTAGTCCTCGACAGCGGCGAGATGCGTGTCGAACGCAGCGCGATTCCTGCCGGCTACGTGTACCTCGATGGTGTGGACATTGGTGAGGTGGAGGATGTGCTGCGTGATCGGCGTCACCTTGCGGATGACGGCGTCTTGATCGTCACGCTGGGAGTGGACATCTCGTCTGGGGAGATCGTCATCGGCCCTGACGTCGATAGCCACGGTGTGCGCGACGATGCGGAATCTATCCACAAGATCGTTGCTGAGTCAGTGTCCCGTTCAGTCGGGGACCTGGAGTGGCCCAGTGATCTTGATACCGTGCGGCGCCGAGTACGGAACACGGCAAGCCGCGCCGTGAAGAAGCATCTCAACAGTCGCCCGGTCGTCATCCCGGTAATCATCGAGGTTTAGAAGAGACGTACTCCGTATTCCGTAAGGGGAGATGCGCACCCTCTTTCGGTATTCCGATCGGACTATGGACGACGTCTTATGACTTTTTCCGACCGCGGCGACCTTTACGACCCTTGGGCTCGGTTTCGGGGCGCATCCCTCCAACGGCACTTAGCACCGAACGGCCACCGTCTCCCTCGAGCCGGGGAAGCTTGGCAGAGTGACGGCTGTAGAAGGATTGTCCGTCGTCGTTCACGACATATTGCTGTGGCTCGTCTTTGTCGTCGAAGTTGGAACCGGAGCCGAGGGCATCCGGTTGTTCGCTGTCGGCCTGCGCAGTTGCTTGATGTTCTTCCCGTTCGGCTCTCTCGAGGCGGGCTGCAAGTGAAGTGTCCTCTGGTTCCTCGCGTTCTGCCTGTTCCTCGCGCTCTGCTTGCTCGAGACGTGCAGCGAGCGAGGCGGTCTCACGCGGTGGTGGGGGTGGTGGGGGTGCTGCCGGGGAAGGAGCGGACAGGGGTGCCGGGCTCGCCTGGGCGTTGGCGGCGATTGCCGACAGTTCTTCCATCCGAGCCACAGCGTCGGTCAGCCGTTGCACCAGCTCGTCTCGTTCGGCTTTGAGCGCGTCGACCTCGTCGGCGAGTGTCTGTCGTTCGTCTTCGAGCACCCGCTGTTGCTTGATCAGCTTGCGTACCTGCCCGATGATCTCTTCGGCATTGTCACCAAGCGCGGCGAGGGGGGAAGGTGCCGCGGCTGGTTGTGATGTCCTGGCCTCGGCGACGATAGCCTCAGCTTTCATGCGGGCGCGAGCAACGATCTCGGCCGCTTCCTGCTTCGCTTGCGCGACTGAAGCGGTCGATGTCTCGCCTTCGCCTTCTTGTTCTCCCGGCACCGTTTGGAGTGGGACACTCACAGCTGGCGGCTCCTTTCGGAACCCGTCGTTCAACGGATCATTTCATTGTCTGACTGGTTCTATCGGCAAGCGTGACCTGAGTCTGAACCACTATCGCGCGGAGCGCGCGCAGGTACGCGCGATGGGTTGTTGGTGCTAGCCCGGTGACCATGTATGCTGTTTGTCCCATGGCAACACGGACCAAAACCCGTGGGGCATCTGGGCGGAAAACGGCAAAGAAATCAAAACAGAAAAGGCAACGAGCTTCCTTCTCCAACGCGCTGAAGGGGATGAAAGCGAGGATGCGGAGCCGCCTCGGGCGTCACACTGATGATGTCTGGGGGGTGGTGTTGATAATTGCAGCAGCCATCTTGTTGCTTGCGTTCTTCGGTCTTGCCGGGCCGGCGGGAACTTGGATGTCGACCGGACTGCAATTCCTCTTCGGTCTATGGGCATTTTTTGTGCCGTGGGTTCTGGCAGTTATCGGTTTTGCCATGATCTCGACGATGCCGCGAACCGACTACGGCCGGATCACCGTCGGTTTGATGGTCCTGTTTCTGAGCTCCATATCCCTTTTCCATCTGATGACAGGCACCGTGTCGCTCGCGTCATCCGTTGATCTGGTGGTCGAGCGAGGTGGCGCTATCGGTTCACTTATCGCTTTCCCGCTGCGTCGGCTGATTGGTTTCTGGGGTGCCTTCCTCGTGCTCCTCGCCGTCGTCTCAATCTCGTCGCTGATCCTCACCAAGGCCACTATTCGTGACGTAGGGCTCAGCGTCGCAAGCCTGTTCCGGAAGTTACGCTCGTTTGTGGTCAGTCCCTTCAGGTCCGAGTCACAGGAACCGGCACCGGTGCTCCCGGTCGAGATGGCTCCTCCGGTGACACAGAAGAACCAAGCTCCGCAGCAGAAGGCGACCAAGACAGGTCCTCCCAAGTCCAAGCCAAAGCAACCGAAGCGGCCTGCGCCTCAACCCTTGAGTACCGAAGGCTATCGTCTACCTCCACTCGAGATACTCGAGATTGGCGAGGCAAATGGTCAGAATCGGCGTGCCCTGGAACAGGCTGGATACGAGCTACAGCAGACGCTCACTCAACACGGTGTCGATGCCCGACTGACCCGGATCGTTCCCGGGCCCACAGTTACTCGCTACGAAGTTGAGCTGGCCCCGGGGGTCAAGGTCTCACGCGTCACCGGGCTTGCAACGGATATCGCGTACGCCATGGCCTCCGCAGACGTGCGAATCCTCGCCCCGATTCCAGGTCGGAGCGCTATCGGTATCGAGGTACCCAACTCGCACCGGGATCTGGTAACCCTTGGCGAGATACTGAATAGCGATATTGCCGGCCACACGGAGAATCCGCTTGCGGTTGGCCTCGGCAAAGATGTGAGCGGACGGTCCCGGATGCTTCATATCGACGAACTTCCCCACGTGCTCATCGCTGGTGCCACCGGCGCCGGCAAATCTTCGTGTATCAACTCGCTCGTGATGTCGCTGCTGATGCGGGCCACTCCCGAGGAGGTGCGGATGATCCTTGTCGATCCCAAGAGGGTCGAGTTGGGGCAGTACAACGACATTCCGCACCTGTTGACTCGGGTCATCAACAACCCCAAGAAGGCTGCCGACGCTCTCAAATGGGCCGTGGCCGAAATGGACCGTCGCTACGACTTGCTCGCCGATGCGGGCGTGCGCGACATCGTCAGTTACCGGGAGAAATGGGCAGCCGGCGGGCTCGATGAGGAAATGTTCGACCGTTTCCCGTACATCGTGATCATCGTCGATGAGTTGAACGATCTCATGATGGTCGCGGGTCGTACTGTGGAAGACTCGATCGTCCGGATTGCACAGATGGCGCGGGCTGTCGGAATCCACCTCGTGCTCGCGACTCAGCGTCCCTCTGTGAACGTCATCACCGGCGTCATCAAGGCCAATGTCCCCTCACGTCTCGCATTTGCGGTCGCATCGCAGACGGACTCGAGGGTTATTCTCGATTCGGCAGGCGCGGAGAAGCTGATCGGTCTCGGCGACATGCTGGTGGTCACCGCCCGTGATCCCAAGCCAGAGCGGATTCAGGGCGCTTTCGTGACAGAATCCGAGATCCATGCAGTTGTCGATTGGGTGCGACAACAGGGCGAAACCCGGTATGAGGACAACGAAGTCTTTGAGGTAGCCCAGGCTGCTGCCGAGGCAGAAGACGAGTTCGACGGGGAGGATCCGGATCTGATGCGTCAGGCGATGGAGCTCATCGTTCGCTCGCAACTGGGCTCGACGTCGATGCTGCAGCGGAAGCTCCGGATCGGATTTGCCAGAGCAGGCCGTGTCATGGACATCCTCGAGATCAAAGGCATCGTTGGGCCGTCCGAGGGCTCGAAGGCTCGTGAAGTGCTGATGACAGTCGAAGAGCTCGATCAGATGCTCGTTCGTTAATCGAGCAATTCGAAAGCTTCTTTGCTCCATCGACCGCATCACTGCATCGATGCACAGCCGTCGGAATGTGTAAGCGGGCGCTGCAGGTAGCCTCAATCGAAACATATTGCGTGAGGCGCGGCCCGCGAAAAGAGTCCTTCTTCCCCGAAGCCTCGCGCCCAAATGCCTGATTTGATCGGTAGGTTTTGATCGGTGGAGAAACCGTGTGTCCGCTTTGATGATCTCTCGCCCGGGGGTTTTGGATCTTTCGGGTTACTCGACCCTGCGGGGTCGATGGAGGCCAGGCGACTCGACGATGTCATCCCGGCCATGGAACAAGCTGAGGAAGCCGCTCGCGATGGTCTCTGGGTTGCCGGGTACGTTACCTACGAGGCTGCGTCCGCATTCAACCCGCTCCTCACAGTGCGGCCGCCAGGTCTTCACGAGCCCATGCGAGAGTTGCCCCTGGCGCGTTTTGATACATACCGCAAGCGGATTCCACTTGACGAGATTGAGTCAACTCAATTCCCGGTCGGCGAATACAATGTCTCGGCGTGGAGCGCTGACTCGAGTCAGGACGATTACCGGAGAGACCTTGCGTCCATCGGCCGTTCGATCATGGCCGGTGAGATCAGCCAGTTGACACACACTTTTCGCCTCCACGCCGCCTTCAGCGGTGACCCGGCGGCGCTCTATGGAGACCTCTTGTTATCGCAGCGGGGTCCGCATGCAGCTTGTCTGGACGTTGAGAGATTCCGCATAGCCAGTGCTTCTCCTACGGGGTTCTTCCGCCGTAAGGGCAATACGATCACGGTACGTCCTGTTCTGGAGTCCGCCCGGCGCGGACGGTGGCTGGGTGAGGACCGTCAGCTTGCCGAGTTGCTTCGCGTCAGGGGTGGGGAGAGATACACGAATCGGCTGGTAGTCAAGGAGGTCGAAGCTGAACTCGCGGAGCTTGGCGAGTTGTTGTGCGGGCCGGGGTCGAAGCGGTTCAGTCTCGAGCGTCTCGAGACCCTGTGGTACCTGACCACAGAGCTGAGCGCCACAGTGCCACCCGAGACGGGGCTTGTTGACATGTTTAGTGCTCTCTTCCCCTCGGTTTCGGTCACGGGTGTGCCCAAGGTGGAGGCGATGGAGTTAATAGCCACCACAGAAGACACCGCTCGCGGGATCTACTGTGGTGCTATCGGATTCCTTGCACCGTCGGAGGGCCAGAGCGTAGATGCCGACTTCAATGTTGCAGTACGCACCGTTGTCATCGATGAAGACGAAGGGGTAGCCGAGTTCGGGGTGGGAACGGCGATAACCACTCGTTCGGACGTCGAGGTCGCATACGAGAGCGCTCGGATGAAGGCCAAGGTCCTCGTGGAGCGGCGCCCCGACTTCAGGTTGAAAGAGTCGTTTCGATGTGAGGCCGGTATTGCACAGGGGATCGACGAGAAGGTCCGCTACCTTGCAGACTCTGCTGAGTACTTCGGCTATGAAATGGACCCTACAGCGGTGACTCGGAACCTGAGTGAGGCGGCCGACACCCAGGACGAAAATTGTATCTTGACTGCGTTTGTAGACCGTGACGGTGGGATCCAGATTGAGGTGAGCCCGGCTTCCGTGTGGCAGGACGGTCCCGGCGGCCTAGATGTGTTTGACGGAGTGGTCGCGGTCGACAACGTCTCATCGGACAACATCTATCTGTTTCATAAGACCACGAATTGTCGCGTAGCGGCAGCGATGAGCCTGGAATACCCGGATGCCGATGTCGTCATCATCTGTAACGAACGCGATGAGCCTGTTGGCGCCATTAGGGGCAACCTTGTTGCCCTTGTCGATGGGCGGTGGCTCACGCCACCGCTCGAATGTGGAAGTACCCCGACTGCCTTTCGAAAGCGACTAATCGATTCTGGTGATGTCGTGGAACGGGTCTTCGATCGGGCCCAACTCCTCGCGGCAGCGGAGATCGGTGTCCTGGATGACGCGCATGGTTGGCGCACCCTTGTCCTCGATACGGTGCGCTGAGGGGCCCGGCGGCGACTCGTAGCTGCCAAGACGAGGGCGGTAGTCTGCCGCCGTGACCATTTTGCAGGCAGTGCTACTGCTCTTCGGGGGGCTGGCGGCCGGCTTCATCAACACCCTTGCCGGGGGTGGTTCGGCGATAACCATCCCGATCATGACCGAGATCGTCGGCGTGAGCGTCGCCAATGGAACGAACCGGATTGCGATCCTGCTTGCGAACGCCTCGGCATTGACCGGTTTTCAGAGAGGTGGGGCCGTCCCCTGGCATCGGCTCGGTCGCCTCATTGCTCCGACGGTGCTGGGCGCCGCTCTCGGGGCATGGACCGCGACACAAATGTCGGGCGATGTGATGAAGCGGGTGTTCGCAGTAGTCATCGTGTTGGTGGCAGCGTCGGTGCTGCTCAGACCATCTCGTTGGGTCGAGGGACATGAGCGAGACATCGGAGAACCGTGGCGCAGTGTGATCTTTTTCGGTATTGGCTTCTACGGCGGGTTCGTGCAGGCGGGGGTCGGATTCTTGCTGCTCGGTGGTCTGGTGCTGGGATCGGGGATGGATCTTGTCCGCGGTAATGCGGCCAAAGTCGTTCTGATCCTCGCCTACACACCGGTTGCCCTGATCTTCTTCGCATCTGCATCGCAGGTGGACCTACAGGTCGGCCTCGTTCTATCGATCGGACAGGTAACGGGGGCGTGGATCGCTGCCCGGCTCGCTGTTTTGAAAGGTGCGGCCTGGATTCGCTGGGTGCTGGTCGTGGCCGCGATTGTCGCCGCCTTGCGAATGTTCTTGACTTAGAAGGCGAATCCCTCGACACTGTCACTAGTAGTGACTCTGACACTGAGAGTGGCGGGCGGCTGGAAGGAACTGCATGGTTGGTGACATAAGCCCGATCCTGAGAGAGCTTGTCGTCGTGGAGGACCAGCTCACCTCGCTTGCCAAGGAAGCCCTTGGTGAGAAGGAGGCACTGCTGGCCAGGCAAGACGAGTTGCGCACCAGGGCCGCTCGGCTTGCCGACCAAGTCGACCAGGACTGCTCCACTCAGGATCTGCTGACACGCTTGGCAGGTTTGCGCAGGCAACGCGATGCCATCGAGAGGCAACGAGCCAATGTTGGAGGTCAGTCCCGACCACGTCAGTATGGCGGGTTCGGCGAAGCTTCCCGGGTAAGCGCACCCGGCACGAATCACACCACCGCCGGAGGGTTAGGTTTGTCTCGGATTGACGTTCGGATCCGCCGGGTCACGCGAATCTTGTCCGAACGAGGTATTGACCTGAGGTAACTCGTGAACCCGCCAGGTGGGTACTCTTTGACCCATGGGCGACTATCACGTACATCTGCATCATCACGGCCCTTACAGGGGGGTCGGCCCGCCACTTGGGGAGTACCCGTCTGGGTACATCGAGTCGTATGTAGAGCATGCGGCACGGCGCGGGTTCAACGAGGTCGGCTTCACAGAGCACCTGTATCGTTGCGTCGAGGCGGCACCGGTCTTGGGACGCTTCTGGGAATACGAACCGCGTCAAGACCTCGCAGAGCAGACCGAAGCGTTCTTCGCCGAGGATCTGACTCTCTCAATTGAGAGCTATGTCGATGCGGTTGTCGCGGCGAAGGATCGTGGACTTCCGGTGAAGCTGGGTCTCGAGGTCGATTTCTTCCCCGAGACGATCGATGCCGTGCTCGACTTTCTGGCTCCGTACCCGTGGGATCTTCTGATCGGGTCGGTCCACTGGGTAGGCGGATGGTCGATTGACCACAGTGGAGCGGCATACGAGTTCGCCCGTCGTGGTGTCCGGCAGGCATATGAGGACTACTTCACTCTCGAGCGACAACTTGCGGCGTCCGGTGCGGTTGATGTGCTGGCTCACGTTGATGTCGTGAAGGTCCACGGTGATGTGTTGGAGTGGCCTCCGCTGGATCTCTATAAGGGCGTGGTGTCGGCTGCGGCCGCAAGCGGTACCGCGGTCGAAGTATCGAGCGCCGGGATCCACAAGCCGGTTGGAGAGATGTATCCCGCTCCGTCGTTGCTCGCGATGTTCAATCAGGTAGAGGTGCCAATCACATTGGCCTCCGATGCCCACGAACCCGCCCAATGTGGTCGGGATGCCGATGAGTTGGTCTCCGCCGCTAGGCAAGCCGGATACACCGACTACCTCGTGTACAACCAAAGACTGGCTGACACACGCCCACTCCCATTTTGAGTTCCATTCATGGACTCGCACCGTCGCAATCCGTACAATCACCATGACGGGATTGCCAGGCAACGGAGGAATAATGGCCGATCAAGGTGGCGTACACGAGGACCACCCGTTCGAGGCGCCGGCCGACCAGAGAGATCCGGCACGACGTTTTCGTGGCCGAATGGCGGGACCGGTCACCATCGTTACCTCCGGGTCGGGAGAGCACCGTACGGGTTTGACGGTGTCGTCGCTGGTTGTTGCTGAGGGTGAGCCTTCCCGGATCTACTTCCTGCTCGGGTCAACGACGGACTTGTTCTATGGGTTGGAGGAGACGGGCAAGTTCGTTGTGCACGTTCTCGAGTCCGATGATCAAGCGCTGGCTGATGTGTTCGCAGGGCTTCGCCCGAGCCCCGGCGGTAAATTTGCCGACGTCGCGGTCGAGCAGACCGAGTGGGGCCCAGTCCTCTCGAACATTGGAACACGGGCCTATTGCACGTTCGAGGGCGGCGACGAGGAGACCTTCTTCATTGTCGCCGAAGGCCGGATCGACAAACTGGAGCTGTCGGATATTGAAGAGCCACTCGTGTACTTCCGTGGCCGCTACCGCAAGCTTGCTTAGGCGGCGCGCCGCTGGGGACTTCCCCCCGAAGGGGACTGATGCACAACGCAACCTGGAGTATGGCCAGCCTCTAGAATCGCCCGAATGTCTACCGCTCCACAAGTTTGGCTGACGACGCTCGGCTGCTCCAAAAACCAGGTTGATTCTGACAAGGTGACTGCGGTCCTTCACGATGCCGGCTATGAGGATGCCGCTTCGCCGGAGTCCGCGGACGTCGTGATGGTCAATACCTGCGCCTTCATCGAACCGGCACGGCGTGAGTCAATCGATACGGTGCTGGAGTTGGCGGCAGGGAAACGAAGCGACGCGAAGCTGGTCGTGATGGGCTGCATGGCGCAGCGCTACGAGCAAGAACTCGTGTCGGCGCTACCCGAAGCCGATGCAGTGATCGGTCTGGATCGCTACTCGGAAATCGTCGGCAGCCTCGACCGGCTCACCGAGTGGCAGCCACTAACGATCAGGCCGGTAAGTCGTTCGCCGATGGACATTCTCTACGAAACCCGACGCCCGACACCGGTGACACCGTATGCGTATGTGAAGGTGGCCGAGGGGTGCGACAAGTTGTGCACCTTCTGTGCCATTCCGCAGTTCCGTGGCAAGCAGCGGTCTCGGGCCCCGGAGAACATCCGTGAGGAGATCACGGGTCTGGTCGAGGCCGGTGTGGGCGAGGTGGTGCTGGTGGCACAGGACCTAGCCGCCTACGGGCGGGACGCAGTTTTTGATGAGGGCATCGTCGAGCTGATCAGCACGGTTGCAGATGTGCCTGGCTTGCGGCGGCTTCGTTTGTACTACCTGTATCCCCGGGAGATCCGTCCCGATCTCATCGAGACAATGGCGAGGCTCCCGACCGTCGTCGACTATTTTGACCTCTCGCTGCAACATACATCTGAGAGACTGTTGCGGGCAATGAAACGTCCCGGCAGCGGCGATTCACACCTCGACCTCATCACTCGCATCCGCGCTGAAGCTCCCGACGCCGCCATGAGGTCGAGTTTTATTGTGGGGTTCCCCGGCGAAACCGATGATGATGTCGAAGGGCTTGCGTCGTTCTTAGGCACTGCCGAACTGGATTGGGTCGGGTTGTTCCCGTACTCACCCGAGGAAGGGACTCCGTCAGCGACTTTTGCGGATCAGGTACCGGCAGAGATCGCGTTGGAGCGGCTCCGGTACCTGCAATC
The DNA here is from genome assembly GCA_034660155.1 of Actinomycetota bacterium. GTDB lineage: Bacteria > Actinomycetota > Acidimicrobiia > Spongiisociales > UBA5794 > JAAETI01. Next base: position 10,068 of record JAYEIP010000296.1, on the reverse strand, counting down.
CCTCCAGGATGACATCACCCACGCTCGCAACGCGGCGCAGGTGGGGCGCCGGCTCGTCGTTCTCGTTGATCAGGTGGAAGATGGGCAGCCGGTCGGAAGGACATACCGGGAGGCCCCTGAGATCGATGGTGTCGTGTTGCTCGACCGGGGCAGCCCGGGAGAGTGGGTTGAGGCAGAGATCCGGGGCGCGTTCGGCACTGACCTCGATGCAACGGTGTTGTCGTGATCGTAGAAGTTATTGCCATCGGGACTGAGTTGTTGCTCGGCCAAACCGTCAACACCAACGCCGCAACAATCGGCGCCGTCCTCGCCGATGCCGGCCTCGAACACCAGCACTCCTCCGTCGTCGGAGATAGTCCCGACCGAATGGTCGACGCGATCAGGCTTGCGTTAGGCCGCGCCGACGCCCTCATAATCACCGGTGGTTTGGGTCCGACCCAGGACGACATCACCCGTGAGGCGATAAGTGAGGCGACGGGGCGGCCGCTGCTATTCAGCGACGAATATGCCGAACGGTTGCGTAAATGGTGGGACAGCCGGGGGCGAGAGATGCCCGTATCCAATCTCAAGCAAGCCGAGTACCCCGAGGGGGCGACACTGCTCGAGAATCCCAAGGGCACCGCGCCGGCGATACAGCTCGAGACTGACGACGCCTGGGTGTTTGCCGTACCCGGGGTGCCCGCTGAGCTGGAACTGCTTCTCAACCGCTACATCATCCCAGTTCTCCAGGAACGGGCCGACGAGAAGGCGGTCATTAGCCGGGTACTGCGCACCTACGGCGAATCCGAGTCGCGGATCGGTGAAATGCTGGAAGACATTTACGACGATCAGGGCAACCCATCGATGGCGTTCCTGGCCTCTGCAGCTGAGATCAAGATCCGTCTGACCGCTACGGCCACCACTCGGGAGGAGGCCGAAGCGCTGATTGCGCCCGTCGAGTCTGCGGTGAAGGAGCGACTCGGTCGGCTGGTTTTCGGTGTTGACGAAGAGACCATCGAGCAGATCGTCCTGGGGATGGCGGCAGACCGCGGGTGGTCGATCGCCACAGCTGAATCAGCCACCGGAGGGATGGTGGCATCTCGCATAACTTCGATTGCGGGGGCCTCGAAGGTGTTCCGCGGTGCGATCGTCGCCTATCACGAGGACGTCAAGCGAACGAATCTTGGCGTTCCGGCAGAAGTGATCGATGCCCACGGTGTCGTCAGCGAGCCGGTGGCTATTGCGATGGCTGATGGCGTGGCCCATGCGCTGACTGCGGATGTCGCCATCAGTGTGACCGGGTCGGCGGGTCCCGACGCTCAGGAGCGAGCAGTTGGAACAATGATCATTGCGGTCCATACCCCGGAAAGGACGATGGCGCGGACGCTGTCGTTGCCTGGAGACCGGGAGAGAGTACGTATCTACACAACCACCGGCGCTCTGCACCTGGCGAGACTTGCTATGTCGGGGGAGTGGTGGAGTGGAAAAGCGCCACGGGGGCGTTGGGTGTGACTGTCGACGGGGATCGGATCTTCCTCGCCGTAGCGCTGGACGACACTGCCCGACACGCCATCGCCACGCACCTGGAGACGTCACTGAAAGGAGAGAAGGCGGCGGTGCCGGGCAAGAAGGTGCCACCCGAGAACTGGCACATCACCTTGCGTTTCCTCGGTCCGTCCTCCGCGGTCCAACGTGACCGGATCGTGGCGGATCTCGATCAACACTTGATGGTCGACCCGTTTCGGATTCGCTTCACGGAACTGGGTGGATTCCCGCGGGAGTCGAAGGCGTCGGTGTTGTGGATGGGTGTCGCGGGCGCCGTCGATTCCCTTGTCGCGCTGGCGGAAGCCTGCGAGACGGCAGCGCAAGGCGCTCACTTCGAATCGGAAGGTCGACCCTTCCATCCTCACTTGACCCTCGCCAGAGTCCGCCCCCCGACGGACATACGCCCCTTGGTCGACCTCGTCCCACCCGCCAGGGTCACCCTCGAGGTGACGGCGGTGACGCTATACCGCTCAATCCTGGGCCAAGGCCCAGCCCGCTACGAAGTAGTAGACACAATCGACTTGTAACCCTTCAGCCCCTCTCTAAATATCAGTCCCCCTGCGGGGGGAAAGTACCGCAGCGACGGAGCCGCTGGGGTAGGTCTTCGCAGGTGTCCGACACTCGCAACAATCCCAGCCGGCTCAGCCCCACGGTCACGCCTGAGAGGTAACAACCCAACCTGTCCCCTCCTCATGCCCAATCCTCGACATCGAACACCTGTTCGCCTAGTGTGGGTGCCTCAGCAGCGGTAGGATTACACCGCTGTGATTTTGTCACAGGCATCAAATAGGTTGGTGAAGTCAAACCAACCGAAGGGAGCTCCAGTGGAGTCGGATAAGAACCTCGAAATGGCCATGTCGCAGATTGAGCGGCAATTTGGCAAGGGCGCCATCATGAAGCTCAGTGACAGTGCGGTCAAGAACGTCGCCGCCATTCCGACCGGGGCTCTGTCGCTCGACCTGGCCCTGGGCATAGGTGGTGTTCCCCGCGGTCGTATCGTCGAGATTTTCGGTCCGGAGAGCAGCGGTAAGACAACGCTGGCTCTCCACGTCGTCGCTGAAGCACAGCGCAACGGTGGTGTCGCCGCCTTTATCGATGCCGAGCACGCACTTGATCCGGTCTACGCCAAGGCACTCGGCGTGGACGTCGACGAGCTGCTGATCTCGCAGCCGGACACGGGTGAGCAGGCGCTTGAGATTACCGACATGCTGATCCGCTCCGGTGCGCTCGATGTTGTGGTCATCGACTCGGTTGCCGCTTTGGTGCCACGCGCTGAGCTCGAGGGCGACATGGGTGATACCCACGTCGGGCTTCAGGCCCGTCTCATGTCACAGGCACTTCGCAAGCTGGCGGGGACCATCAATCGTTCCGACACGACCGCCGTCTTCATCAACCAGCTCCGCGAGAAGATAGGTGTGATGTTCGGATGCTTCCAATATGGCACGCGGGTCACGCTGGCCGACGGTACTCAGGAGAAGATCGGCAAAATCGTCAATCAGAAGATGGACGTTGAGGTGCTGGCAGTCGACCCGGAATCGGGCAAGGTTGAGCCCCGACGGATCGTCAACTGGTTCGATAACGGTAATGCTGAGAGGTTCTTGCAATTCAACGTGTACAAGCCTGAGAAGAACGGTCACTCTCAGTTTGCGGCCACAGAGAATCACCTGATCTCGACACCGCAGGGCTGGGTCGAAGCAGGAGAACTCCGCGCCGGCGACAACGTCTTGATGCCTCTCAAGCATTATCTCTCCCCACAGCAACGACAGCTCATCCTCGGTGGTCTGCTGGGTGATGGTTCCGTGTCGCGCAAGCGTATGAGCCGGGCCGGCGTGACCATGAAGTCCCGTTTTCGCTTTGGGCATGGTCCCAAGCAGGATGAGTATGCCCTCTGGAAGGCTTCGCTACTCGAGGGAGTGCCGACGTCGATCAGTAGACACGCCAAGGGCGGCAAGATGGTCGAGACCACACCACTAGTGGAACTCGATGGGCTGCGAGACGCTGTCTACCTGGCGGGCAAGAAGGTGGTTAGCTGGGATTACCTCAAGGAACTGTCTCCATTCGCTCTTGCAATTTGGTACATGGATGACGGCACATTCGCGGAGCGAAGAGTTGATGGGTCTGCTGGACGGTCTGAGATCTGTGTCGAGGCGATGGAGGCGACGAGTCGTGATCGTCTGCAGATGTGGTTGCGCGATACCCATGGCATCGATGCGAAGCTGCGGGATCGTGGCAAGCAGGCGGTGTCGGTTCTGACTTTCGGCCGCGATGCCACAGAGGCTCTCCACGCTCTGATCGCCCCTTACGTCCCAGAGATGATGCAGTACAAGCTGCTTCAGCACCACCGTGGCCAGTGTTCAGTTCAGGTAGAGCCGGCCGTGGTGGAAGACAAGCTGGTGCCGGTGCCGATCCTGTCGATTCAGGAGAAGCCGAGGACTCGCAGTATGCGCAAGTTCGACATTGAGGTCGAAGGTCACCACAACTATTTAGTTGATGGTGTCATGGTGCATAACTCTCCTGAGACGACCCCGGGTGGGCGAGCGCTGAAGTTCTATTCGAGTGTCCGTATCGATGTGCGACGTATCGAGGCCATAAAGCAGGGCACCGACAATGTGGGCAACCGGGTCCGGGCCAAGATCGTCAAGAACAAGGTGGCGCCTCCATTCCGGCTCGCCGAGTTCGACATCATGTTCGGGGAAGGCATCTCGCGTGAGGGCAGCCTCATCGATGTTGCCGTGGAGCATGGGATCGTTCGCAAAGCCGGAGCCTGGTACACCTACGACGGCGATCAGTTGGGTCAGGGTCGGGAGAAGGCAAAGATCTTCCTCCGGGAGAATCCCGAGATCGCCATGCAACTCCAGGACAAGGTCTACAAGGCGGTCGGGCTCACCGAAGAGGAAGAGGATGAGACCGAGGAGGCCGTAACCGTCGACAAGGAAACAGGCGAGATCCTCGGAAAAGGTGACTCCGACAAGTAGACGTGGGAATCGTGACCGGTCCAGGCGGGACATGTCTTGCCCGGACCGGTTGCGCGGCCGCACGCAAAGCCGACAATGGAACGCTCCGAGCTGGCTTCCTTCTTGCAACCGTCGAGAGCGATAGTCCAGCCGCCGGCAGGGCTAGCGCGGCCAGAGGTGAGTTCCGTGGGGCCCTCGTAGGTGCAGCTCTCGGGTCAGAGATTGTGGTCGAACCTGATGACGGCAATGGCCTGGAGTATGCGTCTGCCGCCCAATGCCAACACGTGCGAGCCGTCTCGATCGCACGGGTGGATCGCGTACGAGGCAACGTAGGTGCTGTCGCGCTCAGCCAGATCCGAGACATCATTGGGCTGATTCTCGACACACCTTCATAATTGCCCGCGAGTCCGACTGACAACTCTCGTGTCGTAACGATCACTTCGCGGATTGTTCCCGATCAGGCACCTCGGCGATCGCCTCATCACGCGTACCGGCCGCCGCGGGTGGCGCTGTCGTTTCCAACGTTGCAGCAGAGGTTGCGCCAATAGCCAAGGATTGACCAATTCGACGGCCTGTGGATAACAAAGTTGGTTTTCGCGCCTCCGGTTGAGCCGCGCGTGGAGTACGATCATGACTAGACACACGTAATACCATTAAGAACACGGAACCTGAAGGAAGACAGCTGATGAGACGAATCGCACGGAGGTGCAGCGGGCAGGCGGCTGAGTAGCTGTCCCTATCGCCGATTCGTCCTCTTGGCATGCGTGTGCCGAGCCTTTTGGCTCGGCATCGTTGTCTTCTAAGGAACCGGGAAACGAGGACAGCATGCCCGGGCTCATCGCTCTTGCGATTGGATTGCCGGTGGCCTTGCTCGCTTTCCTGGGAGGACGAGAACTCCAACGCCGCAGCACCACCCGGACGGGTGCATCAGCGGTGGACGCCCTCCGACAGGCGCGGCTGGATGCGCAACGCATCCTTTCCCGTGCCGAAGAGGAATCTCGAGCACTGGCGGAAAGCTACCGAGAACGAGAGGAAGCAGATCTCGCCCATCGATTTGTAGAAGCTGAGGCGCTTGAGGAGCGGCTTGCGCAGCGCGAAGCGACGCTGGAACAGCGTGCTACCAATCTGGCTTCCCGAGAAGAAATGCTGATCGACAAAGAACGCTCACTCGGCGACTCTCGCGGCGAAGCCGAGACGCTACGCGAAGAAGCTCGGGGCCACCTCGAACGAATTGCCGGCTTCGACTCGCGTGCGGCCAAGGAAGAGCTGCTGATGAAGGTCGAGGACGAGGCCCGTCGCGAGGCGATGGTGCTGGTTCGGGATCTGGAGGTTAAAGCCCGAGAAGAGGCAGACCGGCGCGGACGGAGGATCCTGGCGACTGCCGTCCAACGACTTGCAGCTGAGGTTGTTTCCGAGTCGACCGTGTCGGCAGTGCCGCTGCCCTCAGACGACATGAAGGGTCGGATCATCGGCCGTGACGGTCGTAACATCCGGACCTTCGAGGCTGTCACCGGGGTCAATCTGATCGTCGATGACACCCCCGAGGCAGTGTCGATCTCAACTTTCGATCCGGTGCGCCGGGAGACAGCGCGGCGGGCGCTGCAACGGCTGGTGGAAGACGGGCGGATCCATCCGGCTTCTATCGAGGAGGCTTTTGAGAAGGCAAGCGCCGAAGTCGAACAGTCGGTGCGGGATGCAGGGGAGTGGGCAATGCTCGAGGTCGGCGTTACCCGGCTTCATCCGGAGCTGGTCACGCTCCTCGGACGTCTCAAATACCGAACGTCGTACGGCCAGAACGTTCTCAATCACCTCGTTGAGGCAGCCAACATCGCCGGGATGCTCGCATCCGAACTCGGTATCGACGATGTTGAAGCTCGTCGGGCGGCCTTCCTTCACGATATTGGCAAGGCGGTGTCGCACGAAGTAGGTGGGTCGCACGCCATGATTGGGGCGGAGATCGCCCGACGCTTTGGGGAAGACGCCTCGATAGTTCACGCTATCGAATCTCATCACAACGAGGTTGAGCCACGCACCCTCACCGCGGTCATCGTGCAGGCTGCAGACGCCGTTTCCGCAGCTCGACCCGGGGCGCGTCGCGAAGCGCTGGAGTCGTATGTCCGTAGATTGGAGAGGCTGGAGGAGATCGCTTCGTCCTTTGCGGGCGTAGATCGAGTGTTTGCGATGCAGGCGGGTCGCGAAGTGCGAGTAGTCGTGGCGCCTAACGAGATCGACGATCTGACGGCCGGCGATCTGGCTCGTCGCATCGCCCGACGTCTCGAGGAGGACCTCAACTACCCCGGCCAGATCGAGGTAACTGTTATCCGCGAGTTCCGGGCCACGGATTTCGCACGGTAAGGCGCATGGCAGAGACGACACTTATCGGCCTCCCCACAGTGCGTACGCCGCGCGAGCCGGCGCGCACCGGTCGGCGCTATCACATCCGTACGTTCGGATGTCAGATGAATGAGCACGATTCGGAACGCATCGGAGGACTGTTGGAAGCCGATGGGATGCTGGCGACCTCGGGTGTCGAGGACGCCGATGTCATCGTTCTCAACACATGCACCATTAGGGAGAACGCCGATAACAAGCTGTACGGCTACCTCGGGTCGCTACGTGCGCTCAAACTGGATCGGCCGGATCTGCAAATCCTCGTCGGTGGTTGTACGGCGCAAAAAGACGGCGATCTCGTGCTGGAGAGAGCCTCTTGGGTCGACGTTGTCTTCGGTACCCACAACGTGCACCGAGTGGTAGAGCTGCTCGATCATGCGGATGAGTGGGGACCGGTAACCGAGATCTGGGAAGAGACCAGCTCGGTAGATGACTTCCCCTCCTACCTACCGGCCCGACGGCAGACCCCACACTCTGCGTGGGTGACGATCGCCATCGGCTGTGACAACTCCTGCACTTTCTGCATCGTCCCGACTGTGCGCGGCAAGGAGATCAGCCGCCGTGTCGGCGACGTGATCGGCGAGGTGAAGGCGCTTGCCGCGGAGGGTGTCACCGAGGTGACTTTGTTGGGGCAGAACGTGAATTCCTATGGCCGTGATCTCGAGTTGAACGGGCGGCGGCCGGTGTTCGCCGATTTGCTCCGCCAGGTGGGAGCTATCGAAGGTATCCGTCGGGTGCGATACACGAGTCCGCACCCTAAAGACTTCCGGGAGGATGTGGCCGATGCGATGGCGGAAACATCGGCGGTCTGCGCACAGCTGCATCTACCACTGCAATCGGGTAGCGATCGCATCCTTGCGGCCATGCATCGTGGCTACAACAGTGAGCGGTTCTTGTCGCGATTGGAGATGGCGCGCCGTATCGTGCCAGGGCTTTCTACATCGACCGACATTATCGTGGGCTTCCCGGGCGAGACCGAGGACGACTTTCAAGCAACGCTCGATGTGGTCGCTGCCGCGAGGTTTGATCAGGCTTTTACGTTCCAGTACTCGTCCCGACCGGGGACTGTGGCCGCGTCGATGGACGGCCGGTTAGAGAAGGCCGTAGTTCAGGAGCGATTTGAGCGTCTTGTCGAGCTGCAGAACCGAATCTCGTTGGAATGCAATCGGGAAATGGTTGGCAGCATCGAAGAGGTCCTGGTGGAAGGCCCGTCGAAGAAGAGTCCCGAGGTCTTTACCGCGCGCACCAATGGCAACAAGCCGGTTCACGCCCCCGGCAACCTTGAGCCCGGTACGTATCTCGAGGTTGAGATCACCAAGGCCGCGCCGCATCATCTCTTCGGGAAGGTGGTCTCCTGACTGCGATCGCGGTGGTCGGCCCGACGGCTTCCGGCAAGTCGGCTGTTGCCATGGACATTGCCGGCCATCGTGGAGGCGAGATTGTCTCTGTCGATTCGATGCAGGTGTACCGGGGCATGGATATCGGGACGGCCAAGGCATCAAGCATCATGCGCCACCAGGTGCCACACCATCTCCTTGACGTGAGTGACCCTGGCGACGACCTGTCGGTCGCGGAATTCCAGCGGATGGGCCGTAGCGTGCTGGCGGACTTGAGTGTGCAGGGGAAGACACCGATTATCTGCGGGGGATCAGGTCTCCACTTCCGGGCGTTAGTTGACCCTCTCGACTTCCCACCGAATGACGCGGCGGTACGAGCTGTACTTGATGCCCTTACGTCTGAGGAAGCCCGGAGGCGCCTCGAGGATGTTGATCCGACAGCGGCCGACCACGTCGACCTGGCGAATCCACGACGGGTGGTGCGGGCGCTTGAGATCGAGCGGATCACCGGGCTCACTCCTTCACAACGTGCGGCGACTGCTGCGGCGGTGGCCGTTCGCTCCTACGTGCCGCTGGTCGAGTTTGTCGCGATCGGTCTCGATCCCGGCCCAGAACTGGCCGATCGGGTCGAGCAGCGCTTTGATCGGATGCTGGCGGCAGGACTCCTGGACGAAGTGAAGCGGATCGGTTCCCGGTTGGGGAGGCTGGCATCGCAGGCGGTCGGGTACAAGGAATTGTTGCCGGTGATTGCCGGTGAGCAGGACCTGGCTGCGGGAAGAGCAGCGGCGATTAGGGCGACTATGGCCCTTGCCAAGCGGCAAAGAACGTTCTTTCGCCGGGATCCCCGCATTCAGTGGATAACCTGGGACCCTGATCCGACGGTGCGGTTGCGCACCGTAATGGACTATCTGGATGGGAACCCGGCATGGAATTTGTGAAGATGGAGGGCCTCGGCAACGACTTTGTGGTGATTGCCGGTCCCGCCGATCCATCGGCAGCCGAGATCGGAGCCTGGTGCGATCGTCGCCACGGCATCGGAGCCGATGGTGTCCTCGAGGTGACTCCGATCGACCGGAGCCACATCAACATGCGGTATTGGAACGCCGACGGCGGTGTCGCTGAGATGTGTGGCAACGGTTTGCGATGTGTAGCTCGCTTTGCCGCCGACCAAGGATGGGTCGAGTCTCCGTCGTTCATCGTGGAGACCGCAGTTGGTCCGCGACCAGTGACCATCAAGGGCGATGGCTCGGTGCGGGTGCTACTTGGTGTTCCCACCAAGGGTCATGGCATCACGCTCGACGGTATCGAAGTTCACACGGTCGACATGGGCAATCCCCATGCCATAACGTGGGTGTCGGACACCCGTGAGGCACCGGTTGACGCGGTCGGCCCCAGCATCGAGACAGCCAAACCATTCCCCGAAGGCACCAACGTCGAGTTCGCCCACGTGGTGAGTCCGAATCGGATTGAATTGAGGGTGTGGGAACGTGGCGTCGGTGAGACTCTCGCCTGTGGCACCGGTGCTGCCGCCACGGCATATCTGGCGAATCAGCAAGGTCGTGTCGGGTCGACGGTGACGATGGAACTTCGCGGCGGATCGCTACGGGTGGACCTCGAAGACGAAGGGGCCTGGATCGAAGGTCCCGCCAACACAGTCTTCAAAGGCTCGATCGAACGCGGATCAGTGATTGACGTTTCGCGTCAGTCCCCCCTCTAGGAGGTACTCGCAGATGTCAGCGACAGCCACCAATCGCAGTCCGCGCTAGCGGCGGCTACACAGCACGATGCTCTGCCACTAGGAAACCCTTCGCAGCAGTGCCACGACAACTCCGAGAATCTCGACACCTTCGCTGAAGACCATC
>JAYEIP010000295.1:0-1267 GCA_034660155.1 Actinomycetota bacterium | reverse complement strand
GACTGTATCCACGAGATCCCCACACACGGATCCTGGCTCAAAGTCCCGCTCGGCAAACTCGACACCGAACGCATGGTCCCCCTCGACGACGAAACGGTTGCCCTCGTTGACCGTATCGCCGCCACCCGCACCCCAGGCCGTGCGTTGCCGCACCCAAGAACCGGGCGACCCACCCAGTTCCTGTTCACCCACCACGGCCGCCGCCTCTCCCAAACCGGGATCCGTAAAGAACTCGCCCGCAGCGCGCAAACTGCCGGGATCGGCCACGTCACCCCACACCAGCTGCGCCACACCTACGCCACTGCACTCGTCAACGCCGGAGTGTCTCTCCAAGCGCTCATGGCGCTCCTAGGACACGTCTCAGCCGAGATGAGCCTCCGCTACGCCCACCTCTTCGACACCACCGTACGCACCGAATACGAACGCGCCCTCGACTTGGCCAAAACCAGCATCGGACCCATAGCCACACCCACCAGCCCAACACACACCCCCACCGCCAGCGACGCCAACGACGACTGGCGCGACGCTCCCGTCATCAAGACACGGCTCGCTGCCGGTCACTGCCTCCGAGCCCCTGCCCAGGGCGCCTGCCCCTACGCCAACATCTGTGAACATTGTCCCAGCCTCTCCACCGACACCGCCTCAGTCCCCATCCTCGTAGCCCAACGCGCCGACACCGAAACACTCGCAACTGACGCCCAACACCGAGGCTGGATCGACGAAGCCGACCGTCACCACAAACTCCTCGCCCGCCTCGACGCCCTCATCGCACAGGAAACCCGATGAGCGACAAGCTCGACCTCGTTGAGACCGCCTGCACCGAACTCGCCAACCAAGGAACAGCGATCACCTTCACCGCGATCGCCACCCACACCGGGATCAGCCGCACCACCCTCTACCGCAACCCCCAACTCCGAGCTGTTATCGAAGACCACCGCCACCACAGCCACAACCCGCGCACCCTCACCGGACTCGTCGCCGAAATCAGCCACCTCCGCACCGCCCTCGAAGCCATCGCCGACCGAGTCCGCCAACAAGAAGAACGACTCCGCCGACTCGAAACCCGTCAACCCCGCCGCAAAGCCAACTGACGAAACACCCCAACTAACCACGACACCCCGGCCCCGATTGGCCGGATAATCGTTCGATAATGCGCTCGCTGAAAGTGTGAACAGCCTGTACAAGACGGAGCTGATCTACGGGCCGGATCAGGGGCCGTGGAAGACGGTTGAGGAAGTCGAACTCGCCACGTTGATGTGGGTGAAGT
>JAYEIP010000294.1:0-6489 GCA_034660155.1 Actinomycetota bacterium | reverse complement strand
CCCTGCAGGCACGGGCAAGACAACGTTGGCCCGCCTCACTGCCAAGGCGGTGCAAGCGCGTTTCGCTGAGCTCTCGGCCACCGCCGCGGGCGTCAAAGATGTTCGGGCCGTCCTGGCGGCGGCTCGCCAGCGTCTGGAGGATGACATGGGACGGACGGTGTTGTTTCTCGACGAGATCCACCGATTCAGCAAGTCCCAGCAGGACGCCCTCCTCCCCGGCGTGGAAGAGGGGATCGTGATACTGGTCGGAGCGACAACAGAGAACCCGTTCTTCGAAGTCAACTCGCCACTAATTTCGAGATGCACCGTCTTTCGGACGGAAGCGCTCGAGGAACAAGACATTGTTGTGGTGTTGGACGGAGCCCGAGCGGATGCGGTGCGCGGTATCGGGACCGACATCTCCGCCGCCGACGACGTGCTCGAGGCAATCGCCGCGCGGGTCGGTGGTGATGCCCGATTGGCGCTCAACACGCTTGATGTGGCGGCGGCGATAGTCCGTGGCTCGGGACGTGACGTCGTGACGGTCGATGACGTGACTGAGGCGCTCCAGAGACGGGTTATCAGGTACGACAAGGGTGGCGATCGCCACTACGACGTCATCTCGGCGTTCATCAAAAGTGTGCGCGGTTCGGACCCGGATGCGGCGTTGTACTGGCTACACACGATGATCGAAGCCGGCGAAGATCCCAAGTTCATTGCGCGTCGCCTTGTCATCCTTGCCTCGGAAGACATCGGATTGGCCGATAGCTCAGCATTGACAATCGCTACCGAGGCGTTCCGGGCTATCGAGCTCATCGGCCTGCCCGAGGGTGCGTACGCCCTTTCTCACGCCACGCTGTATTTGGCCCTGGCGCCCAAATCGAATTCAGTCACCACGGCGATGGCGAGAACCCGCGAGCTGTTGGAGGCTACGCCGTCTGCGGCAGTGCCTCCGCATCTGAGAAGTGCTGCAACCGAGGGGCAGAAGGCCATGGGCGACGGGGTCGGCTATCGCTACCCCCACGACCGCGAGGGTGGAATCGTACCCCAGCAATACCTACCCGACGCGGCCACTGGGGCAACAGTCTTCAGCCCGGGCGATCGTGGGGACGAGGCAATCCACAAGGCCCGTCTCGTAGATATCGATACTCAACTCGGCAAGCCACGACGGAAGTAGTGTGGAAGCATGCTGTTGAGGATTCGTTGGTTCATTATGGGCGCTGCAGCGTCGGTCGGCGTAGTCGCCTATCTCGCCAGTCTGCTGAGGAAGGCTCGGGAGCGCATCACGCCGCGCAATCTCGCCAACTCGGGCATGAGGGGAGTGGCCCGACTCTTTGACCAGGCTGCAGACGCCGTGGAGCCGCGGAGAGAGGACCGGCCATGAGCATTATCCAACCGCGTACGCTCAAGGGATTCCGCGATTACCTGCCCGTAGCGATGACGGCGCGAGAACAAGTCATTGAGGTGGCACGTCAGATCTGCCGGTCCTTTGGGTACACACCTATTGACACTCCGGCGCTTGAGTACAGCGAGATTCTCTTTGGCAAAGGCGGCGACGAGAGCGATCGTCAGATGTATCGCTTCGAAGATCAGGGTGGTCGTGATATTGCGCTGCGGTTCGACCTGACCGTTCCCCTCGCACGGTTTGCGGCGCAGCACATCGGCAAGATCGGTACCCCGTTCAAGAGGTACCACGTCGGGCCGGTATGGCGGGGCGAGAACACCCAGCGGGGACGTTTCCGCGAGTTCTTCCAGTTTGATTTCGACACTATCGGTACGGAAAGTTTGATTGCCGATATCGAGACTCTTGTGGTGGTCCACGATCTCTTTGCGGCGCTTGACCTTTCTGAGTTCAAGATCCACTTCAATAATCGGGACCTGCTCAACGGCCTGTTAGAGAAACTGGACTTAGAGGAGGAGGCTGGAGCCGTCCTACGCTCGCTGGACAAGCTTCCCAAGATCGGGCCGGACCGTGTCCGCGAGGAGCTCCTGGCGGTGGCGGGAGCCTCGGCGGCGCAGGCCGCGGCAATCCTGAAGTTGGCAGACATCACCGGTTCGAACGATGACGTGATCGCGGCACTGCCGGCAGTCGTCGGTGATTCGTCAAAGGCTGAAGCGGGTCTCAAGAAGATTACGGAGGTCCTGGCCGGGGTGCGTGCCTCGGGATTGGCGGAGAACCGGATCAAAGTGGACGTCAGCATTGCCCGCGGTCTGGCGTATTACACCGGGACCGTGTTCGAGACCTTCCTCCTGGACTTGCCGGACATCGGTAGTGTCTGCTCCGGCGGACGGTACGACGATCTGGCTTCTCTCTACACCAAGCAGCGTCTGCCCGGTATCGGGGGTTCGCTTGGGGTCGACCGGCTTATTGCGGCGATGGAAGAGCTAGGGCTGGTCGACGAGCGCGGCGCCACCGCGGCCGTCTTCATCCCGCTGTTCGTCGCCGACCGCAGCAAGGATTACCTCGGCCTGGCTGAGCGCCTCCGCGCCGGCGGGCTGTCCGTCGAGTTGTACCCCGAAGCGCGCAAACTCGGGGCTCAGATGAAGTATGCCGATCGAAGGGGCCACCGTCTTGCAATCATCATCGGGGACACCGAGTGGGCAGCAGGAACCGCACAGATAAAGGTCCTCGACAGCGGGGAATCGCAAGAAGTGCCCCTCGATGAGCTGGTCGTGCGTTGTAGCAAGTTGCTCGAAGATAGTGTCGACTGACCGCCGCTAATCTCCTGCGCAATGAAAAGCCACGAGATCCGCCAGACATTCCAGAATTTCTTCGCAGAGCGCGGCCACACAATCGTGCCGAGCGCTTCGCTGATTCCCATCGATCCGACACTGCTTCTTACTGTTGCCGGGATGGTGCCGTTCAAGCCTTACTTGCTGGGTGAGGAGGTGCCCCCATACCCCCGTGCTGTGAGCGTCCAGAAATGTGGCCGCACTGCCGACATCGACATTGTTGGCACGACTGCGCGCCATCTCACGTTCTTTGAGATGCTGGGGAACTTCTCATTCGGCGGTGACTACTTCAAGGAGAAGGCCATCCCCTGGGCCTACGAGTTGGTCACAGAGGCCTACGGCTTGGACCCTGACCGGCTTTGGTTCACCGTCCACCTAACCGACGACGAAGCAGCCGAAATTTGGATTGATGGTGTTGGCATCGACCCGAACCGGTTGCAGCGGATGGACAAGGACAACTTCTGGCAGATGGGTGTGCCGGGACCCTGCGGCCCTTCATCGGAGATCTTCTACGACAAGGGCGCGGAATACGGCGAGGACGGCGGGCCCGAGGTCGACGACGAGAGATTCATGGAAATCTGGAATCTCGTGTTCATGCAGAACATCCAGGACGACCCTTACCACGTGATCGGTGATCTGCCGGCCAAGAACATCGATACCGGTGCTGGGCTGGAACGTCTCGCTACGGTGCTGCAAGGTGTCGACAGCGTGTTCAAGACCGATGAGATTCGTCGGGTGATCACCGCCGCGGAGGAAGCAACCGGCACCAGATTCGAGGCGGACGAGCGCAGCGACGTGAGTTTGCGGATCCTGGGAGACCACGGCCGGGCGGTGACGTTCCTCATCGCCGACAAGGTCGTCCCCTCGAACGAGGGCCGCGGTTACGTGCTGCGTCGTCTCCTGCGCCGCGCGGTGCGCCACGGTGTCCTGCTCGGGGCCAAGGAAGCCATCATGCCTGTGTTGATACAGGCCACCGTTGATGCCATGGGTGAGGCGTATCCAGATCTTGTTGAGCGGCAAGATGCGATCCTTGAAATGGCCGGGCGTGAGGAGGACCGCTTCCGGCGAACGCTCGAGTCGGGCCACCGTCTCCTCGACGAGGCGCTCGAGCCCCTCGACGAGGGTGCAATGTTGGCGGGAGAGGTGGCGTTCAAGCTTCACGACACCCATGGCTTCCCCCGCGAGTTGACCGAGGAGATTCTGGCCGAGCGAGGTTTCCGTTTGGATCTGGAGGAATTTGAGCGGATGATGGCAGGACAGAAGGAACAGGCGCGGGCCAATTTCAAGAGTGTGGACGCTGCCGGTGTCAGCGATGAGTACCGGGCCTTGGTGAAGGGTCTCGACGGAACCGACTTCATCGGGTACGACGCCCAGGCAGGTACCGCCCGGGTGTTGTCTCTCGTGCGGGAAGGAGAGCCGGTCGACAAGGTCGAGGAAGGCCAGGAAATCGAGTTGTTTCTCGATCGAACGCCTTTCTACGCGGAGTCAGGCGGTCAGGTCGGTGACACCGGGGTGATCCGAACCGAGACCGGAATCCTCGAGGTCGGCGATACTCAACTAGCCATCCCCGGCGTCCACGGTCACCGGGGAACGGTGAAGGCCGGCCATATCGAGGTGGGCCAGGACGCCGAGACCGAGATCGCTCGAACCAGGCGGGAACGGATTCGCAAGAACCATACTGGAACCCACCTGCTGCACTCCGCGTTGCGCGAAGTGCTCGGCGACCACGTTCACCAAGAAGGTTCGCTGGTGGCCGAGAATCGGCTTCGGTTCGACTTCAGCCATTACAAAGGCGTGGAACCGGACGAATTGCTCGGTATCGAAGATCTTGTCAACCGTCGAGTGGTCGAGAATGCCGCCGTCACCACAATCGAGACCTCAAAGGACGAAGCGGAGAAGATGGGGGCGCTTGCGTTCTTTGGCGACAAATACGGTGAGCGGGTCAGGGTCGTCAAGACGGGCAACTACTCAACAGAGTTCTGTGGTGGAACCCACGTCCCGTCGACCGGTCAGATCGGTCCGCTGGTCCTGGTTTCGGAAGGTTCTGTCGCCGCCAATACCCGCCGGGTCGAGGCGTTGACCGGTGTCGCCGGCTATGGGCACCTGATGGGAATCCGCCAGGAACTGCGCGACGCCGCGTCGTTGCTGCGGGTCCAGGAGTCCGGTGTCGTCGCCGCGGCCCGAGCCCTGACACTGCGGGTCAAGGATCAAGAGGAGAGGATCGCCGGATTCGAGGCGCAGACCCGCAGTGAAATTGCCGAACGTGTGCTCGACGATGCGGAGCTGCACAACGGCCACACCCTCGTCGTGCTGCACCAGATCGATACATCCCCCGACGATCTTCGGGCGCTGGCCATGCAAGTCCGCGACCGCATCGACTCTGGTGTAGGCATCCTCGGCTCCAACAACGGGGGCAAGGCCGCATTGATTGCGTTTGCAACTGACAACCTGGTTGCCGCGGGCATATCTGCTGGTGAGATCACGGCGGTGGCTGCCCGGGTGGTCGGTGGTGGTGGCAGCCGCGATCCGCAGCTGGCACAGGCCGGTGGGCCTAACGGCGCGGACATCGAAGCGGCACTGGAAACTGCGCGGGACGCGGCCCGATCTGCCCTCCAAGGAGTTTGAAACTGCAGCGAGTTCTTGGCCTCGATCCTGGGGAGAGGCGCATTGGTGTCGCCTTATCCGACCCGCTCGGTATCATCGCGCAACCGCACGTTGTGTTGGATCAGCGAGCCGGTGATGCAATTGCGGGTATTCGCGATATCTGTGTGGAGTATGAAGTGATGACAGTGGTGGTCGGGCTTCCAGTGTCCCTCTCCGGGGCTGAAGGGAGTGCGGCGGAAAGAGCCCGTGCCTTTGCAGCACGGGTGGCCGAGGCAACAGGTTGTGAGATTGTGCTATTTGACGAGAGGTTTACAACGGTGCAAGCGGAAACCGCTTTGCTCGAGGGTGGGGTGCGCCGTCGCAAGCGGCGCGACAGCATCGACAAGGTGGCGGCAGCAGTGATGCTCCAGGGGTATCTGGATTCGAGGGCACACGATGACGCCTGACTATCAGCGCCCACCGGGCACCGCCTGGCAGGTACGGCTCATCCAGGTGTTCGCCACGGTCGTGGTCATACTTGTGGTGTTCGTAGGGCTCACGTCTGTGGCGCGGAGATTGGGCTCAGGCATCAGCAACGAGTCGACCGCGACGTCCGCGGTCGAGCCTGGTCGCGAGGTGCAGGTGGTGATCGCACCCGGCTCGCCGGCAAGTGTTATCTCCGTCGCTCTTGCCGACGCCGGGGTGATTGGCGCGACCGAGGAGTTCGAAGCGGAGATTCGCGCCAGGGGAGTAGCCGACCAACTCCAGGCGGGTGTGTACACGCTCATCACAGGCACGAAGTTCGATCTGCTCATCGACACTCTGGTCGTGGGTCCGGCACCGGCCGATGTCTATCTCGTCACAGTCATCGAAGGGCTCACGATCGATGAGGTTCTCGAGTCGTTGGCGAGCCCCGCGACGCCCTATACCGTTGAGCAGTTGAAAGCTCCGTTGATAGACGGAACGATCGACTCGCCGTACCTTCCGGAGGAAGCCCCGGAGGGATCGGACGAACTCGTGCGATGGGAAGGTTTACTGGCCCCCGACACCTACGAGTTCCGCGTTGATGCTTCACCAGCTGAAATCGTTGGCAAGATGGTCGACACCCTGGCAAGCCGAGTGTCGAGTACCGACTGGAATCGACTCGACGAGATGGGGCTCGATGCCTACGACGGGCTCATCATTGCGTCACTC
>JAYEIP010000293.1:0-1271 GCA_034660155.1 Actinomycetota bacterium | reverse complement strand
TGAGGAGCGAAACTTTCGGTCCCATCGTTCCCGTCATGCGGGTAGCGGACGAGGCCGAAGCGATCGCCATGGCCAATGATTCTCCATACGGGCTCCACGGTTCAGTATGGACCCGCGACAAGCGTCACGGTCATGCGGTCGCCTCCCAGATGGAGACGGGAACGGTCGCCGTCAACGATCACCTCATCAATTTCTTCTTCCCCAGCATCAAACTCGGAGGAATCGGCGAATCCGGGCTGAACGGCCAACTGGGGGAAGAGGGCATCAAGAACTTCTGCATCCACCGATCGATCACGTCGGCCCGGTTCGGCCCGACGACCAAAGTCCTCGGTGCCTGGCTCCCCCGGAGGCTGGGCCCCGGTTACTGGAAGGCTCAGGCACGGGTGCTGTTTGGGTGGCGGCGCTGAACCCGCTCGTTTCGACCGGATGGCTCGAAGGGCTTCTCCACGATGAGTCGCTTCGCATTGCGGACTGTCGGTGGTCCCTGACCGATCCCGCTCGTGGTCGCGAGGAGTACCTCAGCGCTCACATCCCCACCGCCCGCTACTTCTCACTCGACGATGACCTGGCCGCCGCAACGGGACCGGGTCGACATCCGTTACCCAGGGCAACGACGTTCGCGCAAGAGATGGGACATGTCGGCATCGGAGATGAGCACACCGTTGTCGCCTACGACGACCGCGGGGGGGCATATGCAGCACGTTTGTGGTGGATGTTGCGATCGCTCGGGCACAATAACGTCCATGTCCTGGATGGCGGTTGGACGGCCTGGGTGAATGAGCCCCGCTCAACAACGACGGAGATCCCGACGTGGCAGGCGAGCAGTCTCAACGTCGCGCCCGAGTGGACCGGCATTGTAGATCGTGAACAGGTCGCCTCTGGCGGCGATGGACTGCTCCTGCTCGACGCCCGGGCGCCGGAGCGATATCGAGGTGAAGAGGAACCCATAGATCCGATCGCCGGGCATATCCCGGGTGCGTTCAATATCCCGTTTGAAGGGAACCTTCGTGAGTCCGGCCACTTCCTCCCTGTAGAAGAGCTCGAAGAGCGCTTTGCCGTAGCCGACTCAAATCTCGCGATTGTTAGCTACTGCGGAAGCGGAGTTACCTCGTGTCACAATGTGCTGGCTCTCGAGGTAATTGGGCAATCCGGCACGCTGCTTTATCCCGGGTCATGGAGCGATTGGTGCGAAGCCGGTGGAGAGGTCGCCACCTAGACACGCAAGTAGGGCGGCGAATCCCGATAGGGAAACATGCGTCGCCCTACTTGCG
>JAYEIP010000292.1:0-6499 GCA_034660155.1 Actinomycetota bacterium | reverse complement strand
ATGGCATCAGTAACCAGGAGAGACCCGTTGCGGATCCGTCGCAATGCACTTAGGTGGGCCCGACCGCCGAGCGACCGTGCAAGGTCATCGGCAAGCGTGCGGACATACGTTCCGGTGCTACAGACGGTGCGAAATGTGACCTCGGGGTAGCTTGACGGGGCGAAGTCGGTCAGTTCGAGCCGATATATCTCGACATCGCGTGCCTCGCGTTCGATCTCGATACCTTCCCGAGCCAATTCATAGAGCTTGCGTCCCCCCACCTTGCGGGCAGAGACCATAGGGGGGATCTGTGCAATGGTCCCGACGAAACGATCCATCGCAAGTTCGACCTCCGCCTGTTCCACATTCATTGCCTCCCGGTCCAGAATGGCCCCATCGGCATCGAGCGAGTCCGTTGCCACTCCGAAAACGGCGCGGGCCACGTATTCCTTGGGAGCCGCCTGAACAAACCTGAGCAAGCGTGTGGCCCTCCCGAGGCCCAGCACTACTAACCCCGTTGCCATCGGATCAAGAGTTCCGGCGTGGCCGACCTTCTTGATCTTCAGGAGATTGCGGACTTTGGCCACGACATCGTGCGAGGTCCAACCGCCCGGCTTATCAACAAGCAAGAACCCGGTAGGTACCCCGGCGGTCACTAGAGATCAGCCCCGATCCTGGCGATGATCGACTCTGCCGACCCCTCGGCAGTGAAGCCGGCGGCGTTACGATGCCCACCACCGCCAAAGCGTCCTGCAACCTCGCTGACGTCGACACGGCCGCGTGACCGCAGGCTGCCCTTGAACTTGTCGTCTCCAATCTCACGCAACAGGCACGCTACGTCAGACTCCTCAGCGATCCTGATCAAGTCGATCAGCCCGTCGGCGTCTTCGTACCGCAGCTCCTCCGCAGCGAGATCGGCCCGATACAGCACCGACCAAACCAATTTGCGGTCGGCATCCAGCGCAGCCCGTGCCATCACCGCCCCGGCGACATGCAAGTACCCGAAAGGAGACTCTTCATAGACATGGCGAAGGATGGTCGGCGGCTCGACTCCAGCTTCAAGCAGTGACGCCGCGATACGGTGGACCTCGGCGCTCGTCGCACCGTATTGGAAACGTCCGGTGTCGGTGACAATGCCCGTGTAGAGCGCAACCGCGATCTCCGGAGTTATCTCCCAGCCAAGTTCAACGAGCAACCGGTAGACGATCTGAGCCGCGGCGGCTGCCGTCGAATCGATGACGTTGATATCGCCAAGGTCGACATCGCGCGAGATGTGGTGGTCGATCACGATGACCGTCTTGGCCCGTTCAACAATCGGCAACGCGCTACCGAGCCGGTGGGCAACGCTGGTATCGACAACAACGGCCACATCGATCTTGTCTGGTACCTCCAGCGGTGCCAGCAACGTGTCGCCGTCCAGATAACGGAACTGTCTGCCGATGACAAAAGGTTCCCCGAATGTGGCATAGCCCTTCTTGCCCGCGTTGGTGGCGGCCGCCGCGATTGCAAGCATCGACCCCAGCGAATCGCCGTCGGGCCCGATGTGGCCCATCGTGACTATGGTGTCGGCCGCCCGCATAGCAGCAGCTGCCTGCGCCAGAGAGTCACTCATCAGGCTCACTCTCCTGGAGGTTGTGCAATAACTCGTCCATCCGCAGACCTTCCTCGATGGCGGGATCGATACGGAACTCTAGAACCGGTGTGAACTTCAGTCTTGTCTGACTGCCGATGACGGCCTGAAACCGTCGGGCAGCACTCTTGAGCGCTGCTGCCGTGGCGGTATGCTGCTCATCGTCTCCGATGACCGAGTAGTACACGATGGCGTTCCGCAAATTTGGAGCGGTGTCGACCCCTGTGATCGTTAGGAACCCGATCCGGGGGTCTTTCAGGTGAGTCGTTTCCTCGGCAATCACTTCGCGCAATAGTTCATTGACCTTCCGCATCCGTGGTGATGGGGTCTTACTCATTCCGGACTCTCCAGGTGGCTCACGCTCACGGATAGCAGCTCGATGTCGTGACGTTCCCTCACATGACGTTCAACGGTGTGCAGGATACGGTCCAGCTGCGATGGTTGCGGCGCAACCGCTGCGACACCCAGGGTTGCCCGATTCCATAGATCCTGGTGATCAACCTCAGACACGGCAACGCCAAACGTGCGGGCCAGATGGCTCGAGACCGACTTGATCACGTGACGTTTCTCCTTCAGCGACCGAGCGTCCCTGATGCGGAGCTCAAGGCGTAGGGCGGCTGCGTACATATGGGATCTCGCTTATCGCCCGGCGTTCTTCTAAACGCGAGCGATCTCGCGCACCTCGAACGACTCGATGGTGTCGCCTACCTTGACATCGCGGAAGTTCTCGAGTCCGATACCGCATTCGAAGCCGGTAGCCACGGTTGGAACGTCGTCCTTGAAGCGACGCAGCGAGATGATTCGACCCTGGTAAACAACCACGCCGTCGCGCACGACACGTGCTTTGGCGTTGCGGTTGATCTCGCCTTCCGTGACGTAGCAACCGGCGACCTTGCCGAGCCGTGGTGCCCGGAATACCTCGCGTACATCGGCGACGCCGAGGAAGGCCTCAATCTCCTCAGGAGCAAGCTCACCGAGCAGGAGGCCCTCGATATCGTCAAGGAGCTCATAAATGATCGAGAACGTACGCACGTCGATGCCGGCTTCCTTGGCCGCCGCTCGAGCCGCGGAATCGGGACGTGCGTTAAAGCCGTAGATAACCGCGTCGGAAGCTTCGGCCAACATAACGTCGTTGGTGGTCACGCCGCCGACGGCCCCCTGGATGATCGTGACCTTGCCGTCTTCGCGGATGATCTTCTTCACCGAATCCCGGATTGCCTCGAGCGAGCCCATCGCATCGGCTCGCACGATGATCCGGAGTTCGGCATGATCGGCGGTCCGCAGATTTTCGAGCAAAGTCTCGAGACGCTGGGTCGCGGTCGGGACGACGTGGGTACCCGTCCGCAGGACGTGGGTGCGCTCGTCGGCAAGCTTGCGGGCGGTTCGATCGTTCTTTACGACCTCGAACATGTCGCCGGCAGTCGGAATCTCTTCCCAACCCATCACCAAGACAGGTGTCGATGGACCGGCTGTCCTTACCTGGTTCTCCTGGTCATCGAACATCGCGCGAACGCGTCCTGGAACGGAGCCGGCCACGACCGAGCTGCCTTGCTTGAGTGTTCCTCGCTGGACGGTAACGGTCGCGACAGGGCCACGGCCAACCTCGAGACGGCTCTCAATCACAGTCCCGACGGCGGGGGCGTTCGGATTCGCCTTGAGTTCTTCGACCTCGGCAACCAGCGCAATCATCTCGAGCAGTTCTTCGACTCCATCGCCGGTGAGCGCTGATATCTCGGCGGTCACCACATCGCCACCGAGCTCTTCCACCACGATCCCGTGTTGGGTAAGCGCGGCGCGCACGGCGTACGGATCTGCGGTCTCCAGATCCATCTTGTTAATGGCAATGATGATCGGGACCTCGGCGGCCTGCGCGTGCGCGATGGCCTCAGCAGTTTGCGGCATGACGCCGTCATCGGCGGCAACCACAATGATGGCGATGTCCGTGACGTTCGCTCCTCTGGCGCGCAGCGCGGTGAATGCTTCATGGCCAGGGGTATCGAGGAAGGTGAGTTTCTCGTCGTTCACCGTCACCTGGTAGGCACCGATGTGCTGCGTGATTCCACCGGCCTCGCCGGCGATCACGTTGGTTTGGCGGATTGTGTCCAGCAGCTGGGTTTTGCCGTGATCGACATGGCCCATCACGGTGATGACCGGTGGGCGGGCCTGCAAGCTCGCCGGGTCGTCGTCGTATTCGACGACATAGGGTGCCGGGCCGGTGTCCTCCGGTTCCTTTTCTTTTTCCTCGACAAGTACTTCGTAGCCGAAAATCTTGCCAAGGGATTCGAGGGCATGCGTGGGAATGGTGCCTCCACCGGGAACCATTTCGCCCATGCCCATGAGCTCTTTCACCACGTTGCCGGTGCGTTCACCGATCTCGGTGGCGAAGTCGGCCACAGTTATGCCGGCATCGACGGCGATGACCCTCTCATCGGTTGCAAGCTTGTCCTCGGTCTCGATGACCGCTGGTTCGGGCTGTGCCTTTGGTTCCGGAGGGGGCTCTGGCTCCGGCGCAAGCTCAGGAGTTGCCTCGGGCTGAGGCGTGGGCTCAGGCTCCGGCGCAGGCTTGGGAGCCGGCTCGGGCTCAAGTGCCGGCTCGGGAGCGGCTTTGGCCCCGACCGCAGCTCCGGCGTCCTTGTACGACGCCAGGACGAGCGCTTGCCCCTCCTCGTCGAGACCTGACGATGCAGTCTTGACCCCTAGTCCGAGCTCGCGAGCGCGCTCGAGCACATCCTTGGACTCGAATCCAAGTTCTCGTGCCAACTCGTATACGCGCTTCTTAGCCAACTGTCACCTCCGGGAGACCCATTGTGGCAGGCCGTCAGACTGTTGAGTCTTCCTCGCCTACAGGGATATTCTCCTCGTCATCTAATTCTGTTTCTTCTTTTACTGGGACGGCCGCAACGATCTCTTCTTCGCTCACGACCTCAGGCAGTTCGGTGGACACGGACTCACTTTCGGTGTCCTCCGCAATCTCTTCGGAAGGTGCCTCCGGCTCAGCTGCCGGAGTCACCTCATCAGCCTCACTCGACTCCTCTGCAATGGCCTCGCCATTGTCGACCTCGATGCCATCGACAACCTCGGCCGGAATGTCCGCTGCTGGAGCGTCCGCCTCCGGAGCCGGTACTTGCGCCTCTTCCTCGTCCTCAACGTCGAGGCCGAGATCCTGGCTTTCGGAGCGGATATCGATCTTGTAGCCCGTTAGCCGGGCAGCCAATCTGGCGTTCTGTCCTTCCTTGCCGATCGCCAGCGATAGCTGATGGTCGGGCACAATAACCGTTGCGGTCATCTCGTCATCATCGAGACGAACCTCTTTTACCCGTGCCGGGCTGAGCGCCTCGGAGATGAAGGCACGAGTGTCTTCCCGCCATTCGACAATATCAACCTTCTCGCCGCGAAGCTCGTTGACTACCTGGCGAACACGAGACCCACGTGCGCCGACACAAGCACCCACGGGATCAACGTTGGGGTCATGAGACACCACGGCGATCTTGGTGCGGTGGCCGGGCTCACGGGCAATTGCACGGATCTCCACATCGCCATCGACAAGTTCGGGGACCTCTAGCTCGAAGAGTGACCGAATGAACTCGGGGTGGCTGCGGGAAACCACTATCTGAGGGCCCTTGCCTTCACCACGCACTTCCAGAATGTATGCCTTGATACGGTTACCGCGCTCGAGTCGCTCGTAGGGAATCCGCTCTGAACCAGGCATGATGGCCTCGGCGTTACCAAGGTCCAGCATGGCGTAGCGGTGATCCGAACTTTGGACGATCCCGGTCACAAGGTCGCCTTCGCGCCCGTCGTACAGATCGAATACCTGCTCCCGCTTGGCATCACGGAGGCGTTGGGTAATGACTTGCTTGGCGGTTTGTACGGCGATACGCCCAAAGTCGCTCGGTGTGTCAACCCACTCACGAGTCACGTTGCCGTCCTCATCGAGCTCCTGGCCGTAGACCACGATCTCACCGCTGTCCACATCGATGGTGACCCGGGCTTCCTCAGCAGCACCCGGTGTCCGCTTGTACGCAGACACGAATGCATTGGCAAGGGCGTCGAGAATGGTTTCGACCGGAATGCCCTTTTCGCGCGCGACTCCTTCAAGCGCATCGAGCATTAGATTAAAATCCATGGCCGTTCCTCTCCTCAGCGTGTTCCCGGCTTCGCAGCCGTGTCCCACATGAACACCGTCCGCGCGGTCACTACATCGCCGTAGGCAATGCGCCGCTCTTGCCCATCTACGTCTACAACAAACCCATCCTCGTCGGCGACGGCGAGCACGCCGCGGTGATTGTTGTCACCGCCAACCGGAACCCGACTCTTGACCTTCACGTCTCTCCCAATCGACTTCTCGAAGTGGCGGGGTGCACGCAACTTGCGTTCCAGACCTGGGGATGAGACCTCAAGCGTGTAAGCGCCGGGGACCGGCTCGTCATCATCGAGCAGACGTGATAGACGGCGCGACACCTCGGCGAGTCGATCAACGCCGATCGGTTCATCCGCGTCCAATGTAACTCGCACAACGACTCCCGGCGCCTTCCCGACGATCTCCAGATCGTCGAGCTCGATACCCTCGGCCGCGACATATGGCTCGATAACGGCCCAAAGCCGTTCAACCGTGCCCGTCACCCTTCTCCTCCTAAACACATGCACACAAAACGAGGCGGGCACATGCCCACCTCGAGAGAAATCTTCTCCGTTGGAGTCGCGATCATAGCAGTCGGGTGCATAACCCCGATCTCCACCCGTAGTCCGTATTCGCATCAGCCGCCCTCTTGGAGGGAAAGTACCGCAGCGCCGAAGCCGTTGGGCTACAGGGGTACTCACAAGGTGAGTACCTGGGGATTTCACAAGCGAACTCCAGGGCCCGAGCAGGTGTGCGAGAACGTACCGAGG
>JAYEIP010000291.1:0-6507 GCA_034660155.1 Actinomycetota bacterium | reverse complement strand
ACCCAGGCCTCATCGAGAAGAACAAGATCACGGTCACGGGTGAGGTCGGAAGGGGACTACCACAAAATCCTCCCGGGCTTTCTTGGCCCACCGCTTGTCTGCTCCTTGGTCCGTCGCCAGCGCTTGTTGGCCCAGACCTGGCAGGGAGCGGAGTCACGGGTCTGGTCGTCGAGAAGAATGACCTCAATTGCACCGATGCAGCCGGTGTAATGATGACCACGTTGACTCGATTCAATACTCTGCCGCCAGTCGAGAATGAATCAAGCCACAATCTCTTCGTTAAAAACGACTTCAACGTTTCCGGCTCGGGAAGTCATGTTGTTCTCGGCTCGGAGACCAGTCACAACTCGTTCATTGGCAGTAAAGGACTCGAACTCGACGAAGTCCAGGACGAAGGTACAAACAACCGATTCGAATGACAACGGCCACGGTTGAGACGAATGTGACGACGATTAGCTAAGTGGAGAAATGACCTTCCACGTGCCTTGATCCCGCCAAGTCAGTCTAGAGTCTTAAGGAAGGCAACTCCGGACGTGCCAAGAGACCCCTTGCAGGACAAGGGGTCTCGTCGCGTCGGTCTGGGACTGTTGAAGAGCGGAGTCGGGATTTCTGGGTGATTTCTTGGTCGGCTCAGGTACCGATGCGCTGTATGGCTTCGGGGGATTCGTGATACACGAAGCCCTTTGGCGCGCGACCACGGTGCGCACACAACACCTGGCTTGTCCCTACGAGCTTCATTATGCGCTCCCTACGACATGGTTCACCGATGGCTTGGGACTAACTCTGACCGTCTTCAGATTCAATCGCCCGTGACGGGAAGCTGTCCCTCGTGACCATCCACCCGATGCGGCCCAATACCTGCTCAGATTCCGGCCAACGCAGCACCAGCGCAGCACGGGCACCCCCTATGGCCCTAACTGTCTCCCGTGATACTCCCCAAGACATACGGAAGCCCCAGTGTCTGCTGGGGTCCTGAGTGCGTGGGCGTTGACGGACTCGAACCGCCGACTTCCGCCTTGTAAGGGCGGCGCTCTAGCCAACTGAGCTAAACGCCCGAGCGAACCGCAACTCTAACTGGTCTGCGATACTCGTCGTCCATGTCGACGCTTTCCGCCCGCTCCCTCGTTTTCTTCACTTCTGCCGCCGTACTAGTGCTTGAGATTCTGGCCGGACGGATGATGGCACCATATGTTGGGGTCACTCTCGAAACCTTCACCGGGATCATTGGAACAGTGCTCGCAGGAATCTCCGTTGGATCGTGGCTTGGTGGACGCATCGCCGACAGGTACCCACCACAGCGGGTCCTCCCGATCATCCTCGTGACGGGTGGAATTATGGCGCTACTCACCTACCCGATCATCACCATCGTCGGCCCGTCGTCTTCCAACAGTCCCTTCGACATTGTGGTGCTGGCTTCGGTGAGCTTCTTCGCTCCGGCCGCGGTGCTGTCGGCGGTCACTCCAACGATCACCAAGATCCGCCTTCATAGCCTCGAGAAGACCGGATCGGTCGTTGGCCGCCTCTCCGCTATCGCCACCGCGGGTGCAATCTTCGGGACATTTGTCACCGGCTTCCTGTTGGTTGCGGCCTGGCCGAGCCGCACGATCGCCTTCATCCTGGGTGGGGTGTTGATAGCTGCCGGGCTGGCGTCGGGCGTTCGAGCACGTGTCGCCACCACCACCCTCGTTGTCACCACACTGGCCGTAGCTGGGCTTGCAGCAGCCGCTGCGGTCGCAGCACCCTCGACCTGCGAATTTGAAAGCGCGTACTACTGCGTCAACGTCGACATCGACGCCGACAGGCCGTCTGGGCGGGTCCTCTGGCTGGACACCCTGCGCCACTCCTACGTGGATCTCAACGATGTCACCCACCTCGAGTTTCGTTACGCCCGAATCTTCGGGGCCGTGCTCGATTCTCAGTTGCCATCTGGACCGATCAACTCGCTGTCGATCGGTGGCGGTGGCTTCACTTTCCCCCGGTATGTCAACGCCACCCACCCCGGCGGCACCAACACAGTTCTCGAACTGGACCCGGCGATCGTTGATGTTGCCACCGAACAACTTGGCCTTGATCCGACCACGCTCGACATTCGCACGGGAGATGCCAGGGTGACGCTCCAGAACACCCGGACCGACATCTACGACGTCGTTATCGGTGATGCCTTCGGGGGACCGGCGGTCCCCTGGCATCTGACCACAGTGGACTTCGCCGAGGAGTTTTCGGCACGACTCCGGACCGATGGCTTCTACGTGCTCAATCTCATTGACTATCCCCCACTTGGATTCGCCAGAGCCGAGACGGCCACCCTTGCCACGGTATTCGACAATGTCGCCGTGATCGCACCGCCCGACTATCTCGCCGGCCAACGTGGTGGCAACTTTATAATCGTCGCGTCGGAGTCACCGCTCGATATCCCGGCTCTGGAGAGTGCGTTGGCCGAGCGCGGGAGCAATGGGGTGATATTGGTGGGCGATGATCTGAGTGACTTTGTTGGTGATGCGGATGTGTTGACAGATGATCACGCGCCGGTGGACCAACTCATTACTAGTTGACGTGGTGCGCGCCGTTACGCGTTGGGCGCCCCCTACCCCCGGCTCTCCGAGCCGGCGGTTCTGTCCCCCCAAAGGGGACTGATAGGAAGGGAGCTACAGACCGGCAGTTGGGATTTCGTTGGGGAGCAAGGGGTTGGGGCGGTTGCGGTGGTAGATGCGGAGGGTCTCGGCGTCGCATTCTGAGCAGAGATGGATTGGCCGGGTGCCTACCACCGACAGTTGTGTTCCTCTCCCCTTCTCGAGAATGGCGAGGGGGACAGTTTGCATGTCGGTGCCGCCACAACGGCTGCAGCAGGGGTTGAGGTCACGGTCCCAGCGGTGACTGCAAGATTCGCACTGGAGCGCAATGACATCGTCGCGACGTGAGCCGCGCAATGCTTCGGTCTCGCCACATTGGGGGCAGGCAATGTCCATCGCCCTACAGCTCTACGAAGTCACGAACAAGAGTAAAGAAGCGACCGTATGCGTCGCGATGCATCGAGTGACTGGCGCCCTCCAAGAGCACAAACTCGATGAACTCGTTTCCTCCCGCTGCCTCTGCCCCCTTTTCCGCCGACACCAGGGAGCCCCGTACCGGGTCGGCAGCAATGAGAAGCGTCGGGATGCGGAGTCCGAGCACATCAGGCCACACGTCCCATGGCGATGCATCCTCCATGGTCCGTCTGGGTCCCTCCACCCCGCATTGCAGCAACGATTCCACCTTTAGTTCCACATCGCGCGGGTGCCAGTCGGGATGCTCGGCGGCGATGGCTTTCACCGTCGGGCGGGCCGATGGTTCCGGCGATTCCGCCAGCAGGCGTGCCGTTCCTACCGAATCGATCGCGGGGTCCTCAAGGATGAGGCGCCTGGCGAAATCGGGTCGGTCGGCAAGTACCGCCGCAGCGATGGTGCCTCCCAGCGAATGGCCGATCAGCAGGTCCCACCCGTTCCCGAGCAGCAGCACATCGTCTCGATAGGACTCAACGGTGAGGTCGTCCCCTGCGGGGCTGGTCCCGTGTGCCCTCAGGTCCGGGGCAACAACGGTGAACCCCAGTTTCACCAGGTCCGGTGCGACCTGCCACCAGTTAGCTCCGGCAGATGAGAGGCCATGCAACAAGAGGGCACGACGCGACCCATCCCCCCAGACTTTCGTCGCCAAAGCTACCGGGTGGATCATTGGCCGGCGCGCATCCTTGATCGAACCATGATGCAGGAATTCGCCAGGTAATTGAATTCATTGTCGTTGAGGAAAGTCATCACCTCGGGGCTCTCTGCTCCCGGCTGTACCCACACATTATGGAGACCAAGGCCAAGGGCACCGTGGAGTACTTGTAGCGTGGACTCAGGCGGGACAACGATGTTAACGATCGTCGGGCTGACGGGCAGCGCCGCCAAGGACTTGTAGGAGGGATCACCGTCCACAGTCTCCCGATTCGGGTTGACGGCGTACACCTGGAATCCTTTGTTCTTCAGATCCCGGTAGATCACCGAGCCGTACTTGTGAGGATCATCGGTGGCCCCGACGACTGCCACGGTCGTATCGTCTCTGTGTAGCAAAGTTGCGATGTCGTTCATGCCCGCGTCAACGCTTCCGTCCTTAAGAATCATTCCGGCCCATCCGGCGAACCCCACAGTACGGATCACAGGCCCGGGATCCAAGACATCGACGACAGCCCGGCATCGGTCGGTCGACCCGCGATACTCCTGGCATGCAGGTCACACGTGTGCAGGGAGTCGAGGGAGCCGCCACCGCATCGGGGCCAACCGTGGTCATCGATGTCTTCCGTGCGTTCTCTGCGGCAGCGTACGCAATTGCTGCCGGCGCCAAAGAGATTGTGCTCACCTCCGAGGTAGCTGAGGCCCTCGAGATCGCCGCCACCGTCCCCGGCGCCGTTCTCATGGGTGAGGTTTCCGGGGTCCGCCCCGATGCATTTGACCTCGGTAACTCACCGGGTGAGATTGTGGCTAAGCCTGGAGCCGTCCAAGGCAGAACTATCGTTCATCGCAGCTCGGCCGGCACTCGGTGCGCGCGAGCCGCCCTCAGTGCCGGCGCCAGCCCCCTCTACGTCGCAAGCCTCGTGGTGGCTTCGGCTACCGCAGACGCCCTGTCCGGATCATCTTCAGTGACCATCGTCGCATCAGGAGAATCCGGCGTCACGGCCGCCGCGGAAGACGAAATCGCAGCGGAGCTAATCGAAGCACTCCTTCGAGATGATCGAAGTCTGTTGGCACACTCTGGGCGTCAAGTGGCAGCGACCCCACGAGCTCGCGTACTCAACGAGTCCTCGTTTGCGCACCGCGACGACGTCGCCTTGTGCAGCCAAGTAGACCGCTTCTCGTTTGCGATGCGCGTCGCGAGCACCGCGGGATTGGTCCGGGTGCGAGCTGTCTAGTCATCCATCGTGTCGAGATCGGCCTCAACCGACATCTCAGACAGAACCGACTCGTTGCTCGCGAGGCGCGATCGGGTCGTCGCCAGGACAACCGCTCCGGCCAGGACCAAGAACCCAGGGAAAATCCAGCGAGCTTCGAAGATCGCAAACCCGGAATCGGAGAACAGTAGAGGGAGCCCAGCGCCGAGGAACAGCAGTCCAAACACGAAAGACAGTGGATCAAAAGGATGCTGCTTCATCGTGACACCTCCGCAACTTGATAGACCACGAGCTCGCCGAAACCCACATGGACTTCGAGATCGACCTGGCCTGCGCCTTCGTAGTCGATGGTTCGCTCGATGTTGATGTTGTCGGTCCCCCCGGAACGTGATCTGCTTCCGGCGGAACCATCAAGGAACATCTCGCCGGCGTCGACCTTCGCTATCACGTCGACATTGAGATCGGGCGGGACGATTACCTCGAGCCTGCCAAAGACAACGCTCGCCTCTATGTCGAGAGCCTCGTCATCAGCGATCTGGAGTCGGGTCAGGTCAAGGACAAGCTCTCCTGCAACTAGCCGGTATTCATCGCTAACGTCCGACACGCTGACCGGCACATACCTTGGGTCGCCAAAACCGCCTTCAAGTGGCACCTTTATCAGTGCCATCGCCAATAGGACCGGCGTAAGCAGTAATCCGAGGACGATGAGCCAGCGGGCCCTCCCGATGATGCTCGAGATCAAAAGAGCGCTACCGAACACAACGAATACGGTCGCGGCATAGTGCCGGAATTCCGGCTGGAACCAGCCAGCGGACTGACCCACTCCCATGATGCCCACGATTATCAACGCCGTCGCGAAGGCAAACCGTCCTAGCGGGGATGACTCACGCGGTGGCGTCGGGCGCGGCTGGAATGCGG
The DNA here is from genome assembly GCA_034660155.1 of Actinomycetota bacterium. Taxonomy (GTDB): domain Bacteria; phylum Actinomycetota; class Acidimicrobiia; order Spongiisociales; family UBA5794; genus JAAETI01. The sequence goes on along the minus strand of JAYEIP010000291.1, from coordinate 686 downwards.
GATCGGGAATCAACGGTTCAGCAGGCGGAGGTGGTTCGTAACTGCCGTATCGATCTTCGTCCGGTTTCATCGTGCCGTCCACTTCCGGTGGAGACTCAATCGGTGGAGTCGCGTCGGTGAGCGTGGACCCGGGTTCGTAGGATGGGCGATCGCCAGAGTCTCCAATTCGGTTCTTGCTACCGCCGCCAAGATCGCCCCGATACAACAGGACGCCGGCTCCGACCAGGACAGCGGCAAAGAGCAATTCGCCATCGATGACGTTGGTATTGCCGAGGACGATGACTGCCGCGAGGACGATTAGTGCCACCCCAATCCAGCCTCCGGCACTCTGCATGTCGCCAACCTTGTCGGCTGCAATCGAGTCGCGTCGGCCTTCCTCTGGCATCGCCACCCATCCGATGATGTATAGCAGTATCCCCATACCGCCAAATAGCGCTGAGACGACGAATCCAATCCGAACCCAGGCGACGTCGATACCGAGGTAGCGCGCCAGGCCGGAGGCGACACCGGCAATCGCCCGGTCGCCTCGCAGACGCTCCAGGCGCGGTCGTTGTTGTTGTTGTTGCTGTTGTGTCGATTCCATACCAACACGATGCCAGCACGGTGCTCCTCGGCCAATCGGGTAATACCCTGAGTTCACCCCTAGGTTGCTGTGGAGGATCAGGGACACCCCTGGTTGTGACGAC
>JAYEIP010000290.1:0-25269 GCA_034660155.1 Actinomycetota bacterium | reverse complement strand
CTTCAGTCATACCTTCGATACCTTCATAGTTATAGTCCAGTCCAGTAGCAACTACAAGGTAGTCATAAGCGATCTCTTTGCCAGCTTTTGTCGAAACCCTTGGCCCGGGTCCACTGTCCATCGCCGCGTTGCAGATCGCGTGCGGTGACATCGTTTGCCGCGGTGTACCCCAGGATGTAGGCGCCGGCATCCTCGATCTTCACGTCCCTGGCGACCTTCCCGATCACCACCGCAAGCTCTGCCTCGTGATGGACGTTCTCGCTATCCGCCGGAATCCGTATCGACTGCAGCGGCCCAATGACCGCGGTCGGAGGCTTGAGAAATATCAACGGAGTCTCAGGAATCGGGTTGTCGAGTTCCTCCGCATGATCGACGTAGTTGCGTCCAACGGCGATGATCTTCGTTGGAATAACGGGGGCTAGAAGCCGGGCCTGGTCCCAGGCCACGACAGTCTCTGTGGGTTCCCAAGCCACGAAGGGGCTTCCCCGGTGGAGGCGGATACCCTCCGGTTCAACGGAGCCGTAGGTGATGTCGTCGACACGGCTGTCGACCCTGACGATCTTCATGTGATCTCTCTTTGCTGAATCAGCGAGTAACGAGTTCTTCGCCTTGCGCCATCCGGCCTGCAGCCTCATCAGCGGTTAGCTGAAGGACTTCGGAGGGAATGATGGCAATGAAGTCCAGTAGCTTGCCAGGATGATGGCCTGCGGCGGCAAACCAATCGAGCCGGCTCGTCGCTAGGCCGGCCGCCATCTCCTCGGAGATACCGGAGGCGTTGTATCCGAGTAGGACCAGAGCGAAATCGATGTCCTGTTTGGTCGGTCCGCGCCCGTACCCGGAGGACCGGGCTGAGGCAACCGCGGCGATGGCGGCGTTGGCGTTGCCACGATGCTCCCCATCGGCCAGAGCAACCTCGCGAGCCACTGCGAGCGACAACGCGTACCCCGCATCGGGACCGGTAGAGCCAAAGCCGGCACCCGACCTCATGTCCTCGGGCCCACCAAGTTCGCCGGGACGGCCGGGAATCCAACCGCGAGCCGGATCAGGCTTGCGCCGTGGCCTCGGCAAATCTGAGATCTCGAGTTCGATGTTCGGCTGCTGTCCCACGTCTTCCTTCCGGGCGGACTACCGAGCAATGCTAACCCGTTAGGTCAAAGGCCCAGCGGCCGCTTATATGAACTCGAGCCAATCCTGATGACGGTCGAGCTTGCCGGTCACCAGGTCCGCATAGAGGCCCTGGGCCTGTCGGGTGATGGGACCGGGGGTTCCATCACCCACCGCACGGTCGTCGACCTCACGCACAGGTGTCACCTCGGCGGCAGTACCTGTGAAGAACACCTCGTCTCCGTAGTAGAGGTCAGTTCGATCGAGGTTCTTCTCGACAATCTCATGGCCTTCTTCTGCCAGCAAAGTCGACACCGCGTTGCGCGTCAGGCCATCGAGACAGCCAACCGCGATGGGAGGCGTGTACACCACCCCGTCTCGGACCAGGAAGAGATTCTCTCCGCTGCCCTCGCTGATAACCCCATCCTGGTTGAGCATCAACGCCTCGTCATAGCCGTTCTGGACGGCCTCCATCTTGGCCAGGATGCTGTTTATGTAGGTACCGGTGGCTTTCGCGTTCGGGAACGACGAGTTCGGGAAACGGCGCCACGACGACGTCTTCACGCGGATCCCGTTCTTGACGCCGTCCTCACCGAGGTAGGCCCCCCACCGCCAGGTGATGATCGCGGTCCGCACTTGAGCCCCGGAAGGATTCAGCCCAACCGCCCCAAGTTCCAGGAACGAGATCGGGCGAACGTAACCCGCCTCAAGACCATTGACCCGGAGTGTTTCCTTGGCCGCCTCGACGAGCTCTTCTACCGACCATTCCAGCTTCATGTGGTAAGCCTTGGCCGACTGATGCAGTCGCACCATATGGTCGGTGAGGCGGAATACCGCCGTGCCATCGGGGGTCTCGTACGCACGGATACCCTCGAAGATGCCCGTTCCGTAGTGAAGAGCGTGCGACAGCACGTGAACATTGGCGTCGGCCCAAGGGACCATTTCGCCGTCAAACCAGATATTTTTGGTGGGTTCCATACGCCCTATCTTGCCACGTTCGATTGCTGCCGTCTCCGGGCATGCGAACCCAGGGTTCGTAGCGCCGGTTTCCGGGCACCTCAGCCCACGGTTCGCAAACTGTGAGGCGGGTGCTGCCAACCCTGGGTTCGCAGCGTCGGTTTCCGGGCACACGAACCCTGGGTTCGCAGCGTCGCGCTATTGGAGGTAGCGGTTGTGCCAGTCGAGGATGGCTTCGAAGCGGTCGATGCGGTGTTTGGGGGTTCCGCCGCGGGAGAGCTCGTGGCCTTCCGGAGCTGGAAAACGAACCATCTCGGTGGTGACGCCGTTCATCTGGAGTTTGGCGAACAGCTGCTCACCCTGTTCGATCGGCGTGCGGAAATCTCCTTCGGAATGGAGGATCAATGTTGGCGTGTTGATGGCGTCGGCCATAGCCAACGGACCCGATTTCCACAGCCGCTCGTAGTCGGACACGCCGTCCTCCCCCAAGTACATCCTCGAAAACCACGGCCCGATGTCGGAAGTCCCGAGGAACGAAGTGAAGGTGAACAAGCCACGCTCAGCAACGGCCGACTTGTACCGGCCGCCCTGAGCCAGCAGCCGGGCGGTGGCGTACCCGCCATACGAACCTCCCATGACGCCGAGTCGTTCTGTGTCGAGACGGGGGAACAGCGCAGCAGCGGTATCGACTGTTGCCATGAGGTCCCTCATGTCGGGGGAATCGTCCTGGTGCCAGGTTCCAACGATCGCCTTCACATGGTCTGCGCCGTAGCCTTGCGATCCCCGCGGATTGGTCGCAATCACGCCGTAGCCGGCTCCAGCGAAGACCTGGAACTCGTCGAAGAACCAGTAGCCGTAAGCCGAAGCGGGGCCGCCGTGGATGTTGAACAACACCGGCACCTTGTCGTCGCCGGGCGGTAGGTAGACCCAACCCTCGACCTCAACACCATCGTGCGATATGACGAAACGTTCGGGTTCAACGAGCGTCGCTTCCTCGATGAACTCGTCGTTCAGGTTGGTCAGCCGGGTCTCGACGCCATCGGCCCACATATAAAGCTCGCCGGGGTTGGTCGCCGAGGTCGCGCTAAAGGCTATCTGCGAGCCGCTCGGATTCGGACTGGCCCCTGTGATGGCACGTTTACCGTCGAGCAGGTCGGTCGTGGTTCCTTCCGCATCCATCCGTACGAGCCGAACCTTGCCCTGGTCCTCGACGACGATTACGGCCCCGCCGTCGGCAAGCCATTGGGGTCCGGAGGGCGTCACCGACGGGCTGAGCGGGATGACATTCCGGTCCAGGTGTCCGGTGAGATCGATCAACATCCCATCGGCTTCCACCCGATATAGCGGCATGATGCCGGGATAGCCCCACCGGTCCGGCGTGCCAACGACATGGAGACGCCCCGCGGGATCGAAGTTGGCCCGACTCCACAGGCCTATGTCCGTGACCGCCTTCGGCTCACCGCCGACGATCGGTACCGTCCACACTTGCAACCCGGCGTCGAGGCCGCGCTCCTCGTGCCGGGCCGACTCAAATGCGAGATACTCGCCGGAGGGATGCCAGGCGATTCCCGTTTCGACGAAGTCGCCCTCGGTTACCTGCGTGGCCTCACCCGAATCCATATCGATGACATGGATGTGAGTTCGTCGGTCGGAGACCCAGCCCACATTGTCGAAGCGGTAAGGAAATCGGGTGACCCGACGGGGTTTCCGTTCCCGTTCGGCGGAATCGAGGCCGGCGAGTTCTGGAATCCATTCGGCGGCAACCACTGCGACCTGCGCGCCCGCTGGGGACCATTCGGCTTCCATCACACCGAGCGGGAAGTCGGTAACCGTTTCGGCCTCCCCACCCGCCATGTCGAGGATCGCCAATTGTGGCTTCGAGTCGTCCTCAGGCCCCTTCCGGATAAAGGCGAGTCGGGAGCCGTCCGGCGACCAACGTGGGGATGTGTCTGCCGGCCCGGCTGTTAGCGGTCGAGCTTGTTCACCATCCCACATCCAAACCCGCCGGAGGTACTTGTCTTCTGCGATATCCAATCGGGTTACAACAAAAACGATACGTTTGCCGTCGGGATGTAAGCGCGGATCTGAAGGCATGGCCAGATCGCCGAGTTGCTCGGGGCGCATGAAGTCCTCTCATCTGATCCCCGTACTTTATCGACCCTTCGCCATGGCTTGATCTCGCACCACAAGAACCTGCCGTTAGTGTCCGACGGATGCGAAGGTTCATTGCTGCCGGCTTTGGAGTCGGTTTCATCCCAAGACAACTTTGGAACGGTGATAGCGGTGCCGGCACGTTTGGCGCCGCGGTGGCGGTGCTGATCGGCTGGGCGCTGTGGTCGGCACCGTGGTGGATCGATCTCGGTGTGGCTGTAGTAGCCATCCTCGTGTCACTGTGGGCAGCCATTCCCTTTGCGAAGGACGGCGCCGATCCCAATTGGATCGTGATCGACGAAGTCGCGGGCACTCTGGTCGCCCTCATCGGACTCCAGGGACCGGGTTGGATCGTCGCCCTGGTAGTCGCCCGACTCGCCGATATCTACAAGGTCCTCCCCGGCGTCCCCCACGCAGAGCGGCTTCCGGGCACCGTGGGCATAACTGCCGACGACGTCGTCGCCGGTCTCTACGGGCTGGCAGCTGGCTGGGTTGTCACCGGTCTCTAGGTCAACCGGACGGGCTACTGCTGGAAGAACAGGTACCAGGAGCCGACGGCGAGGATGGCGCTATAGATCATCCACTTCACGGCGCTGCGGAAGATGCCCCACATGAACCCCAGCACCGCGATGATGCCGATGGCAAGGAGCACTTTGGTGAAGGCCGAATTGGACGCAGCAGCTTCCACCAACCCGTCCGGGATCTTGTCCTGGATCGAGGGTGGTAACGAATCGACGATGTTGTCCGGGATCTTGTCCAGAACGCCGTCCTGTAGTTGTTGAATGATGTCGCGGGGCAACTCGTCAATCACGTCGGGCGGCAAATCGTCAACATCAACCTGGGCAAGTGGCAGATACCGAGTCGTCATACTCATAGTGGGAGGGTAGACCCAAGCTGCAGCATCGGGGGGTCTAATGCCTAGAAAGCGCACGGATGAGGACGGTGGACGGTTGCTTGGTTCTTGTCTTCGGTCGTACCACGTATTCCGAGGATCCGCATTCCCCGGGTTTTCCGGCTCGTAGCACGTCGGCACTAAAGCCTGCCGAGCCATAGGAGCAACATGTCGGGATCGACCTCCGACACTGTGGGGTGGGTGGCAGTCGCCAGCCCCACCCTGTTCACAATGACGGTGCGTAGGCCCGCGGCCGCCGCGGAATCGGCACCGATTACGGTGTCCTCCACTGCCAGCGACGTCGCCGGATCGATACCGAGTTCGACGATCGCAGCCTGGTACAGGTCGGGTGATGGCTTGCCGTGCTGCACCTCGTCGCCGGCAACGGTGAACTCGAAATACCGACGCAACCCGAGCACTTCCATTTTCGCATCGAGGTTGACGCGAGAACTCGACGATGCCACCGCAAGCGGCACCCCGACCATTGCCAGTCCCTGCACCGCGTTGACCGCGTCGGGGAATGAACGCAGATCTGTTTGGTAGGCGTGGCGCCGGCGTTCATCGACTGCCGTCAGCACTTGCTCATAGTCGGGAAGATCCCCCCGCGGCGCAAAGTGGGCGTAAGTGTCCCGGCTGGTGGTGCCGGTACATGAGATCACGTCCTGATTCGTTATTTCGATCCCATGTGGTGCCAGGACGTCGGACCACGCCTGCCATGAGATTGGTTCGCTGTCGGCGATGACACCATCAAAATCGAAGACGACACCGTTCATTTCCCAACCACCCGCCCGATGCGGTCGAGTTTCCGCTCCAATTGTCGGCTCAGATGACGGCGCAGGAGCGAAACGTACGCTGGAGGTAATTCCAGCCGCTGTGCAAGCCGGACCCGGCTCACGACGCCGTCTCCGGTGACCTCCGGGATGACCCGAAGCTCAAAACTGATCGAAGTTGCGACCCGCCCGATCTCTACATTGCACCGGTAACCCGAACCGGCGTCCCATGCTTCGATTTCCACCCGCCGGGCATGGGTAGGCGACTGCCAACGCCGGGTGCGGATGAACACGATCTGGCCAACCTTGGGGAGCTCGGTTCCCAGGTAACCGACAGCCTCGACTGCCGCCCATTCCCCGACACGGGCAGGATCAGCAACAAGTGCCCAGACCCGAGTCGGATCTGCAGAAAACACACGCTCAACAGCACAAAAGAGCGGGCCGGTGCCGGACGTGGGTTTGCCAGTCATCAGCAGTGGCGTCCCAACGTCACCCCTCTTGGGCCATTTGCCGTATCAGGTCCGAAACCAATTTCGGATCGGCTTTTCCTCTGGTCGCCTTCATGACCTGACCCACGAGGAATCCGATCGGCTTCATGTCGCCTTCCCGCAACCGGTCGAGAACATCGGGATTGTCCGCAAGCACCTGCGACACCTCGGACTCGAGGGCGCCTTCATCAGAGATCTGTATCAGGTCGTGGGCGGCGGCCACCGCGCCGGGAGTCCCCTCCCCGTCGAGCACACGCCCGAGCACGTCCTTGGCAGCAGTGCTCGAGAGATCTCCAGCACTGACCATTTCTCCAAGTTCGCGCAAGTGGGCCGGTGCGAGATGGGTATCGGCGAGCGTGGTCTCGTTTCGTCGTAGGTAAGCCACCACGTCGCCGGTCAGCCAGTTGGCGACAGCTTTGACGTCCGCACCGAGTTCACCGGCCTGATCAAACAGGTCGGCAAGATCCCCGGCCTCGACCAGAACAGAAGCAGTCTGCCGATCTACCCCGGCGGCAACGAAACGCCTCCGACGAATTGCCGGTAACTCCGGCAACGAGGCAAAGACCCGTTCCCGCCACGCATCGTCGACGTGAAGCGGCACCAGATCTGGTTCCTGAAAATAGCGGTAATCCTCGGATTCCTCTTTGGACCGCATGCCAGAAGTAGATCCAGCCCCTTCATCCCAGTGCCGGGTCTCCAGAACCACCGTTCCCCCACTCTCGATCAGAGCTATCTGTCGCTGAATCTCGTAGGCGACCGCCCGCTGCAGCGAGCGCAGCGAGTTCATGTTCTTGACTTCGGCGCGGGTTCCCAATTCCTCCTGGCCAACAGGACGTACCGAGATATTGGCATCGAATCGGACACTGCCTTCCTCGAGTCGAACATCGGAGACGCCGAGGCTACGAACCACCCGTTGCAATTCGGCAGCATAGGCCCGGGCCTGCTCGGCACTTCTGATGTCGGGTTCGCTGACGATCTCGACCAGCGGCACCCCGGCCCGGTTGAAGTCGAGGAGCGAATGATCGGCGCCGTGAATCCGTCCGGTCTCGCTGCCGTGGACACTCTTGCCGGTGTCCTCCTCCATGTGGACCCGGGTGATCCCGATACGGTCCTCCTCGCCATCAACATCAACATCGAGATGACCGTCTACGCAGATCGGAACGTCGTACTGCGAAATCTGGTAATTCTTTGGTAGGTCTGGATAGAAATAATTCTTGCGGTGGAAAAAGGAGTCCTCGACGAGATCGCAATCGAACGCGGCCCCGATCCGAAGGATCCCCTCGATAGCCTCCTCATTTGGCACCGGCAGTGCACCGGGTAGTGCCAGGCAAACCGGGCAGATCATGGTGTTGGGCTCTGCGCCGAAGTTGACCTCGCACCCGCAGAACATCTTCGACCTGGTCTGGAGTTCCACGTGCGTTTCGATGCCGATGACGGCTTCCCAATCGGTCATGCGGGCCTTACCTCCGAAGTCGCCAGCGAAGGCCGCCGGTTAAAACTGGCCAGGCGCTCTACCTCGGCCGCTAGCCGGAACAGCTGCGCTTCGTGAAGGGCTGGAGCCATGACTTGGAACCCGATCGGCAGCCCCCCGTCGTCAAGCCCTATGGGGATCGAACCGGATGGATCGCCGGCAAGATTGCTGGCGATGGTGCACACATCCGCGTAATACATGCTGAGCGGATCGGCGGTGCGTTCCCCAATCGGGAACGCCGTCGTCGGACTTGTCGGAGAGACGAGCACGTCGACCAGCTCGTACGCAGCAGCAAAGTCGTTTCGCACCAATGTGCGAACCTTCTGGGCCTGTCCGTAGAAAGCCTCGTAATAGCCGGCCGACAGCGCATAGGTCCCGAGCAGAATCCGCCGGGTCACTTCAGGTCCGAACCCCTCAGCCCTGGTGTTAGCCATCATCTCCTCGGTCGTATCGCCGTCGACACGGAGGCCGTAGCGGACCCCATCGAAGCGAGCCAGGTTGGCGGACGCCTCTGCCGGAGCGATCAGGTAGTAGGCCGACAACGCGTATTCGGTCGAAGGAAGCGAGACCTCACTCACCACGGCACCGGCGTCGGCCAGCAGGTCGTACATGCTTGAGCAGGCATCGGCGACCTGAGGGTCAAAGCCTTCGCCGCTGAGTTCCTTGACGACACCGACTCGCATGCCCACCACTCCGACATCGAGCAACCCGCTGATGTCAGGAGCATCGCCGCGGTAGCTGGTGGCGTCGCGGATATCGAAGCCGGCGATTGCCTCGAGCAACGTCGCGGCGTCGTCTACCGTGCGCGCAAACGGCCCGATCTGATCAAGGGAAGATGCAAAAGCAATAAGCCCGTACCGGCTGACCAGGCCGTATGTCGGCTTGACCCCAACGATTCCGGTCAGTGATGCCGGCTGCCGGATAGAACCACCGGTATCGCTCCCGAGAGCCCCCAGTGCCGACCCCACAGCTACGGCCGCGGCAGATCCACCGGATGATCCTCCCGGTACCCGATCGATATCCCAGGGGTTGCGCGACGGCCCATACGCCGAGTTCTCTGTTGACGAACCCATCGCATACTCATCTAGGTTGGTCTTGCCCAACACGACCGCTTGGCGAGCGCGCAGTCTCTCGACCACTGTGGCGTCGTACGGGGGCACGTAGCCGGCGAGGATCTTGGATCCTGCGGTTGTCTCGGTGCCACGGGTCGACATGTTGTCTTTCAGCGCGATAGGAATGCCTTGCAGCGGACCGTGATCATCGCCGGCGGCAAGCGCCTTGTCGGCAGCCCGGGCGTCGTTGCGGGCAGCATCCTGATTGAGAGTCAGATACGCATGCAGGTGCGACTCGGTGATCGCGGCCCTCGCCAGGGTGGCGTTGGTGAGGTCGAGGCTGGTGATTGCACCGTTGCGGAGCTGCTTTCCGGCCTCGGCAATAGTCAGGTCGGCGAGATCGCTCATGACTCCCCCAGGATGCGGGGCACCCGGAAGTACTTGCCTTCAGCAGCGGGAGCCTGGGCCAGTACTTCGTCGCGATTCAACGAGGGACGCACTTCGTCGGGACGGAACGCGTTTGTCATCGGAAGCGGATGCGACGTCGGCGAGACTCCTTCTGTGGGGAGCGCGCTGACACGTTCCGCATGCTCAAGGATATCCTGAAGCTGAGCGCCGTACTCGCGCAGCTCGTCTTCGGAGAGGGCGAGCCGGGCTAGCTGGGCGACTTTGGCGATGTCTATTTCAACGGGCATGGGCGGGGATGGTACCGGAGGATGCGCTGGATCCCGCCGATGACGGCACCGCCCGTTCGGACTAACGTCTGGTGAGAATTCCCGGCTGGATTTCCGGGAGCAATGAAGCGCGTTGGATGAACTTTCAGATTGGGTGGAGGAAGGCTGGTGTGGTGCACCGAGTATTTGTGCTCGGGCTCTCTTTTGCGCTGTTCACTTTGCAGCCCACAATGGGTGGTGCAGCCGTAATCACCCAGACTTTCTCAGATGCCGCGGTGACAGTGGCCGGGCCGATCGCAGAGTTTTATGACTACACCCAAGCCTCGTTGGCAACGTGGACCGCACCGGCAGACTTTGATGCAGGCACGTATGTCAACACCAACGGCACTGATGTGGCGGGGAGCATTGTGCTCAACCGGATCGGGCCCGTCGGGGTTCTGGCGCCATCGGCCATTACCTGGTGGGACACGACATGGAATAATCGTCGCTGTTTCGCACTCGACCACACCGACGTCGCCGCGACCGGTGTCACCGAGTACCAGCTGAGACTGGATTTTCCGCTGGAGGCATTGATCACGGCCGGTCTCGTCCAAGCCGACACTGCCGATCTGCGGGCCATCGGAGCCGATGGCATCACCTCCCTTCCCCTATGGGTGGATGACACCATTCCCGACACCATCTGGGTGCAGATGGATACGATCGCCGCCGGGGCAGTCACCGACCTTTGCCTCTACTACGGGTACAACGCAGGGACGGCCACGAGCCCTGTTAACCACAGCGAAGCCGCCGTCTTCAGCTACACGTCGGCCGTGCCCGTCTACTACACGGTCTCGGATCGATATGGGCCACCTGGAACCGCGATCAATGTGGTCAGCTACACCGACGCCAATGAGGTAACCCGTAGCGGAGGGCCCACCGTTGCGTTGGCGGCTGCCGGTGACCGCACCACGTTTGATGCGATTGGAAACACGGCCGCATCGGTGTTCAGCGTGCTTGGCCCGATCTCCGCGGACGGATCCGGTGATGGCTACGACACTCTTGTCCCTATTTCGTACGCGGGATCCCGCTTCGTGGCTCCCATCGGGCGTGATGCCCAGCAATTCTCGTTTGTGGCACCGTTCGGCGCCGCAGTTGTTGAACTCTTCGACGGCGCGACGTCCGTAGCGACGTTCACCGTCCCGGCCGGCACCCCCTACACCCATATTGCAGATGACATCGCGCCCGGCAACACGGCCATCATCGAATCCGACGTCCCGGTGCTGGTGACCCACACGTCTGACGTACTCGGAGACTCAATCGCCCTCTACCCCGCCACGGCTGGTGACTTGTACGGGGTTCGCTCCACCGATGTGTTGATCGGCTACGACACCGACACCACCCTGGTGACCGTGACCGCCTCCGACGCGACAATATCGGGCGCCCCTGGGGATCGTGGCGTCGCGAACACCCTCGTCGGTGGTATCGCCCAGGGCGGTGGGGCCGCCGACGCCATCCAACTGACCGCCGATCAACCAATCGGCGCGCTCGCTCACGAGGATGGCGACGGCAATGAGTCGGCAGTGTTCCTTCCGCGAGGCGAACTCAACTCGCGCTACTGGATCCCCAGCGACTCGCAATACATCGCATTCTCGTGCCCGACCGAATCCTCCGCACCACTCGATCTGACCGTCACTGCGCCCGGTGTACCCAGCCGGGCGGTCACCTGCGCCGGCGGACCGACCGTTGCCTGGGCGGCCGACACAGCCGACCTCGCCGTCACGGCAACACGAGGCACGGAAGTCACAACAGTAAACGGGGAACCGTTCTTTGCTTACTACGAGACACTTGCCGCCGATGACCAGACCAATCTGCTCGGTATGAAACAGGGTCGGCAGTACACCTGGCCGGAGCCGGTTGTCGCCATCGGCGGGGACGAGGGCCTATACGAGACCAGCGGCACCTGGGAGAGCGCCACGGTCGATACCGGTCTCGGGACCGAGATCTTTGGATCGCTACGGATCGGTGGAGCTACCCCCGCTGCCACGACACTCCAGCTCCAGGTGGCGACAACCGTGACCGGGACGCCATCGTCGTTCGTAGGTCCAGACGGAACGGCCGCAAGCTATTTCACGCTCGGCAACCTCCCCTCCGTTCTCGACTTCACCCACGACGGTGACCGGCTTCTCCGAGTCCGCGCTGAATTCGTGACCACCGACCCGATAGCGTCAACCCCCCGTCTCGACCTCATCGGTGTGGACCACCATCTCGTCGCCCTCGACAGGTCACTGTCGGGGTCACCGGTTATCGGGGTCGCCACCACTATCGATCCAGTAATCACCACCTCCTATTTGCTCAGGATCAAAACGACCGATGCCGCGATAACAGGCAGTGAAGCCACCGCCATGTACCGTGGAGATACGAACCTCGTGAACCTCACAGAAGAAACGGTGCGGTTTGTAAATGCCGGACTAGGGATCGATAGCGTGCAACAGTCGATAACGTTGCCAACCGAGCCGCCGGTGCCTTTTGACCCGACCCAACCACACTCGCTGGTGATCGATCATGCTGCAACGGCATCCGGCGTGACCGAGATCGCCTTTGCGTGGCAACTGGATTACCAAGCAGGCGGGTCCGTCTTCTTCGAAACCGACTTCATGGTGGAGGTCACGGCACCATGACGGACCGGAATCCTTTTCCCGACGAATTCCCGGCAATACCGCTCGACGACATCGAACTGGCCCCAGCGCTGCCGGGCGGCGGGGAGCCCACCTACGAACGCCTTGTGTTTGCCGCGTTCTCCGCTGCGCTCACCGTGTTGCTGACCAAGATCGCTGCCGTGTTGCTGATCGCCAACATCCTCGGCGCCACCATCACTATCCAGTTCTTCCTGGGCTTCTTGCCTTATTTCGGGATCATCGCCGAACCACGAACCTTCACCACCATTGTGACGTTTTCGACGATCGCCATGATCACGGCCGCGTTGATCATCCTGATTAAGCCAGTCCTGCAGGCGGGCTGGGATCGCCAAGCGATCTGGGGCAGGGGTGTCGGTCTCGCCATTGCTGCGGAGACCTTCGTTTTGGAAACCATCCGGCATTTGCTGTGGCCGGACGTCCTGAGATGGGACTGGGCATGGCTCGGGGGTTTCGAGCTCATTCTTGGTGCCATTTTGTTATTCACAGCGCTCAAGCAGTCAAGATCGCCAACCGATACAATTCATAGTGCCCGTAAGGAGCACGTTGATACCACGGAGGACATCCGATGATCAGCTCATGGACAATGACACGCCGCTGGGCGGGGATTCTCATCGCAATGATGATGATCGCAGTTCCCGCAGCCGCCGCAGTGATAACACAGAACTTCATGAGAGCGGACGTTTCGGTAAACGCCGCATGCTTTACGAAGACGGCCGGTGGCGACGTAGCCAGCGCGTCGGGATTCATCACTTTCAACGGTGGAGCGACCATCAACGACCCGAGCGGCACAGTGGACTTGATTCAAGAGACCATGACCGTTCAGGGTTTTGCCGGCGATCGGCTCCTCTACACCGACGCTGTGGACTTCAACAACACCTGCGCCGGGGCGGTAGCCGTCTCGTTTGTGTCTGAGAATGATCCCTCCGGCGGGCTGGCCGTTGATCCGGCATTCGTTGGCGGCGGCTTCTGGACCGATGTCGACATCACGCTCTACATGGCCAACGTGGCCGCTCCCTCCGGGAATCCGGGAACCAGCGGCGACTGGGCATTGATGATGCGGGTTGCGGGTGGCACGGTCACCGACCAGATCGCCAGCGTGTCGATTCCGGCGGGAGCTACCCGCTCGATGGCAGTTGTCGTCGATACGGACGACGGGGTCACCCTCACTACGACAGGTACGTTGCGTTGGACGGCACAGGCGACGCACCCTTAAGAAGTACTTGGTACTTGGTACTAGGTAGGAGCGACGCTAGCCGAACAATTTCCCTAGTTCCTCTGATGAGTCTTCCTGGCCGTCGACCAGGAACTCGCGGAGGACTTCGTAGGCCCTGTCGACATTTGCCAGCGATACCGACTCGGCTGCCTGGTGTGCCAGACCGGGGTCACCGGGGCCGTAATTGATCGCCGGGATCCCGCGTCCGGTGAGACGCGCCACATCGGTCCAGCCCTGCTTGCCGGCTCGGGTGGCACCCGAGATCGCCAGCAACCGGTCGAGATGCAGGTTGTCCTCCACCACCGCGCCGGCGGCCGCGTGATCTTTGATCACGATCCAATCTGCGGCATCCGCAGCTTCGCGCAGCCGTTCCTCTGCTTGCTCGGCTGTGTAGATGGGGGGAAATCGATAGTTGAGATTGATCCGCAGCGTTGCCGGTAACACGTTGTTGGCGATGCCACCCTCGGCTTTGGTAACCGAGAAGACTTCACGGAACTCAAGGCCATCGACCTTTACCGACTGCGGAACTCGATCGTGCATAGAAGCGAGCCACTCACCCGCCTTGGTAACCGCGTTTTCTCCGAGCCAGGGCCGGGCGCTGTGGGCGGCTTTGCCCTTGAAGACAACTTCGGCATTCATCGCCCCGTTGCAGCCAAGCTCGACACCAAGGTCGGTCGGTTCTAGCACGATGGCGAATTCGCTCTCGGCGAGCCACGGAGCATGCTCCAATACTTCCTCCAACCCGTTTTCGTCAGATGGTCCCTCTTCCTTGTCGTAGAAGATCCCCACAACGTCGTACTGCCCGGAGCGAACGGCGTCATCTTCCAGGAGATGAATCATGATGGCCAGACCCGACTTCATGTCCGCCGTGCCAACTCCGGCCATCGTCCCGTCGGTAACCACAGGTTCGCCGTTGTCCTGGATGGGGACGGTGTCAAGGTGCCCGAACAAGGAGATGAGGGGGCGGCCGGTTTGCTGACCAATAATCAATGCGTTGCCGATGCGCGTGACATGCTGCATCGTCCAGATCGGCAACAGCCGCTCAGCTACGGCGGTGCAAAGCCGACCCTCGTTGCCGGTCACCGAGTGGACAGAAACCAACTCGGCGAGTGTGTCGTGTAGGGCTGTCATAAAGGTACCTCGAATACGCGGAGCGCTTCGTTCAGAGATGTCTTGCGGTCTGTCGATGAGGAGCGTTGGCCGATGATGAGCGCACATTGGAGGTCGAACGAACCGGCGGGAAACTCTTTTGGCCGGGTCCCCGGCACCACGATCGCCCTCGCGGGAACCCGCCCGCGATACTCGACGGGTTCTTTCCCGGTGATGTCGATAATCGGAGTCGATGACGTGATCGTCGTGTTCGCTCCCAGCACCGCGCCTTCTTCAACGATGGTGCCCTCGACGACGATGGATCGACTGCCGATGAAGGCACCGTCCTCGATGATCACCGGCCGGGCTCCCGGGGGTTCGAGCACTCCGCCAATGCCCACTCCCCCGCTGAGATGGACGTCACTTCCGATCTGCGCACATGAGCCCACCGTCGCCCAGGTGTCGACCATGGTGCCGGCACCGACATACGCGCCGATGTTGATGTAGCCGGGCATCACCACAACCCCGGGCTCGCAGAAGGCGCCGTACCGGACCGTGCCCGGCGGAACCACGCGGATCCCGGCGGCAGCGAGGTTGGTCTTGGTCGGGATCTTGTCGTGAAACTCGATCGGGCCGGCGTGGGTGGTCTCGAGGGAGGCGGTCCGGAAGTAGAGCATGATCGCTTCCTTAACCCAGATGTTGACCCGCCACTCCCCTTCGATCTTCTCGGCAACCCTGACCTCACCCCGATCCAGCGCTGCGATCGTTCGCTCTATTGCTTCAACTGCGCCGTCCAACAGGTTGAGATTGGCGTATGCCGCTTCGATCGTGTCACGATCACTCATCAACTCAGACACTGGACCAGCACCTCCACGGCTTGCTCGCACTCTTCAAGGGTCGGAACCAGTGCCAACCGCAAGTAGCCCTCGCCGCCTGGTCCAAAGAACCTACCCGGCGAGACTACAACTCCATCTTCCAACAAACGATCGGTTGTGGCGAGGTCGTCTTCGACACGGACCCATAGATAGAGCCCGGCATCGGAAGCCACAGTCTCCATCCCCAGCTTGTCGAATGCAGCTCGCAAGACTGCCCGCTTGGCGGTAAAGATCTCGCGGCGCTCCGTGGCGTGAGCATCGTTCGACCACGCTGCCGCCGCGGCTGCTTGAACAAACTCGGGAGATGCCGTCCCGGTCGCGGTGCGCAACTTCTTGAGCGCCATGATGGCCCCTCGATCGCCGACGATGGCCCCGGAGCGGTAGCCGGTCATCCCTGATCGTTTAGACAGGGAAAAGAAAGCGAGTACGCCCGGTGCCCCGGGGCCCGCCACCTGGAGTGTCGAAGCGGGTCCGTCGGGATACACCTCGGGTTCGTAGACGTCGGCGTAACACTCGTCCGAAAGCAACAGGGTGCCGTGGCTTCTGGCGGTCTCCACGAGATCAACAAGCTCAGTCTCCGACGTGACGGCGCCGGTCGGATTGTGCGGAGTACATATCCAGGCCAACCGGGCTCTCTTCCAGATCTGCGAGGGCACATCGTCGGCCCTGAGCACAAAATCCCCACTGAGTATCACGGGGTAGGTCTCGGCGCCGGCAAAGAGGGCACCGCGCTCGTAGATCGGATAACCGGGACTGCCGTACACCACCACGTCGCCGGCATCACGGTCGACAAAAGCCAGCGGAGTATTGAAGACGGCCTCCTTCGACCCGGAGGTTGGAATCACCTGGGTATCGGGATCGATGTCTACCCCGAACCGTCGCCCGAGGTATGTCGCGATGGCCTCTCGAAGCTCACCGATCCCAGCAGTCGTCGGGTATTGAGAGACCTTCGGCACCGCCGATTTCAGAGCGTCCGGGATAAACGTTGGGGTCGGTTCCCGGGGGTCACCTATCGAGAAGTCGATGACCCTACGGCCCGCCTCTTGCATCGCCCGCGCACGTTCGTGAACGACCGCAATGGGATAGGATCCAAGCTGTTCGAGGATGGGGTTCAATCGCATCGGGCCACGGTAGACGAATTCGGGTCGTGGGCCGCACTCTGACGTATCCAGCCGTCGTATGTGGCACTCAGCCACGCAAGAGAGGCCGTCCCGACGGCAGGGCGTGCGAGGAACTTGTTGCTACCAATTACTCGCCAGACCGGAGGTCAACCCGACCGAATCTTGATACCTGCAAACACCGGGATCGCCCTGATCACGATCAGCGGTCCGTCGGCACTCGACTTCACGTCGACTGATTGACTGCTCAAGATGTTGGCACCGCTCAGCTGTACTCGAGAACCGGGAGGAACACGCACGACTGTGCTGGAGAGGAACGTGATAACAGTGAGCTTGGCGCTCTCGCCGGGCGCCGCGGTCGCATCAATGTGACCCGAGCTGAACACGGAAAGGCTGGTCTCCTCGCCCCATCCGACAGGAAGCGCTATATCGCGACTTCCAAGAATCTGTATGTGCATACCCTATCAATACTCCTCTTGACGTTGCCCGGCCAGGCCCGTTCGTCCCGCGCCGACGCCGTGTGGCCAGCCGGCCGGAAACCCGTCGCTCCTTACAACGTGATGACTGTCTTCCCGCTGACATGACCTCGTCCCACGTAGGCCATAGCCGCAGCAGTCTCGCTCAACGGGTACGTTCTGTCGATAACCGGTGTCAACTTGCCGGCCTCGACGAGTTCGACGAGATCAACCAGGTCCTTCTTCTTCACGGGCGCAACGAACGGACGGCCCTGCTGACGCACAAACGGCGAGACCAACATCGCCTTGACCATTCGACCGAAAGCTCCGAACCAGCGACCGTCCGAGCGTCCGCTGTTGGGTAGGAGAGTGCCGGTCGGGGTGAGGGCACGCCGGCAATCCGCCAATGAATGGTTGGCCACGTTGTCCAATATCAGATCGTAACGCTCGTCGCCCTGCGTGAAGTCCCCCTTCGTGTAGTCGATGACGTGATCCGCGCCGAGTGATCGCACCATCTCCACGTTCCCGGTGCTGCACACCCCCGTTACCTCCGCGCCCAGAGACTTCGCAATCTGTACTGCGAGCGTGCCTACTCCACCCGATGCACCATTGATCAAGATCTTCTGCCCCGGCTTGACTTTGCCCGCGTCGCGAATACCCCGCAGAGCGGTGACTCCGGAAACCGGTACGGCCGCGGCCTGTTCAAAACTGAGCTCCTCCGGCTTCAACACCAACTTCTTCTCGGCCACCGACACGTACTCAGCGCAGGAGCCATTGCAGTCGCCGAAGACCTCGTCACCGCGCTCGAAACCGTTGACGTTCTTGCCGACAGCTTCGACCGTCCCCGAAACATCAAATCCTGGAACACTCTTCCGCGGCTTGCGCAGCCCCGCGCCAATCCGCATGATGTAGGGCGTGCCCATCATGAGCATCCAGTCACCGATATGGATGCCGGCGGCCTGGACTCGCACCAACACCTCATCGTCTTTGGGCACTGGTTTGTCTATGTCCCCCACATGGAGGACATCGGATGGGCCGTACTTGTCCTGGACGATCGCTTTCATGACTTGCTCCTGATGCCGCCGGAAGGTTCCCATTAGTAGACCAAGTTCTTACTAGACCGAGTTCCGATTCTCGCGCTCTTGCTCCTCGGCAAGGAATCTCTGGTACCTGCGATCCTGACCGCCGTTTTCGTCCAGCAGATATGCCGCGATGTGGAAGGCGAGGCCAAGTCCCCAGCCGATCGTCACCCAGAAAGCACCTGCGGGCGTAATCAGCCACAGGAAGGCGTTGACGATGACGTACGTGGCGATGTGCCACATCAAATCGGTGAAATTCTTGACCCGCTTGCGAGCCCGGTCCTCCGGCGTGCTCCTGGTTGTCTTGCCCATTTCCAACTCCTTCATTGTTCACCCCAGCATCATCTGCTTCTGGCGGCCGGGCGTCTAGTCGGCCAAGCGTCGGTTTGGAACATCAGCCGATCGGTGGACCAGCAACCGGCTGAGTGGGCGATGCACTCCCCGCACCCCTCCTTCACACTGTTGGCAACAGAGACGGAAGGAACCGTGATGCCAGTCATCGAAGTCGAGAATCTCGTCAAGACATACGGCAGCGTCAACGCGGTCGACGGTGTTTCGTTCAACGTCGCACGGGGCGAAATCTTCGGAATCGTCGGCCCGAACGGAGCTGGGAAGACCACGATCGTGGAGTCGGTGGAAGGGCTTCGACAACCCGACGGTGGGTCGATCAGCGTACTCGGCCTTGATCCCATCCGCGATCGGTACGAGATCACCCAGCGAGTCGGCGCCCAGCTCCAGGAGAGCCGGCTGCAAGACAAGATCCGGGTCGGAGAGGTGCTTGATCTCTACTCCTCGTTTTACGACAACCCGGCCGATTGGCGGGAACTTCTCGATCGGCTCGGTCTCCAAAGCAAGATTGGCTCGATGTACTCAAGCCTGTCTGGTGGCCAGAAACAGCGGCTGGCGGTCGCCTTAGCGCTGGTCGGGTCACCCGAGATCGCCATTCTCGACGAACTTACGACGGGGCTTGATCCCCAAGCTCGCCGATCGGTCTGGGAGAACATCGAGCAAGTCAGAACTGCAGGAGTCACCGTTGTCCTGGTCACTCACTTCATGGAGGAAGCCGAGCGACTCTGCGACCAGATCATGGTTGTTGATCACGGGCGGGTCGTAGCCATTGACACTCCGGCGGGTCTGGTACAGCGAACGGGATCGGAGCAGCGGCTGCGCTTTCGTCCATCTGCGCCTATCGAGGATGCGGTCCTCGCAAACCTGCCGGAGGTCGCGGGAGTCAGTCACTCCGGGTCACAGATCGTTGTCACCGGGACGGGCAATGTGGTGCATGCCGTCACGTCCCTTCTGGCACAACGTCACGTGATAGCCGAAGAGCTCCGCATCGAACAGAACACCCTCGAGGACGCCTATCTGACACTCACCACCGGAGACAGAGCCCCGATCGATCGAGAAACGGAGGGGAACTGATGTCAATCACAATGAAACTCACCCGAACCGAGAGCCGGCTCTTCGCAAGGGATCCAATCGCCCTGTTCTTCGGACTGGTGTTTCCAGCCCTGCTCCTCCTCGCTCTGGGATACCTCTTCCCCGGTTTCGATGAGCCGTCACCGGATCTCGACGGTGCTAGGTACATAGATGTCTACAGTCCCATCGCTCTCGCATTGGGTCTGGCGACCCTGGGCTTGGTGACGCTTCCCCCGATTCTCGGAACCTACCGGCAGTTTGGGATCCTGCGCCGCCTGCGGATAACACCAGTACACCCCGCCCGGCTTCTATCGGCCCAGTTGTTGGTGCACTTGGCCGTAGCGATATTGGCGACCGCCGCCGCGGTCGTAGCCGTCGTTAGTGCTTTTGACGTGCCAATCCCGAAGAGACCACTTTGGTTCGGGATTGTGTTCGTTCTCTCGGCGGCCTCGATCTTCTCGATCGGACTACTGATCGGAGCACTGGCCCGAACCACTACCGCGGGGCAGGCGATCGGTATGGCGATCTACTTCCCAATGCTGTTCTTTGCGGGTGTGTGGATCCCTCGATCGGTCATGCCGGATGGACTGCTCACGATCAGTGACCTGACTCCGTTGGGATCTTCAGTCCAAGCGCTGGAGGACTCCTGGTTCGGGGCCACGCCTAGTGCTGCCAATCTGGTGGTCATGGCGGCCTACGCAATCGTCGTGGGACTTGTTGCGGTCCGTGTCTTCCGCTGGGAATGAGGACAATATGCCCCACCGCGACCACCTTGTAGGCTTTGGGCACTACGTCCAGACCCATCGACAGACAGATTCGAGCCCAGGGACATCGGAGTAGGTATGGACGACACTACGCACCAGCCCCCTTTGCTATCTGCTTTGAAGTCTTGGGAACGATGGGTCAACTCATTCTTCGTCTGGATGCCGTACATCACGCTTGCCGTGTCCGTGGCCCTTGCACAGCTTGGGACCCAGGATTTGTCGGATCGTATCCCGGGCCTGGCGTTGGCCTTGACAGCAGTGGCCTGGACGTGGCTGACCTTCACGCGTAAGGGATCACCGACCCGGATGGCGCAGGGCGCGTTGCAGATCTACTTCATCGGTTTCGTTGCCATTGCCGTCCTGCTGATGTTCCGCTCACCGGTGTACCTCGTGTACGGTATCACCGGCTTCTTCCATGCGTCACTCCTGCGGCCCTGGTCGCTTGCATTCCTGGGGATCGGAGCAGCCGGCCTGATCGTCCACTCACATATCGTGATCACCGAGGGAACAGCCGTGACTTGGGCGATCTATCTAGGAGTGGTGGCGATTCAGACCGTTGCCGTGGCTGCCGGGCTCTATGGTGGACACAAGATCTCGGAGATTGCCGAGGCTCGCCGCGAGGCGCTGGAGAGACTCGAGACAGCCATGGAAGAGAACGCCGGGCTTCATGCACAGTTGGTGAACCAAGCTCACGAAGCCGGCATCCAAGACGAACGCCAGAGGATGGCACGTGAAATTCACGACACCATTGCGCAGGGCCTGACCGGCGTCATCACGCAACTCGAGGCCGTCCACCAATCTTGGAATGACGAGAGCGAGGTACGCCGTCGTCTCGAGACAGCTTCCGAACTCGCACGAGAAAGCCTCGCGGAGGCTCGGCGATCGGTTCAGGCGATCCGGCCAACCCCTCTCGACGAGAGCAGATTGCCCGAAGCGCTCGTCAGTGTCGCGTCTCGCTGGTCGGAGACCACCGGGGTGCCCGTCCAGGTTCACACGACGGGTAATCGGAGTCCTTTGCATCCCGAAGTCGAGGTGACCTTGCTCCGCGCCGCACAAGAGGGGCTGGCCAACGTCGCCAAGCACGCGAAAGCGTCACGCGTCGGAGTAACGCTCTCGTTCATGGACCGATCGGTCACTCTGGACATACGTGACGATGGCGTTGGGTTCGATCCAGGCAAGGCAACCCGGGAGGAGAGTTATGGCCTCGATGCCATGCGGCAGAGGGTTGAGCACGTCGATGGCGTAATGAACATCGAGTCAGCACCTGGCGAAGGGACCTCGGTCTCTGTTCGTGTTTCCACGGGCTTGATTGGGACATCGCATGTCTGATGAAATAACTCCTGTTGAGCGTCCGATACGGATAGTCATAGTTGATGACCACCCGGTGGTGCGTGACGGAATCCGGGGCGTGTTCGCGGGCGACCCGGGAGTCGAGGTGGTCGCCGAGGCTGCGAATGGTCGAGAAGGTGTCTCTCGAACCGAGGCATTTCGGCCCGATGTCGTACTCATGGACTTGCGAATGCCGGAACTCGATGGCGTGGAAGCGACCAGGGAGATCGTCGATCGAGATCTAGGGGCGCGAGTCCTCATTCTCACCACATACGACACCGAACGCGACGTACTACCCGCCATCGAAGCGGGAGCAACGGGATATCTCCTCAAAGACACTCCCCGCGATGAACTCCGGCGTGCGGTGCTTGCGGCCGCTGCAGGCGAGTCGGTGTTGTCACCACCGGTCGCTCGCCAGCTTTTAGGCCAGATGCGTCGACCGTCGCGTGACACCCTCAGCGAGAGGGAGATGGAGATCCTGGTCATGGTTGCCCGGGGTGCCACCAACAAGCGAGCAGCCTCTCAACTCTTCATCAGCGAGGCCACGGTGAAGACGCACCTGCTGCATATTTACGAGAAACTTGGCGTCAACGATCGCGCCGCGGCGGTCGCGGCAGCTTACGAACGCGGACTGCTGACCCCAGGCGACGCCGGGACCTGATCGGCACACTTGTGTCCGCACATCCCCCAGCCTCCGACCCGGAGCACCTCCCCGTCTCGCGGATCTAACGGAGCAGGAGCCGGTGGTGAGGAAGTGCGGATCATTCCCCGCTCGGAACTCGCATCAAGCTCTTCCCGACTGGCATCCGCCTCGGGCCGCTGTCCCATCTCCTTTCGATGCGGTTCAAATCGCTGACGATGACATCAACCCTGCATCGGATTCGAAGCGCTGGTCGTGATGGTTAGCCGAGCGTCGAAATCTGCAGACGAGGACCCCGTGACCGTAGAGAACTGGCAAACGCAGCATCGTGCTGATTGACCTGGCCGACATCCTCAGCCACTGGTTTGAGTAGCCACCGGTCGATCGAAGAGACTGCCTTCCATCGGTCTCGGCACGACGTCGACCAAAAATAGTATGTTGAGGTCGGTGGGACGGTTTCCGCTGCGTTACCCAACACCAGAAGGCAGATGATGCGATGCCCGGCACGAGCCGAGCCGCACACCAGAGGTCGAAGAGAGCGTCAAAGGAGAACCCTGTTTTGGAGAAACACGTTAAAACCCGCACCCCGCGCCGGTTCATAACGGTCGCCTTTGTTGTGGCGATTGTTCTGACGGTCCTATCGCCGGTGGCCGTCACCGCCGCGGGTGGAACATTCACCGACGATGACGATTCCGTATTCGAGTCAGACATCGAATGGATGGCAGAAAACGGATATACGTCCGGCTGCAATCCGCCGGCCAATGATCACTTCTGTCCGGACGATCCGGTCACCCGCGATCAAATGGCTGCATTCCTGAGCAGATCATTGGGTCTGACGGCTGGCACGGGCGCTGACCTGTTCACCGATGACGACGGCTCAATATTCGAGGACGACATCGATCGGGTAGGCACTGCCGGCATCACGCTCGGCTGCAATCCCCCGGACAACGACCAGTACTGCCCCGACGACTCGGTCACCCGCGGCCAGATGGCTGCATTCATGACGAGGGCTTTGGGCCTGACGGCTGGCACGGGCGCTGACCTGTTCACCGATGACGACGGCTCAATATTCGAGGACGACATCGACCGGATAGGCACAGCGGGCATCACGCTCGGCTGCAATCCCCCCGACAACGACCAGTACTGCCCCGACGACCTGGTTACCCGCGGCCAAATGGCCGCCTTCCTGCACCGAGGTCTGACGGACATCAACCTGCAGCTCCTGGCGTTCAACGACTACCACGGTCATCTTGAGGCCGGTACACCGGGCACGATCGAGGGCGAACCGGCCGGTGGTTCCGAGTACTTATCGGCCAAGCTCGCTGAACTGCGCGCTGGCAACGACAACAGCCTCACGGTGGCGGCCGGTGACCTCATCGGTGGATCGCCGGCCTTTTCCGGCTTGTTCCACGATGAGCCGTCAGTTGAGTCGCTGAACTCACTCGGCCTCGACGTGTCCAGCGTCGGCAACCATGAGTTCGACGAGGGTGTCGTTGAGCTTCTCCGTATGCAAGACGGAGGCTGTCACCCCGTCGATGGCTGCTACTTCCCAGCTGAGCCATTCCCCGGTGCTGACTTCCAGTGGCTCGCGGCCAATGTTCAAGACGCTACCGGCGATACTCCGTTGCCGCCGTATTGGATCAAGACGATCGAGAGTGTGGATGTCGGCTTCATCGGGATGACGCTCGAGGCAACCGATACCCTGGTCGCCGCCGCCGGCATCCATGGCTGGGATTTCCTCGACGAGGCAGAGACGGCCAATGCCCTCGTCCCGATCCTGAAGGCGCAGGGCGTCGAAACGATCATCGTGCTCCTGCACGAGGGCGGATCACAGACGCCACCTCCCGGCGACGTGGATGCATGTGTGGGTATTTCAGGACCGATCGTCGCGATCAACGACGCTCTCGATCCCGAAATCGACGCGCTTGTTACAGGACACACGCACCTTCCATACAACTGCTCGCTACCCGACTCGGATGGCCAACCCCGTATCGTCACGAGTGCATACTCGTACGGCCGGGTGGTCTCGGAGCTGAGCCTGGTCATCGACCCACGCACCAACGATGTGCGTCGCGACCTCAGCACCTCGATCAACCACGCCGTCATCCAGGCGGACCTGACACCAGATGCGGCACTCACGGCGATCATCGCCAAGTGGCAGCCGCTGGTCGATGCAGCAGGTGATACGCCCATCGGGACGATCACCGCAGACATCAACCGCGGTGGCGATCCAACGGGCTCAGACCGAGGCGTTGAATCACCGGCCGGCAACCTGGTTGCGGATGCCCAGCAGTGGGCGACTTCTGCCAACGGTGCTGTGGTCGCGTTCATGAACCCCGGCGGGGTTCGCTCCGACCTGACGTTTGCTCAGTCGGCCAGTGAAGGTGACGGTGTCGTTACATTTGGCGAGGCGTTCACATTCCAGCCGTTTGGGAACACCCTGGTGACATTCCCAATGACCGGGGCACAGATCGTCTCGGTACTCGAGGAACAGTGCCAGCCGGCCGGATCGAGTCGCCCGTTCTTGCACCTCGGCGTGTCGGACGGTTTCACCTACGACCTGGCCACCACGATCGACGGGACGCCTGATTGCACCTCGGTGACTGTGAGCAACGTGATGTTGAACGGATCGGCTCTCGTTCTCGGTGACACCTACAACGTCACTGTGAACAGCTTCCTTGCCGACGGCGGGGATAACTTCGATACGTTCGCCACGATCACCGCTCCGCGGATCGATGGTGGGGTCGACCTGCAGGCGCTCGCCAACTACCTGGCCGCCTTCGGTCCGGTAGCTCCTCCGAGCACCGACCGGGTAAACGAACTGCCGTAGACAACTCTCAGCAGGTGATGGGCCCGACCCCGAGGGGTCGGGCCCATCACCACTATCTGGGATCCGCAACAGAACGAGGGCGACCAGAATGTGACCTATCCGCCTTGTTTCAGAGCGCAGGAAGGACCGCAAGAAGACAACCTGGACCCCTGCGACGAATCGATCGCGGCAGCTCGCGACTCCCAAGGAACGCAGAAGCGTTCCCGTGGGCCCAGCCGGACCCG
>JAYEIP010000289.1:0-6587 GCA_034660155.1 Actinomycetota bacterium | reverse complement strand
ATCAAAAATTCCAATATCAAAGCAGGCGTTGCACTCAATCCTGCAACCTCGCCTGCATCCATTGAATGGGTTCTTGAAGAGCTTGATTTTGTACTTGTTATGAGTGTAAATCCGGGTTAGACCCGGGCTGACCCCCGGCAGGGTCGAAACCAGGCCGGTGTCGTCAATACCGGTCGAAACCACGATATCGGCAATCGACGCTATCGGCCCACCAGACTCAACCGTTTCGGTCAGCCAACCCGAGAAGTCCTGCACCAGCCGTGGAAAGACGAACACAAAAGTACTGCCCATGAGCGTGCCCGAGACCGTCCCGGCACCCCCGATCAGGACAATCACAACAAACTGAACAGCCAGTAACAGGTTGAACTGCTCCGGGATGGCCCTACCGATGAAAGCCACCAAGAGAGCACCTGCGATGCCGGCGTAGAAGGACGAGATGGCGAAAGCCTCAAACTTGGTCTTCGCATCGGGCACGCCCATCACCTCGGCAGCAATGTCACGATCACGCAACGCCATGAACGCTCTCCCAATCCTGGTCCGCTGCAGGTTCTTGGCCAGAACCACAAAGACCACTAGGAGCGCCAGAAGCCACAGATACGTCTTGGCCTCCTCGCTGATCTGTTCGGGGAAGTTGATCCACGGACCGAGGATCCAGTCAAGCCATCTAATTGGAGCCCACATCGGGCCATCGCTGGTCAGGTCGAGGAACGGCTCCTCCTCCTTCCATAACCGGAACTCGAACCCCGGGAACTTGCGTCCGGACTGCGAACCACCGGTGATGTTTGTCGCGTTGCGGAACAGATGCTCGCCGATGAATACGAGCCCAAGCGTGACAATCGCTAGATAGAGACCACGCACCCGAACGGCCGTTGGAGCAACCAGCATTCCCACCAAAGCGGCAACCACGCCGGCGGCGGGCAGCCAGATCCAGATTGGCAACCCTAGACCCCAATGGGTCTGACCAACTTCACCACCGAGAACCGCCGCCGTGTAAGCGCCAATCCCCAAGAAGAACGAGTGTCCGAGCGAGACCTGGCCTGCCAACCCGGTCAGAATGTTCAGCCCGAGGGCACCGATACCAAAAATGGCGACCTGAGACAGGATCTTGAGCCATGCATTGTCACCCAGGAACCCGAATGGTTGGTATAGATGATCTCCGATCTCGACCCCACCCTGGAGCGGGATAAGCAGCATGACGAACAAGAAGAGCGCGACAACGACACGCTGGGTCCAGGTCGGGAGCAAGGATTGCTCCGACTCATAGGTCACGTAAAGATGTGGCCTGCCTCTCATACCCGTCGAATCTCCTCAGTTCCGAACAGACCGTACGGCCGTACCAGCAGTACCACCATCATCACCAGGTAAGGAACGATTCCAGAGAACCCAACCCCAAAACCGCTCCAGGTCAGGTACCTGCCGGCAAACGACTCCGCAAGACCGATAGCAAAGCCACCGACGACGGCGCCGGGAACGGAGTCCAGGCCACCGAGGATGATCGCCGGGAAAGCCCGGAAGGCGAAGAATGCAGTCTCGTTTGCCGCGACGCCTTGGGAAGCTCGGGGAAACACCGACGCGAAGATCCCGGCGACGGCTGCGAGACCGGCACCGATCGCCCAAGCGATGGCGAAGATCCGGCCGACGCTGATGCCCTGGGCCATGGCGGCTTCCTGGTCGAAAGCAGTCGCCCGCATCGCGATCCCGATCCTTGTGCGAAAGAACCAGGCAATGGAGAACACGAGCACGATCGTCACAACGATGGCTGCGATTTCGGTATGGGCCATCGAGATCGGTCCTGCCTCCCAGAGGTTGGTACCAAATGGGTCGCCCAGCGGACGGGGATCGGTGCCGATGAAGTCGTTGGTGATCGTCCGGATGACGATATCGAGCCCGATGGTCACCATGGCGATCGAGAAGATGGGCTCTCCGATCATGGGCCGAATCGCCACCCGCTCTATCACCAACCCAACCAGGGCGGTGGCGAGAACTGCAAATATCGCCGACAGCGACCACTGCAATAAGGCAGGTCCGCCGATGATGTCTCCCGGGAAATTCAAGACGGTTGCAAAATAGGCAACGAGGTAAGCACCCAGCGCGGCTACTGCGCCGTGGGCAAAGCTGATGACCTGGGTTGCTTTGAAGATGATGACGAACCCGAGAGCCAACAATGCGTAGATCGCGCCCAGCGACAGCCCATTTGTGATCGCGCCCACGAGCTTATCCGCAGCGGAGTCAGTGCCGGCCTGCGCCAAGACGACCATGGACTCGATCATCCGCCCACCTCGTTGTCAGCCCACAATGTCATCGGTAGAGATCCTCCACGAGGTCATCAAACATGTCGAACATGGCACTGCGTTTGACCTTCTGCGTGGCCGTCAATTCGCCATCCTCATGATCGAGTTCTTTGGGAATCATCCGGAACTTCTTGATCTGCTCGACGCGGGCAAATTTGGCGTTGGTCTCGTCAACGAGGCCCTGGATCATCTCTACGACCTCCCGCTTCTCAGAGAGGTCGCGGTACGTCGTGTAGGGGATGGAATTGCGCAACGCCCAATTCCCGACCGTGTCCAACTCGATGCCAATCAAGGCGGTCAGGTATTTGCGGCCCTCGCCGATGACCATCGCTTCCTTGATGTACGGCGAGGTCTTCAGGCTGTTCTCGATCTCCGATGGTGAGATGTTCTTGCCACCGGAGGTAATGATGATGTGCTTGATCCGGTCGATGATCTTGATGTGGGTGCCGTCAACCATCACGCCAACATCCCCGGTCTTGAGCCAGCCATCTTCGGTCATGGTCTCTGCGGTCTGCTCCGGGAGACGCCAGTAGCCGGCAAAGACACCGTCGTGCTTGGTTTGGATCTCGCCCGTTTCCTCGTCCAGTCGGAGCCCGACACTCGCATACGGCTCCCCGACGGTCCCCACCTTCACCCGACCGTGGTGGTTGAGTGTGGCAACGGCCGAATTTTCGGTCATTCCGTACAACTCGTAGATCGGCACGCCGAATCCCATGAAGAACTCCAGCACCTCGGGAGCGATCGCGGCGGCACCAGTACCGGCCCAGCGGCAGCGACGAAGGCCAACCCGTTCTTTGAGTGCTCGGAACATGAGTGGGTTGCCAACGGCGTAGGCGAGGCGACTCTTCCAGGTGAAATCACCATCGTGGGCCACGCGGTCACGCCCGATAAAGCCGGCGAGCTTGAGACCAACAGCGTTGACTGCCCTCTTGACCCTGCTGGCGTCACCGAGTTTGATCAAGATCGTGGCGTGGATCTTCTCCCAGATGCGGGGCACCGCAAAGAACAAAGTGGGCTGAATCTCCCGCAGATTGAGCTGTACTGTTTCTATCGACTCTGCAAAATTCAGCGTGACCCCGGCACCGACCATGTGCCAGGTCGAGAAAACCCGCTCTGCAACGTGGCACAGCGGCAGGTAGGTCAACACCTGGTCATCGGGATGCGGGTCCTTGCCATCCCTGGTGCGCCCCGGGGCGTGGACGATCTTGTCGATGGCATACGACGCATTCTTGTTGTCGAGCATCGCTCCCTTCGGCGGGCCGGTCGTGCCTGATGTGTAGACGAGGGTGATGACGTCATCGTCTTGCGCCTCCGCCATCCTGGCTTCAACAGCACCCGGATGTGCCGCAGCGTGCTTTCGGCCCAGATCCATGAAGTCGTCCCAAAACACCAGCCTGCCATCGGTGTACGTGCGGACGCCCCTTGGCTCGACGAAAATGATCTTCTCAACGTCTGGGAAGCCACCGGCCGGCGCGTCCAGCACCTTGTCAACCTGCTCTTGATCCTCGGCGAAGTGGATCTTGGCTCCGGAGTCGTTGAGAAGATACTCGACCTCGGGCATCGGGTTGGTGGGATACAGGCCCGTGGTGATGCCACGAATCGCGACTGTGGCCAAATCGAGGATGACCCACTCGGGGCGGTCTTCGGAGTGGATCGAAACGACCTCCCCGACATCGACGCCCAGAGCCAATAGCCCGTGGGCTGCGACGACAATCTCTTCCCACAGCTTCGGCCAGCTGTACTCCTGCCAGATCCCGAAGTCCTTCTCACGCATGGCGATGCCGGTCGGTGAGCGCTCGGCCCAGTCACGAACCCGCGAGGCAACGGTATCGACCCCTGATCCTGTTCCCGGACTCTCGACGCGGTCTACTGTCGCTGTCATTGCTGCCTCCCTTCGCAAGCTCCCCAGCTACCCGGCACTGTCTCGTTGTGGACAGTGAAGTTGCCGACACCATAGAGAGTGCGAAACGGAATTGTCTTGTGAACCGGTGTTTCTTCGGTCATGCCGAGATCCGGATCCCCACCACCCGGAACCGCCCGGCAACAAAAGCCGGATCAGTCAACGAGGCGTTGCCAGCCGGATTGGCCCCGGTGACATGGAAATCGCTGAAGGCCGTCGACTGGTTCACGTACAGCCCACCATCGAGATTGAAGGCAACCGAGACCCCCGCATCAACTGCGGCGTCGATGGCCGATTCCATCACCTCTTCATTCGAGGTGTAGACCAGCCACGTTATCGCCCCGCTCTGGATGGCCGACTCCCGGGCCAGATCGAGGCTCTCGGTCGTGTCCGCGGTCGCCACCACATAGATAACGGGACCAAACATCTCACGCATGTAGACATCGCGGTTGTCGGCGTCAACCTTCACGATCACCGGAGTCCGTACCTCAGCATCGGGGAAGCTGGGGTGGGTCACTTGCCGCGAAGCCAGCAGGACGTCACCGCTGGCGGAGGCGTCGGCGATCCGGCCCTCGATGTCGGCGCTCTTGATGGAGCCGAGGATGTCGCCGGCCCGCTGATCATCGGACAGTAGGCCGTCGATAGCTCCAACCAGTCCAGCAGCGACTTCGCCGAACGGCACGTGCTCGCCGCCAACGTCGATACCCGATGCCGGGATGTAGACATTCTGCGGCGTGGTGCACATCTGACCCGAGTACATAGTCAGCGATACCGACAGGTTCCGGAACACGCCCTTTAGATCCGGCGCCGAATCGATAACGATCGAGTTGACGCCAGCCTTCTCAGTGAACACCAGGGCGTGGGTCACGTTCTGTTCGAGCCACTCCCCGAATCGCGATCCGCCGGTGTAATCGACCATGCCAACGGCCGGATTCATCACCAGCTCCTTGGCAATCGGTGCGTCAGGGGTGTCGACGGACAACAGGACTGTGTTCGGGTCGTAGCCTGCTTCGGTGAGAACGATGCGAGCGGTCTCCACAAATAGTGCCAGCGGCAGAATTGTCGCTGGATGCGGTTTGACGATTACAGGGTTCCCGGTCGCCAAAGCGGCAAAGATCCCGGGGTATCCGTTCCACGTCGGGAAGGTCGAGACACCGATGGTCACTGCAACCCCGCGCGGCCGGATCCGCCACTGCTTATCGATCAGGAGCGGATCACGTTTGCCCTGCGGCTTCTCCCATCTCATTTGCCCGCCGGGCAGCCGCGTCATCTCCGCATACGCGTAACTGAGCGCCTCGAGGCCCCGGTCCAGTGCGTGGGGCCCACCCGCTTGGAATGCCATGAGAAACGCCTGGCCCGTTGTCTGCATCACCGCATGCGCCATCTCAAAGGTGTTCTCTTTGAGACGGTCAAGGATCTCGAGACACACGCCGACGCGTTCCTCGGCAGTCGCCTTACCCCATGTCTTCTGTGCGACGGTCGCAGCATCGATCAGTTCGTCGACGGTTGCCACCGGGTAGGTGATGCCGAGCTCGATCCCGTAAGGCGAGGACTCGCTGCCGGCCGTTACGCCGGACGCCGGCTGGTCCAGCTCGAACAGTTTGCCGAGACGCTCTTGGAACGCCTGCTCCCCACCTTGGGGCGCATCTTCTCCGTAGGCGCGCGGGCTCTCCGGATACGCACTCCAGTACTCTCGATTGCGGATCGCGGCAACGGCACGCTGCAGCGTGTCCTCGTGCTTCTCAAAAAGTTCCATCGTCACTGGTGTTGTCCTTTCAAGTCTTCTCAAGGAGCATTGCGATCCCCTGGCCCACCCCGATACACATCGTGGTCAAGGCGTATCTCTCATCCGTCACTTGTAGTTGCCGCACCGCGGTGGTCACCAGCCGGGCGCCGGTCATACCCAGCGGATGGCCGAGCGCGATGGCTCCGCCGTTGGCGTTGACGTGCTCCGCATCGTCGGCAAGCCCGAGCTGGCGCAGACAGGCCAACGACTGCGAGGCAAAGGCCTCATTCAATTCGATAACACCGATCTCGTCGAGAGTTACCCCTGTCCGATCCAGTAGTTTGCGGGTCGCCGGAACCGGCCCGATTCCCATGATTCGTGGTGGCACACCTGCAGTAGCCATAGAGACAACCCTGGCCACGGGAGTAAGGCCGTAGCGCTCGACTGCAGCCGCGGAGGCAACCAGCACAGTGGCGGCACCGTCGTTGATGCCGGAAGCATTGCCGGCAGTGACGGTCCCTTCCGGAAAAATGGGGCGCAGCCGGGCCAGCTTCTCGAGACTGGTATCGGGGCGGGGATGCTCGTCGTGGCTAACGAGCAGTGGATCACCGCGGCGTTGGGGAACCTCTACCGGGATTATCTCATCGCCGAGCCGCCCCGAACCAACCGC
>JAYEIP010000288.1:0-6604 GCA_034660155.1 Actinomycetota bacterium | reverse complement strand
AGAGCTCGAAGAGGCTGCATTGCAGCCTGCCGCCATCGCCGGTGTCCGACTCGAGCCAAAGTTGCTCGCACGTCTTCTTGCCGACGTTCTTGACGAAACCGGTGCTCTGCCGATGTTCCAGTACACAATGACCGAGTTGTTTGAGCGACGGGACGGCGACGCGTTGCTCGAATCGTCGTACGAGCAAATGGGGGGCGTGCGCGGTGCCATCACCCATCGCGCCGAGGATCTGTATCGGCAGCTAGAACCCGACCAACAGGATGCGGCTCGGCAGCTGTTCCTGCGGCTGGTGAAGATCTCGGATGAGCAGACGTGGAGTCGACGGCGTGTCCACGCCGCCGAGATCATCTCTCTCAATGTCGACGTCGTGGCACTTCAAGAAGTCATCGATCGGTTCGGCATTCACCGGCTGCTCCTCTTCGATCGAGACTTGGTGACGGGGTCTCCGACGGTCGAGGTTGGGCACGAGGCCCTCCTGAGCGAATGGCCGAGGCTGGAGGGTTGGATCCGAGAGGCGGGCAGAGATCTGTTGCGGCACGCGGCTTTTGCCAATTATGTGGAGGACTGGGAGCGTTCGGGACGCAACCCGGAATACCTGGTTGCAGGCGCTCGGCTGACGGAATACGAACTGTGGGCAGGCTTGAGCAGTATCGAGCTGAATGCACCGGAGTTGAACTTCCTCGATGCCGCCCTCGAACTGCGCGAACTAGAGGTTCGTCTTGATGAGGAAAGGGCTGCTCGTGAAATGAGTTTGGCGGGGCGCGCCCGATGGCGGCTTTGGGCGCTGCTTGCAGCAGTTGCGGTCCTTGCTGTGGTCGCCGCGGCTATTGCGATTCCAGGGGGGGACGACAAACTGCGAGTTGCCCTGATCCAAACCGGAGAGACCGGCGCAGACGGCTTGGCAGCCCGCGGCCTCGAAGAGGCTGCACGCCGATTCGACACAAACGGCTTTACCGTCACGCCGCCCTGGACCTCGGTAGAGGACGTGGAGCGCAGCCAGGCCGAAAGCGGCGCAGCTCTCATCGTTACCGACGCGGTGCTCGACGTTGGCATCTCGGAGAGGCTGGCGGTGGAGTTTCCGGACACGAGGTTCGCAGTCTTCTTCCTTCCTATGG
Source organism: Actinomycetota bacterium (assembly GCA_034660155.1). GTDB lineage: Bacteria > Actinomycetota > Acidimicrobiia > Spongiisociales > UBA5794 > JAAETI01. Next base: position 5,489 of record JAYEIP010000288.1, on the reverse strand, counting down.
ATGCAGGACTCCCCAACCATGTCCGATACGTGTTCGCAGACGAAGAAGCGGCGTATTTGGCAGGAGTGGCTGCGGCACTCGAGACGCAAACCGGAACGATCGGATTCGTCGGAGCTCTTCCCGTCGAGGGTGTCGTCGAGCGACTCGCCGGATTCGAGGACGGGGCCCGATCGGTTGACCCCAGCATCGGGCTCCTTTTCCGATATCTCAGCCCCGACGACATTAGCGTGTCGCCTGAGTCGGGCCAAGGCGTTGGTTTCTTTAATCGGCCTGACCTGGGCCGGGAGGCGGCCCTCGAGTTGTTCGCCGCGGGTGCCGACATTGTCTACCACGCTGCCGGTGATTCGGGGCACGGCGTCTTCCGGGCAGCCCGTGAGACCATGGAACGCACCGGAGTGCAGGTGTGGGGTATCGGGTCCGATTCTGACCAGTCCTTCGATGTGCCCGCCCACGACGCTGACCATGTTCTTATGTCCACAATCCGCAAATTTGACGCCGCTGTGATCGACGCCGTCGAAATGGTGGCAACGGACCAATTCGTGCCGGGTACCCGTCTGCTCGACCTGTCCAACGGTGGTATCGACTACGTAACGACCGAAGGTAGGCTCGCCCCGACCACGGTCAGTGCAATGGATGTCGCGAAGGACTCCATCATCAGTGGTGAGGTCGTCTTCCAGTTGTCCGGCCGACTCGAAGCGTGTCCGCCGGTGCCCAACCGTAGGCCGGATGAGTCTGGTTATGGCCTCGTCGGCGGGGGCAGGATGCTGACAGTTGGGTATTCTCCAATTCCTGAGCCGCCCTATAGGTTTGAGGCCACCGATGGGAGCCTCCTCGGTTTCGAGCCGGAACTGCTCGACGCGATCGCCGCCCGCATGGGCCTCCAGGTCCAATATGTGGAAGCTCCGCTCGAAGCCCTCATCCGCTGTGTGGCGGAGGGCAGCTACGACGTGGCGATGAACCGCTTCGGGGTCACCCCCAGAATTCAGGAGATGGTTGCTTTGTCGTCTCCGTATCTTCGTAAGTCCGCCGTCTTACTGGTGAGTGAGGCCAGCGGCATATCCACGATAGATGACATCGCGACCGCCGTGGTCCTGAGGAACACGCCATTCGAGGAGGCCATGCGGGCTGACTACCCGACGATCGAATTCGTCGTCGTAGCCAACCCGGCGGTGCCGCCAGCCATGATCGAGGCCGGCGAGGTTGACGGATGGGCCACGGAGTTGTCTCCCGGTCTGATCACGGACGACACTCTGGTAGTTGTCGAAGCGGTCGCAGAGGCTTCCAGTGTGTTTCCGGTCAACCCAGCCCTTGGTGGCCTGGTGACTGACATGAACTCGGCTCTCGCCAAAACGATCGACGACGGGACCTACGAGGAGATCTACTTGAGATTCTTCGACACGCCAGACTATCGGGTCGATCTGCCGTGACGGCCCAGCTAGGAATCTCCTCAGGACAGGGGATTTCAGTGAGATGTAACGAGACGTACTGAGTTCGCAGCGGGGTGGACGTTGGGAGCAGAATGCATGAGAGAGGGGAAGGTTCCCGCCTGCCCCTCTCTCACTTTTCCCGTGCTACTCCGGAGTATGCGTCTATGTCCGGGTGCCGGCGTCGGGGGACAGGTGTCCCGCAATCTCTGATCCGGACATATAGGGTCACAAGAAGCGAGCGCAGGGCATATGAATCGTTACAGTCAAAACGAGGCGGAGTTCAAGGTCATGTACGACCGCCATTTCGACGCAGTCGGTCGAGACCAACGTCTACCGCAGATCCGGCCAGCCGGATCGTCCCGTAGACGGTGTCGTGAGCGGTCTGCACCGGCGTGCCGGCACGACCCAGCGCCGAGAACCATCGCCCGTTGATGGCGCGGTGCATCCCTTCAACTGGTTCAACGATTCACTCGATCGCAAGCGTGACGGCGTTTCCGAAGCCCATGAGTTGCAGCTTTCTACCTCGCACGAACCGTAGCTCAACCGGCTGTACGGCCTGCTGGTCGTCAGCGACTCCTCACGATGGGTGACACCGCGGTTCCCAGCAGCTCGATCGAGCGCATGGTGTCCTCGTGGGGCAGGTTGCCCGCACTGGTGTGCAGCATGAACCGCTCGATGCCGAGGATCTCACGCCAGCGCAGGATCTTCGCCGCCACCATCTCCGGGTCACCAACAACCAGCGAGCCATCGGGACTCCGCATCCAGTCGTACTGCTCTCGTGTCAGCGGCGGCCAGCCGCGTTCACGGCCGATCTTGGTCATGATTTCCTTGAAGCCCGGATAGATCGCCTCGGCAGCTTGCTTACCGTCGTCGGCGACATGTCCAAGCGCATGGACGGCAAGAGGGAAGTCGACCGGATCGTGCCCGGCTTCCCGTAGCGACCGGTGGTAGAGATCCACGAGCACCCGGAATCGTGCCGGTTCGCCACCGATGATCGCCAGCGCGACCGGCAGTCCGAGGTGGCCGGCACGCACTATCGAGGCGGGAGTGCCACCTACCCCGACCCATACCGGCAGGGGTTGCTGTTGGGCCCTCGGATATACGGCCTGGTCGGCAAGGGGTGCCCGGAATGTCCCTTCCCAGGTAACCCGCTCGTTGTCCCGAATCGCGAGCAGCAGCTCGAGTTTCTCCGCAAACAGCTCGTTGTAGTCGGACAACGAGTACCCAAAGAGCGGGAACGACTCGGTGAACGAGCCCCGGCCAACGAGGAGCTCGGCCCGACCGGACGAGATGAGGTCGAGGGTGGCAAAGTCTTGGTAGGTCCGCACCGGGTCGGCCGAGCTGAGCACGATCACCGCAGAACTGAGCCGGATCCGCTGCGTTTTGGCGGCGGCGGCCCCGAGGGTGACCGCAACCGCCGACCCCGCCATGTCGATACGGTGATGTTCCCCCAAGCCATAGACATCGAGACCGACCTGCTCGGCCAGTTCGACTTCTGCGATTACGTTGCGGAGCCGTTCGCCGTGCCCGATGCTGTCGCCTGTCAACGGATTGCGATGTGTCTCGGCGAAGCTGGTGAGGCCTAGTTCCATCTCAGTGGTTGCCATACCGATGCAATCTATCGGGTCCCACAGTGCCGGGTGACAAGCCGGCCGCTCGGCCGGTACTACATGGTGATCTGCCGAAGACGGTTCATATGCCAGACTTGTGGCATGGATTGTCGAGTTCGATCTATCAGCGGTGATGAATGGCGGCTTTGGAGGTCACTTCGTTTGCGGGCTGTAGAAGAGTCGCCAGACTCATTCCGAACCACTCTCGTTCGGGAATCCGCCGAGGCTTCACGACCGGCGCACATCCCCCGGTTCTTAGAGCCGTATCGCCTGTCCACGATGGTGCCTTGGATGGCACGTCGAGGAGCCTCTGCGCGGTTGTTGGCTAGTCGACGCTGCCTGGCGGCACAACCCATTGGCATGGTTGTCCCGTCACGGAAGCTATGAGATCGAAGTCAGCGTCGTAGTGGAGCACGGTATAGCCTTCCTGCTCTGCAGCAGCGGCGACCAGCAAGTCCGGGACCTTGCGGCCCCGTTGGCTCTTGGTGGCGAGCAGCCGTTGCACCTGCCGTGCCCGCTGTAGGTGTTGGGCGGTGGTCTCGACCAGCACGAAGGCATCGAGCGCGCCAACGAAGTCATCCCATTCTCCTGCGTTCCGTGCCGAGTAGCCGATCTCGAGATCGCTGATGCCAGCGCGGGCAGCACGACCAATGGTGGCAAGCGGTTCGATTACTCCTCTTACCGACGGTTCACCCAGACGAGTCAATACGCTTGTGTCGAGCAGATGGCTCAACGCCACGCCTCGGTGCGGTCTGCGAGTTCGGCCTTGGCCAGGATGTCAAGTGCCTCGGCAACACGGGGATCACGTCCGGCGGCTGCCGTACGTAGTGCTGTGTTGACTGTGTCCTTCAGCGTGACCGTTCCGAGTTCGGCACGAGCGGCGCTCAATGCCTGTTCGTCAATATCGACCAGATGCTTACTCATACGACGAGTATATACGCGATTCGTGTGGTATATCTAGGCCCCTGTCGCGAAGGCCACCCAGCTCTCGAGCACAATCAGTGGTCGTTGTTGGGTTTGTGGTGGTTGAGGGCAGATTGGCCTCCCATTTCGTTGGGTCTGTGAGACGTACTGGGATGTACTGAGATGTAGTGGGTTCGCCGAATGGCACCTGGAGGGCACCTGTGCGACGCACACTGTTGTCCTCGGCAAGCCATCAGCACGGTCAATCGGCTGGACGATCAAGTGTGCCTATCCAGTCCTGTGGCACCCGGCGCGGTGCGATGGTGTCGCTGCGGTGACGGCGCGCTCGCTGGGGTGCCCCTCCCGCGTATACAGCAGCGACGTCAGGGACGCGATGCTTCGCGCTAGCCGGCGCCTGTGGAACCGAACGGTGTGAAGATCGTCGAGATCGATCGACCGTGGAGGTGACTGCCGAACCCGTTCTCGATGGCCATCAGATCGATGTCGTGTGACCCCGCTGTGACCGGCACTACTGCAGTGAGCGTGACCGTGTCGTCACCACAGCTAATTGACGGGAAGGTGCACTCGCTGAACCACACCAATGCCTCAGTCGTCACGGTCACATCGTCCACGTCCACCGCCACAACAAGTGCACCGGTGCCGGCCATTGTGTTGTCGTCGCCGGCTGACACAGACGCCGTGATGTGGAAGAAGCCATCGACGGGGGCGTCGATCGTGTCCGAAAGGATCGACCCCATCCCGGCGAAGAAAAAGTCATCCCACTCGCCTAGCGTCACCCCATAGACGGAGACGACGTCGGCAGCGTTGAGACCATCGACCGTCGCGGCATCGACCACGTTGTCCGCGAGTCGGTGCAGAAACGCCGCCATCTGGCCTCGAGTCACCGCGTCATCTGGGCAGTACAGGTCGTTCGCCGGCGGGTTGCATCCCCGCGTGACATCGACCGAAGCCAACCATTCGATGTCGGCCTCGAACGTGTGCCCCGCGGGCACATCGTTGAACACGCCGGCGCCGAGCGCAGCAGCGGGTATGAGCATCAATACGGCAACGACGACAAATAGGCCGCCGCTCTTGGCTATCTTCATGGCTCACTTTCCTTCCAGACTTCACGAGCATCTCATCTCGAAATGCCCTCGTGACATCCTCCTGGTCCGGGATCAGACGGGCTAGAGGCAAACAGCCCCAATCGCACGCGGTGGTGTGGCATTGGTGGCGGCCGCGGGCGGCCTGGCCCCGCCTCGTATCTCGTACAACGACGAAGTGGCAGTGCGTGAAGCGAACTGCCACGATGCCTGATTGTGTATCCGGCGAGCTCCCGGTTCTGCGCAGCAAGCTCAAACGGGCCCCGCCTCGATCCCGCGTGGTCAGGGACGGTGTCGATCCGTCGACCTCTGGTTCCTCAGACCCATCGGGGATGTACTGAGACCCAGTGGATTCGCCCAACGGACCCGACCCATGGCGGGTCCTAGGCACCTGGCGGGCACCTGGAACGCACTGCACATACGGTTCTTGTTCTGCGGTGTTCTTG
>JAYEIP010000287.1:0-6605 GCA_034660155.1 Actinomycetota bacterium | reverse complement strand
GCGTATCTGGGAATAGTGCTTTCCGGTGCGGTAGTGGTCTCGGTCGCCGACAGCTTTGCGCCTGAAGAGATCGGGACCCGCATCCGAATCGCGGGCGCAGATCTGGCCATAACCCAGGACGTCATCCGCCGGGCGGGTAAGACATTGCCAATGTACGAGAAGGTTGTTGAGGCCGGTATCGGTCGTGTCATCGTTGTCGATACGGGGGCCGACGTCCGGACCCGGCCCGCAGATCTCACCTGGACCGAATTCTTGTCGGATGAGAGCGAGTTTGATGCGGTAGCGAGGGACCCGGGTGACTACAGCAACATCCTCTTCTCGTCGGGCACGACCGGAGATCCAAAGGCCATTCCATGGACACACATTGCGCCGATCAAAGCCGCATCCGATGGTCACTACCACCACGACATCCATCCGACCGATGTCGTCGCCTGGCCCACCAATCTCGGATGGATGATGGGACCGTGGCTGATCTACGCGAGCCTTGTTAACGGCGCCACCATGGCCCTTTTTGACGACGTGCCAACGCATCCCGACTTCCCGCGGTTCGTCGAGGATGCGGGAGTGTCTGTCCTCGGGGTAGTGCCATCGCTGGTCGCTGCCTGGCGAGCGTCGGGTATCGCAGAGACGTGCGATTGGTCCAAGATCAGGCTATTCAGCTCCACCGGTGAAGCATCGAACGCGACAGACATGGCCTATCTGATGGACCTCGCGGGCAACAAGCCAATAATTGACTACATCGGCGGCACGGAATTGGCCGGCGGATATATGGGCTGCACCGTCCTGCATCCATGCATCCCGGCCACCTTCACTACGCCGACCCTGGGCGGCGGTGTCCAAATTCTCGATGAGGACGGAAACCCGGCAACCAGCGGTGAGCTTTTCATCGAGCCTCCGGCTATTGGCCTTTCGCTTGAGTTGTTGAACCGGGACCACTACGAGGTCTATTACGCCGGAACACCTTCGTTTGGGGTAGTCCTGCGTCGCCACGGTGACCACATCGAGCAGCTTGCCAACGGGCACTACCGGACCCAGGGCCGGGTTGACGACGCGATGAACCTGGGTGGGATCAAGGTCAGTTCAGCGGAAATCGAACGAGCGGTCCTGGGCTCGCCCGGCCTCCGAGAGTCTGCCGCGATCGGCGTCGAACCACCAGGAGGTGGTCCGAGCAAGCTCGTGATGTACGTCGTGATCGATGGCGAGGCAGATCGACAGAAATTGATGGTGACAATGCAACAACGGATCCGGGTCGGGCTCAATCCACTCTTCAAGATCGCGGATATCGTCATCGTGGATGTGTTGCCTCGTACGGCGTCGGCAAAGGTGATGCGGCGGTCGCTGCGGCACGACTATCGGACGAGGTAGTTTGGCGTCATGAAACCAATCGCCATCCTCGAACACGATGCGATAGCCCCTGCCGGGTACCTCGGTGACGCCATAGAGCATGCTGGCCTTCCGAGCATCGTTATCCGGCTCCATGCAGGCGACGAATTGCCGAGCGTCGATACAGTGAGCGGTGTCGTCTCCCTTGGCGGGCCCATGGGTGCGTACGACGAGGACAAATTTGATTTCATCGCGTCAGAGAAGGAGTTGCTCCGGCAGGCGGTCGGTAGCGATATTCCGGTGCTGGGGATCTGCCTCGGCTGCCAGATGCTTGCGGATGCTCTTGGAGGGATGGCCTACGCCGCGGATGAGATGGAGGTGGAGTTCGCACCCCTCGAGGTCGTCCTCAAGGGTCGGACTGATCCGGTGCTGAGCACCCTTGCCGAGCCGGTCTTATCCTTCCACGGCGACACGTGGGACGCACCTCCGGGTGCAGAGGTCCTGGTCACCAGCGGCCGCTTCCCACATGCGTTTCGTCTCGGCTCTGCTGTGGCGGTCCAATCACACCCGGAGGTGTCGGCTGCGACGGTCCGCGAATGGGTGGCCGGGTTCGGTCGCGCCAAGCTCGAGGAATCAGGCATTGACCCCGATGGGGTGCTCCAGTTGCTGGCCACTGGTGATACCCAGAATGCAGAACGGGCCCACAGGATGTTCACCGCCTGGCTCGACGAGGTCGTCTCCGCCGCGAACGTGTCTCCGGAGCGATAGAGCTAACCTCCGTCTAGGGAGGTCAACGTGGACCGGATCGCCCGGATAATCGTCAAGCACTCGCGCAGGATCCTGGTAGCAACCGGGCTGGTGACACTGGTTGCCCTGTCGATGCTCTTCCGGATGGACTTCAATGGCGATGTGGCCTCGTTCGTGCTTGAAGGCAACGACACGGGTGAGACCTTTCAGGCTCTGCAGGACAAGTATCAGGCCGCTGATCCCATCAATGTCGTGGTATCCCTGGATGAGGGGGAGACGTTCCAGTCGAAAGATGGTTTGTCCGCGCTGGTCCGGTTGCGCGATGAGATTGCGGATGTCGATGGTGTTGCCGCCGTCGCTTCGATCATCCCAGATGAGAACCCGATTACCGGGGGGCCCTTCGACGCGTCGATGGTGCAACTTGCACCACAAGAGACGATCGACCAGTTGTTCCAGCAGAGCCCGGTGGTTTCGTTGTTACTTAGCGAGGATGGGCGCCATACGCTGATGATGGTCGTACCGGAGGGCGACTCGCTCTCGGTGGCAAGGCGGGTCGACGACGTCGCGGTGCCCGATGGTCTCGAACTCACGTTCTCCGGCAATCCCGTTGTCTTCGCAACGGTGATCGACGTTCTGTCGGTCTTCCTGCTTCTGATCCCACCCGTGGTCATGCTGCTGCTGATCGCTACCTTCTTCGCCACCATTGGTGACCGCAGGCTCAGCATCATCGCTCTCATTCCCGCGGCCCTGGGTGCCATTTGGACCTTTGGGCTCATTTTCGGTCTGGGCATCGAGATCGACATCGTGACTGTGATCGTTCCCATTTTTGTGATCGTGATGGGGTCCGCCGATGGCCTGCACTTTGTAACCCACTTCCAGGAGGAAGCCGGGAACGATGATCGGGTGGATCAGGTGCGCTCTGCGCTGGCCCACGTTGGGATCCCTATGATCCTCACCACGATCAGCACCGCTGCAGGGTTTCTGTCGCTTGTCGCCACCGATGTCCAGCCGATTCGGCAACTCGGGCTATTCACCGCCATCGGCATCACCTTCGCCGGGATCATCTCGTTCTTTTCGCTGCCGGCATTGCTCAGCCGGATGGAGATCGAAGCCCGCCATCACCAGGCGCTCATCGGCCCCCGGGTCACTCGGGGTCTCAAGGCGCTCGTGCGGACTCGCCGACCCGCGGTGGTCATCACGCTTGGTCTACTTGCGTTTTCTGCGGTGACGCTGCCCCGGTTGGATGTGAATCCCGATCAGCTCTTCTTCTTCAAAGACAACGACCCGGTCAGAGTTGCGTTCGAGAAGACGGAGGAGCTATTCGGTGGGGCGACCCCTCTGATGGGGGAGTTCGTCTTTGATCCCGCCGAGGGTGCCGGCCAATTGGAACGGCTTGCGGCAATCTCGGCCGACCTCGAGGAACTTTCGGGGGTGCGCGAGGTCTTCTCAGTGGCGGACTTTGTAGGATCGATGCCGGCCGGGCAGCTCGACGCTGTTCTCGCCGGCGACGTGGATTTACCCGTCGGGATCATGGTGAGCAGCGACGGTTTGCGCTTCATGCTGCTTCCTTCCGGGTTCGGCACGGACGATCTTCAGTCCTGGCTGGCATTCGCGGATGAGACACCGGAGATACGGCACCTCACCGGGATGCCGGTCGTTTGGGACGAGATTGCCCGCCTGGTGCTGCGCGCCCAGGTGATATCTCTGGCGGTGGCGTTCCTGCTGGTGGCGGTGATGCTTGCGGTGGCTTACCGGCGAATCCGCGAAACTGTCGTCTCTCTGATCCCGGTGGCGCTCACGATCATGGTGATGCTCGGGTTTATCGCAATCTCGGGGATCCAGCTGAACCTGCTGACCGCAGTCGTTTCCGGCATCGTCATCGGTGTCGGTATCGACTACGCCATCCACTTCATCGCCGCGATTGACTATGCGCGTCGTGACGGTGATGGTTATGTCCTACGCGCCATCGACCGGGCGGGCCGCCCCATCGTCGCCAACGCATTGGGCATCGCGATCGCGCTCTCCGCTCTTTGGCTATCGCCGCTGAAGATCCATCCCCAGATCTCGATGATCATGTGGGTGGCCATGTCGACGGCCGCGATCACCGCCCTGGTAGTGATCCCCGCCCTCCTCCCCCGCGAGGGAGTGGCAAGAGTTCCGCAAGCGGTGCCAATCAGTCCCCCCTCTGGGGGAAAAGCACCGCCGGCGTCAGCCGGGAGTAGGGGGGCGCCTAGCGCGTAGCGGCGCGATCCAGCCTGGTGTACGGTTTGGCTCGTGATCATTGTGAGAACCCTCGTGTTCGTCGTTGGTGTTGGCATCGCATTGTGGACGGTCGTCTCGGCCATCAGAACCACGGTGCTGCCGCGCAGCGCTCAGGTGGCAATCAGCCGTTGGACCTTCCGGTCGACCCGTCGGCTGTTCCAGATCCGCCTGGTCAAGACAACCGATTTTGCGGTTCGGGACCGGGTCATGGCGCTGTTCGGGCCGGTGAGCTTGCTGGCGTTGCCAATCGCATGGCTCTTTTTGATCGGTGTCGCCTATTCGCTCATGTTTTGGTCACTCGACACGTCATCGTTCAGTGATGCAATCTCGCTGAGCGGATCGTCATTGACGACACTCGGTTTCGTCCCCGCCGAGACTCTGACGCAGAGAGTGTTGGCGTTTACGGAAGCGGGCTGGGGTTTGATCCTCGTGGCACTATTGATCACGTTCCTCCCTTCGATTTATGCTGCCTTCGTCCGTCGCGAGACACAAGTAGCCCTCCTCGAAGTAAGAGCAGGCGACCCACCATCGGCCGTCGAGATGTTGGTGAGGCACAGCCGGATCGGCTGGATCGACGACATGAGCAGCACCTGGCTTGATTGGGAACGCTGGTTTGCCGAGATCGAGGAATCACACGCGTCTTTCCCGATCCTGGCTTTCTTCCGGTCACCCCAGCCACAACGCTCGTGGGTAACCGCGTCGGGGACGGTGCTTGATGCCGGATCGCTGTATGCCTCATGCCTCGAGGGCGTCGCCGTGGGGCCGGCCGGTGTATGCATTAGGTCAGGGTTCCTGGCTCTGCGAAGGCTTGCAGATTTCTATGGCATCGAATTCGACCACGAAGTTGGTCCCGACGACCCGATCTCAATCAGTCGTTCGGAATTCGACGAGGCATGGGAGCAGATGGCTGCCGCCGGAATTGCTTTGAAGCCAGATCAGGATCAGGCCTGGCGGGACTACGCCGGGTGGAGGGTCAACTACGACGTGGTGCTGTTGGCGCTCGCTCAGATCACGATGGCACCTTATGCGCCATGGACATCGGATAGATCATCGCCGAGCCACTCTCAGCCGAGGGTGCAGCGATTCGGCAAGAGAGTGCGTGCCAAACGGCGTGGGGTCGCCAACGGCGGGACCGGCAGTGGTCGGGCATAGAATCGAATCAACAGGATTGTCGCAGGAGGGCCATTGGTAGAGCAGACTGAGCCGTATGCCTCAATGCGGGAGCGGGTTATCGGTGAGCGTGGCGTGGTCATGGTTATGGGGGCCGCCAACACCGGCAAGACGACGATGGCGCGTTTGTTGCTTCGTGACGCCCTCGATGCTGGCCGTTCCGTTGCATTTGTCGACTCGGACGTCGCAGTTTCTGCGGTCGGGGCCCCTGCCTGCGTTGGTCTCCGGTGGGTGCGTTCCCAGGCGGATCTCGATGATCTGTCCCGAGCCGACTCGATGCGCTTCGTCGGATCGACACAACCCCAGGGGGTTGTGCTTCCTCATGTGGTGGCCACTGCGAAGCTGATCGAAGAGGCCCGCCAGGGCGCCGACTTCATCGTGCTCGATACCAGCAGCGTTGTATCTGGTGTAGTCGGCCAAACGCTCACCTATCACATCACCGAGTTGTGCGACCCGAATCTGATCATTGCGATGCAGCGCGGTGAGGAGCTTGAGCCGGGCATCGGCATGCTGCGTCGCTTTCTTGGCGCTCGTGTTGCCAAATCGGAACCGCCACCAGGCCTGCAGGTAATCGGACCGCTTGAACAGCGTTCACGGCTCATCGAGTCGTTCCGGGCTGCGTTCGAGCCGAATCTACAGCGCTGGCGGGTCCACTCCTCAGTATTTGCCCCGACACTGCCGGAGGCATTCGACATGTCACGTCTCGAGGGGATGCTCGTTGGAGTGCAGAACGAATCAGGTCAATGCCTCGGTCTCGGTGCGCTCGAGCATGATGATGGCGTCATCAGGGTCGCCACTCGCCACGGCGATCAGATGCGCGGTCTCCGTCTCGGTTCAATGCGGATGGATCTCGAGACATACGAGACGAGTCGGGTACGACTACGCCAGTTGATCTTTGGGATCTAGATGCGCCGTAGCGGATAGGGCGAGGTGTTAACACCCTGGCGCAGCTTCGCGGTTGGGAAACCTGCTCAGGCCCCGAGTTCGCTTTGCGAACTCCCAAAGGGGGGACTGATAGGGCGCGGTTCTCCTATCCGGTCATCCTCTACTGCCTGCGCCGTCGGGTGACATGATTGCCAGGCCGGCCTCTGTGCCTTTTACGG
>JAYEIP010000286.1:0-6621 GCA_034660155.1 Actinomycetota bacterium | reverse complement strand
AGCGGTCTTGTTGCATGGTGGGTTCTGGCGTGATCCGTGGACACGAGATCTGATGGATGGCATCGCCATCGACCTGACGAGTCGTGGCTGGGCAACATGGAACATCGAGTACCACCGGGTCGGCGGGGGCGGCGGCTGGCCTCTTACGATGGAGGATGTCGCCACTGGTATCGATCACCTCGCGAAGATTGCCACGGGATACTCGCTCGATCTCGGCCGGGTCGTGTCGATTGGGCACTCGGCGGGCGGGCACCTAGCACTCTGGTCGGCGGCGCGGCCACCACTTGTGGACGGAATCCCTCACCCCGAGCCCAAAGTCCCGCTGCTCGCTGTCGTTGCTCTTGCCCCGGTGCCCGATCTGATCGCCGCTTACCATCAGGATCTGGGAGAAGGAGCTGTCGAGGAGTTCATTCGACGCACACCGGACGACGGCGTTAACCGTTTTGCGACCGCCTCGCCCGCCGAGCTGATACCGCTAAATGTGCCCCAAATCATCTTTCATGGGACTTGCGACGACGCAGTCCCTGTGGAGATGAGCCGCGACTATGCAGCGAAAGCGACCAAGGCGGGCGACAGCGTCAGCTATCACGAGCTCACCGATGTCGATCACATGGACCTCATCGACACCGACGGCGCTCCGTGGGCCGATGTGGTAGTCGAGCTGGATCGCTTCCGCTAACCCGCAGCCAGCACTTGCAGCCGCTGGAGACCCTCTTCGAGGTCCTCATCGGCAAGCGCAAACGAGAACCTGGCGTAGCCGGGCGCACCAAACGCCTCCCCTGGAATAAATGCAACCTGGATCTCGTCGAGCACCAGACTCGCCAACTCGAGAGTCGTGGTCGCCCTCCGGCCACCGAGATCTCGATTGAGCAGACCCGTCATGTTCGGGAACGCATAGAAGGCGCCCTCCGGCTCGAGGCACACAACGCCCTCGACATCGTTCAGCATGGTGTGCATCGTGCGACGACGCCGATCAAAGGCAGCGCGCATCGCCAATGCTGAATCGAGCGGACCCGAAATCGCCTCCAGCGCGGCCCGCTGGCTCACATTCGAGACGTTACTCGTCATGTGCCCGGTCAGCTTGCCCGCCGCCTTGGCCACAGATTCCGGACCGATTAGCCACCCTACCCGCCAGCCAGTCATGGCATAGGTCTTGGCGACACCGTTGACGATCACACACCTCTCCGCTAACTCCGGTACCTCGACCGGTAACGAGGAGAACCGGGTTTTGCCGTAAACGAGGTGCTCGTAGATCTCGTCGGTCATAACCCAGATGTCGTGTTCGACCGCCCACTCGCCTATGGCACGCACCTCATCCGGTGTGTAGACCGCACCTGTCGGATTCGACGGAGACACAAAGATCAGCATTTTGGTTTCGGGGGTGCGGGCAGCTTCCAACTGCTCGACGGTCACCCGGTATCCGGTGCTGTCGTCAGTCGGGATTACGACAGGAACTGCGTCGGCCAACTTCACCGCCTCGGGGTAGGTAACCCAGTACGGCGCCGGCAGCAACACTTCGTCACCTGCATCGAGTAACACCTGGCAGGTCAGATAAACGGCTTGCTTGCCACCGTTGGTCACGACCACATGCTGCAGTTCGGTGGCAAAGCTGGAATCTCGAATGGTCTTTTGGACAATCGCCTCACGCAGTTCGGGAAGACCCGAAGCCGGGCTGTACTTGTGCATCTTGGGGTCACGGGCTGCCTCGACGGCGGCAGCAACGATGTGATCCGGGGTCGGAAAATCGGGCTCGCCTGCCCCGTATCCAATCACTGGTTCGCCCGCTGCACGCAATGCCTTAGCCTTAGCGGTGATCGCCATCGTGGCTGATTCCGCTACCTCGGCAGCGCGGCGGGAGATGCCTTCTGGGCCGACCGCACACATTGTTCTACTCTCCTTCTAGAAGATCGCAAGCACACTAATCGGCGGTACCCAATGTCGAATATTCCATCGATACAACTCCCCTCACAACTCATCCCGGCAGACGGCCGATTCGGGTCGGGCCCATCAAAGGTTCGAACCGAGAGCCTCCTTGAATTGGGGGTAACCGGCTCCAGCTTCATGGGAACAAGTCATCGTCGCCCGGCGGTGCGCTCCGTCGTCGGCGCCATTCGCAACGGGATGAAGGATTTGTTCTCCCTCCCCGACGGCTACGAAGTGATATTGGGTGTCGGTGGTGCCACCTCATTTTGGGCCAGCGCTACCTTCGGCTTGATCGACCACAAAAGCCAGCACCTCGATTTTGGTGAGTTCTCCGGCAAGTTCGCCAAAGTTGTCGGTGGTGCGCCGCACCTTGCCGCGCCGGAAGTCATCTCATCGGAAATGGGTAGTTACCCGGAGTCTGTGCCGAACCCCGAAATCGATCTGTACGCACTGACACACAACGAGACAACGACCGGGGTGATGATGCCCATCATTCGACCAGACGCGGATGGGATCGTCGCCGTCGACGCAACCTCGGCCGCAGGTGGCATGGGCGTGGACCCGGAGCAGTTCGACGTTTACTATTTCTCGCCACAAAAGGTGTTTGGTGCCGACGGTGGGCTCTGGATTGCGTTGTGCTCACCCGCGGGTCTCGACCGCATCGCACAAATCGACTCCACAGATCGGTGGATTCCTGGATTCCTCTCGTTGCAACTTGCCGTCAACAACTCGTTGAAGGATCAGACGACCAACACACCGGCGCTGTCGACGCTGTTCCTACTCCGCAGCCAGATCGATGCCATGCTCGAGATGGGTGGCCTTGAGTGGGCTGTCGAGCGATGCGGACGTTCATCGAAAACCATCTACGAATGGGCCGAGGCTTCGGCGTACGCCTATCCGTTCGTCAACGACCCTGCCAAACGCAGCACCAATGTGGCCACCATCGACTTCGCCGACGACTTCAACGCGGACACCATTGCCGCGGTGCTGCGGGGGAACGGGATCGTCGACACTGAGGGATATCGGAAACTAGGCCGCAATCAATTGCGGATCGCGATGTTCCCCAATATCGACCCGGAAGACCTGGACACGCTCACCAACGCGATTGACTACATCGTCGAGCGGCTGTAGAGACCGCGAAGACTGGGCGACGCGTCTCGGACACCTGTAGAGACCCCGGAGTTCGCTTTGCGGACTCCGGGGTACTGATATTTAGGGCTACTCCTCTGCGGCTCCTTGGGAGGCACGGGCGCCTAGTTCGCGGTCGAGCATGAGGAGGGCGTGGCCCATACCGGAGGTGCGATCCAGGTCGTCGAGGATCTGCTGGACGGTTGCTTCCTCTTCGATCTGCTCATTGACGAACCAGTCGAGGAGCGGGTACGAGGCAAAGTCGCGGGCATCTGTTGCGGCGGCGTACAGATTGTTGATGGAAGCGGTGACATGCTGTTCGGCGGCCATGGCGCCACGGAACACATCGATGACGTCATCAAAGTCGGCCTGCGGCTCGGGAAGGGCGCCGAGCCTGACCCGTGCACTGCGGTCGATGAGAAATTGATAGAACTTCATCGCATGTTCGTTCTCTTCGCCTGCCTGAGCCTTCATCCAGCCCGCCATGCCCGGCAGGCCTTCGGCCTCCAGCCAGGCCGAGAAGGCCAGGTATTGGTGGGCTGAGGCAAGTTCAAGGGTTACCTGATCGTTGAATGCCGTTTCGAGTTCGGATGAAAGGGCCACTGCACCTCCTGGGGTTTGCGAGCCCACTTTATTGAAGACGGCCCCACAACCCAAGATCGAGCACTCCGGCACCATGACACCGGGTACCTACGATTTCGAATCAGGCTTCTAACGTGTGGCTGTGGCATGGATATTCACCATCATTTGTCTGGCGGCAGTTGCCACTCTGCTGTACGCGGAAGTACGTGCCCCGCGACGACGACGGCTTCCAAAGATGCTGGCGTCATCAGGCTTCGTTGCCGTCGCATTTGCCGTAGGAGCCCTCGACACCACTTTTGGTGTCATCATGATCGTCGGGTTGACCTTGTCGTGGTTGGGTGACCTGTTCCTCAGTTACAACGGTCGAACCCCGTTTGTAGCGGGGCTCGCTGCATTCCTGGCCGGCCACATCGCCTACATCATGGCGTTCGCCAACAGGGGCCTGGGCGAGCAATTCTTCGTCCCGATGCTGGGAATGGTTGTGGTCGCCATCCCCATCGCTACCTGGTTGCTCCCAACCGTACCCAGGGAGTTGAAGATCCCGGTCATTGCCTATATGGCGGTGATCACAACCATGGTCGCGACGGCGGTGTCGACTAATACAGCAGATGCCGACTGGCGAATCCTGGCCGGGGCAATCGCTTTCTACCTGTCCGACCTCGGGGTTGCTCGCGATCGGTTCGCGTGGCCGGGACTCATCAATCGGATGGTCGGCTTGCCCTTGTATTTCGGGGGACAATTGCTTCTGGCCTGGGCCGCCGGCGGATAGCGGTCCGACTCAACCGGCGAAGTTGTCGACAAACGTCTTCACCGGCTCTGACCGGGGGAACTCGAACTCTCTGCGCTCGGTCCCATTGATCACGAATCCGAGACGTTGGGGAACCAGGGGTCCGGCCTTTCCATAGCGAATGGTGCTGACATCTTGAGTGTTGGTGCTCTCGACGAGGTCCGGGAGGTCGGCCCCCAGGGCACGATCCAACAGGAGAACCCTACGGTCGGTGAGCACCAAAACCAGATACGGGCTATTGAGCGGCGGGTCGTTGCGTTGCGCCAGCGGTCGCCCCACGACGAAGTAAATAGTGGTGAATACGAGTCCCAGCACCACCACGATCGAAAGCATCCCCAACATGAACGGCAGATCCAACAACCGCGGAACGCTGAGGGCAACGACAATGCCGACGATGCCCCCGAGTCCCGACCAACGAGTGAAGCCGGCAACGACGCCATTGAGCTGGACGATCATCGACTCGCCCGGCTCGAGTTGGTCGCCGACCAACTCGCTACCGCGCCGTTTGCGTCCTGTCATTGCCCACCTTCTGCTGTGAAATATGCGATCCACATACCCGGCACAATCTCCTCATCGCGAGTTCGGGTGAACCCCTCGTCCTCATAGAGCCGCTACACCGGCCCGTTGCTGTCAACTGCGCGAACCGGAACGGGCATCATGGGCGTATTATGGCCGTCGTCCGCCCGATCTAGCGCGGTATTGTGCATTCCCATGAAACGTCTCCTGATTCTGCGACATGCAAAGTCTGATTGGAAAGCCGGGGCGCCTTCCGATCATGAGCGGCCTCTCAACAAACGCGGTACCGGTGCCGCGATAACAATGGGAAAGGTGTTGGCCAACATCGGCGAGGTTCCTGACCTCATTTACACCTCCTCTGCGGTGCGAGCGACCGAGACGGCGTTCCTTGCAAGCGAAGCCGGGGGGTGGCGCGCGGCAACCGTCGAGTTCGACGAGCTGTACGGCACTTCGCCCGCCGGAGCACTCGAGATTGCTGCCGGCGCTCCTGACGATGTCGAACGACTCATGCTGGTGGGACATCAGCCCACATGGGGCTATCTGGTTCATGCACTGACGGGTGCAGCGGTCCAGATCAAGACAGCAACCGTCGCCGCTGTCGACCTGCCGATTTCCCGGTGGGACGACGCGCCACACAGCACCGGCACGCTGGCATTCCTGCTTCAACCGCGACTCTTCAACCTACATCCACAATTGTTCACCGACTGGGATCTGTGATGCACAAGATCCATGGCGGGCAACTGTTAGCGCGCGCGCTCAAGAACGAGGGTGTCGACACCATCTTCGCCCTAACGGGCGGGCACATCGTTCCCATCCTGGATGGATGCGTGCTCGAAGGTATCAACATCGTGGATGTCCGCCATGAGCAAACAGCAGCACACGCCGCCGAGGCTTACACACGCTTGACCGGCAAGCTCGGAGTAGTCGCGGTAACCGCCGCTCCCGGGGTTACCAACACCATCACTGCCGCGATGAACGCCCACTACTCCAACACACCGATGCTGATCCTCGGTGGCCGTCACCCGATCTCCCAGGAACACACCGGTGGATTGCAGGAGATGGACCACCCGCAGTTGTTTCGCTCCATCACCCGCCTCTCGACGACGGCGTGGGAGACCGCCAGGTTGGCTGAGTACGTTGCGATCGCCGCACGCCATGCCTTCGCGGGAAGGGGTGGGCCGGTGTTTCTCGATATCCCGCTCGATGTGCAGGCAGGCACGATTGCCGCCTCAACCGAGTTGCCCCACAATTACCGGCCGATGGAGCCGATGGGCGCCGACCCCGACGTCGTGACCCGGATTGCAGACACATTCGCAGCAGCCGAACGTCCTGTGATATTTGCCGGTAGCGGGTTCCGCGGAGCAGGCGCCGGGGCGCTGGTCGCGCTTGCAGAAATGACGGGAACACCCACCTATGTCAACAGCGGGGCTCGGGGAGCGTTCCCATTCGGACACCCACTCCTCGGCAACCGGACGAGGTCACAGGCCTTTGCCGGAGCAGATCTAGTCCTCGCCCTGGGGGTCGACTGGGATTTTCGCACCGGGTATGGCCGGAAGATCTCACCAGAGGCGACCGTTATCCAGGTGGATGCCGAGCCGACCACCTTGAGATACCATATCAGTCTCTGCCATGACATTTGTCATCTTATGTAGGTTTTTACTGAGTATCATAGGGTTTGATTTTTT